>NZ_JBOFQF010000047.1:0-90612 GCF_051660745.1 Segniliparus sp. | reverse complement strand
GCCCCGGCGGATATCCGCCGGGGCACAGCTCTTTTTCACGTTCTCGCTCGGCGCCTCAGCTCGGCGCCCATGTCACTCGGCCCGCAGCGCGGCCTGCCAGGCCCGGGTGAACGCCGCGCGCAGCTGCTCGCGGTGCGTGAGCACCGCGGTGGTGGCTCCTGCGAGCACGCCGAGCCCGAGCGCCGAGGGGATGCCGATCCGGACCGCCTTGCGCGCGGTGCGGTAGTCGCGGATCTCCCAGCCTCGGATGCGGGCGATCTCGCGCAGCTCCGGATCCGGGTTGATCGCGACGGCTGTGCCGACGAGCGAGAGCATCGGCACGTCGTTGCGGCTGTCCGAGTACGCCGTGCAGCGCTTGAGGTTCAGCCCTTCCCGCGCGGCGAGCGCCCGCACCGCGTGCGCCTTCCCGAGGCCGTGGAGGAGGTCCCCGACCAGCCTGCCGGTGAAGACCCCGTCCTGGCTCTCGGCGACCGTGCCGAGCGCCCCGGTGAGGCCGAGCCGGTTCGCGATAGTCTGCGCCAGCTCCGCCGGGGTCGCGGTGACGAGCCAGACCTGCTGCCCGGCGTCGAGGTGCATCTGGGCGAGCGCGCGCGTGCCGGGCCAGATCTTCCCGGCGATCACCTCGTCGTAGATCTCCTCGCCGAGCCTGCGCAGCTCTTCGGTCGAGCGCCCTTCGATGAAGGAGAGCGCGCGCTGCTTGCCCCGCTTGGCGTCCTCGGAGCTCTCTTTGCCCGTGATGCGGAATTTCAACTGTATGAACACGAAGCCGAGCAGGTCTCGGGCGCTGAAGTAGTCCCTCGCCACGAGCCCCCTGGCGAAGTGGATGATCGAGGCGCCCTGCACCAACGTGTTGTCAACGTCGAAGAAGGCGGCGGCGGTGAGGTCGGGCTGGACTTCCTCGGGCTCTTTTTCGCCCTCGTCCAATTCGAGCGACTCGAGCTCCTGCGCGGCCCGCGCCTCGTCCTCGACCTGTTGGGCGCGCAAGGTCTCATGCGCCATCTCCGCGGCAGCTTCGCCTGCGAGGCTCTGTCGATCTTGGGGCACGCGCGCGCCTCCTTTCTCGCCTCTAGCCTACTTGCGTCGCGCCAGAATTCCGAAGAGGCAGGCCACGAATCTTGTTTCAAAGGGTAGCCTACCCTAATTAAGCAGGTCACGACATGAAAACTCACACCGGACGACTTGGAGAACACGCGATGTTGGGATTACCTTAGAAGGAGCTGGCAGTCGCAGGCCGCCAGATCGCACTCGACAAGGAGGCCGGATTTGATCGCGCCGAGCTTGGCCGCGCAGGGCAGTTGTGCCGGTGGGGCCTTATGAGCTTGCTCGTCCTTGGCGTGTCCCACAGGACCGCGCCGCTTCCCGTGCTCGAAAAAGTCGTCGTCGCCGAGTCCGAGCAGCCGAAGCTGCTCGCCCAGATCATCGGTGAGGGCCACGTCGCCGAGGCGCTGGTGCTCTCGACCTGCAACCGGATCGAGGTCTGGGCGGTCGTCGAGGCCTTCCACGCGGGCGTGGCCCGGATCGGGGAGGCCCTGGCGCGGCACACCGGCGTGGGGGAGCGCGAGCTCACCGAGCACTGCTACGTCCACTACGGCAAAGCCGCCGTGCAGCATGTGTTCTCCGTCGCGGCCAGCTTGGACTCGATGGTGGTGGGGGAGCAGCAGATCCTCGGGCAAGTCCGCTCCGCGTACTCGACCGCGACGGCGACGGGGACTGTCGGGGCGAGCCTGCACGGGCTCGTCCAGCAAGCGCTCCGGACCGGCAAGGCGGCCCAGAGCCAGACTTCCGTGGCGAAGGCAGGCCCTTCCATGGTCTCCAGGGCGCTCGACAAGGTCGAGACGCACCTGGCCTCGGGCTGGGCCGGAGCCAAAGTGGGGATCGTCGGAGCCGGAGCGATCGGCTCGTTGGTGGTCGCGGACCTCAAGGGACGAGCGCCGGAACTGGCCGAGGTCGTGACGCTGAGCAGGACCCAGGAGAGCGCCCGGAGGCTGGCCGAGACCGCCCGCGCGGGCGGCTTGTCCGCGCGATCGGCGGCGATGTCCGACCTGGCCGGGCTCCTTCCCTCGTTCGACGTCCTCGTGACCTGCGCGGGAGCCGCCGGTTCGCTGCTCGTCGCGGAAGACTTCGAAGACGCAGGATTCGGCCGCAGGGTCCAAGGCGATGAGATGCCAGGCGCACCGAGCCGTGGTGTACGGGAAGACGAAGTGGTACACGAGGCGAGGAGTAACGCCGCAGATCGCGGCTTGGGCCTGCGGCAGCTCGTGGTGTGCGACCTCTCCGTGCCGCGCGACGTCGATCCGGCTGTCGCCGACCTGCCCGGCGTCCGGGTGGTCGACACGCAGTCGTTGTCGGAGGACAACGAGGAGGCCTTGGACCGCGAAGCCTTGGCCGAGGTGGAGTCCCTTGTCGCCAAGGAGGTCGCGGCGTACCTGCAGGGCCAGCTCCAGCAGTCCGTCGTGCCGACGGTCGCAGCTTTGCGGCAGCGGGCCGACGAGGTCGTCGTCGACGAGCTGCTCCGCCTCGAGTCCAAACTGCCGAGCCTGGACTCCGCGCAGCGGGCCGAGGTGACCAAGACCGTGCGACGCGTGGTGGACAAGCTGCTGCACACGCCGACGACGCGGGTCAAAGAGCTGGCGGGCGACGGCGACGGCGGCAAATACGCCGAGGCGCTGCGCGAGCTGTTCGGGCTCGCGCCCGGATCGGTCACCGCTGTCACGGGAAGCATCCCGCACGAGCCTGGCGAGCGGGACAGCTTGCCGGAAGGACGCCAGGGGCAAAGCCGTTGATCCGGGTCGGCACACGGGGGAGCCTGCTCGCCACGACGCAGGCGGCCACCGTGCGCGACGCTTTGCGAGGCCTCGGCGAAGAGGCGGAGCTTGTGATTGTGAACACAATCGGCGACAAGGTTTCCGGCCCCATCGTCGAAATCGGAGTCGGAGTCTTCACGTCGGCGCTCCGCGACGCCCTCCTCGCGGACGAGATCGACATCGCCGTGCACTCCCTCAAGGACTTGCCGACCGCGCAAGACCCGAGGTTTTCGCTGGTGGCAGTGCCGGAGCGCAAAGATCCCCGCGACGTGCTCGTGAGCCGGTCCGGTTTCCCGCTGGCGGAACTGCCTCCCGGATCCAGCGTGGGCACCGGAGCGCCCCGGCGCGTCGCGCAACTGCGCCTCGCACGTGCGGACTTGGAAATTCAGCCGATACGAGGCAATCTAGATAGCAGGATGCGTAAGGTTGCCACAGCAGAGTGCGACGCCATTGTCGTGGCGCGAGCGGGCCTTTTGCGGCTCGGACGAGCGCAAGAGGCGACTGAGGTTTTGGATCCGGCGGTCATGCTGCCCGCTCCAGGCCAAGGAGCTCTCGCCGTTGAGTGCCGCGCCGATGCGGCAGCCTCCCTCGTTGAGATTCTCGCGAAGCTCGACCACGAGCATAGCCGAGTCGTTTCGGCGGCTGAGCGGGCGGTCCTCGCAGACCTCAACGCGGGGTGCTCCGGCCCGGTCGGAGCGCTCGCCCGGATCGACGCGCAGACGCTTCGCGTCGAGGCCGCGGTGTGCGCGATCGACGGGTCGCGCGTGATCCGGGAAGAAGCAGAAGCTCACCTGGTGGGCCCTGAGCTGTTGAGCGAAAGCCACGCGGTCGCCCTCGGCCGCCGCGTGGCCGAATCGTTGCGTTCCATGGGCGCCATGGAACTCGTTGGAGCCGTGCAGGGCGAACCCGGCCTGTCGTGACTGGAGAATCGTGATGGAGAAGAAGAAAACCGCGGGACGGGTCGTCTTCGTCGGCGCCGGGCCAGGCGATCCGGGCCTGCTCGCGTGGCGAGCCCGCGAGACCCTGCTCGACGCCTCCGTGGCTCTGGTGGACCCGGCGGTCCCGCAGGACATCCTCTCGCTGATCGGAAGCCGGGCGGCCGTGGCGACCGAGGGCCAAAACGCCGCCAAGCCGGAACCGCACGTGACGGTCCTGCCCCAGGAGATCGACCCGTCTGACATCGTGAAAATGCTCCTCAACGAGGCGAAGAACGGCAACGACGTCGTCCGTGTCGTCGCAGGCGACCCCGGCTCGCGCGAGGACGTGGTCACCGAGCTCTTGGCCATCGCCCGGTCCCAGGCCCCGATGGACGTCATCCCGGGGGTCTCGGCGACCGCCGCCGCCCCGCTCTACGCAGGCATCCCGCTCGGCTCGATCCACACCGAGGCGGACTTGCGCGGCGATGTGGACTGGAGCGCGCTCGCCGGAGCGCCCGGCTCGCTCGTGCTGAGCCTGACCGCCAAGCAGCTCGCCTCGACCGGCGCGGCGCTGATCGACCAGGGCCTGCCGCCGAACACCCCGGTCGCCATCACCTCGGCGGGCACCACCCGCACGCAGAAGACGCTCGAGTCCACCCTCTCCGGGCTGTCCCAGATGGGCGCCGAGCTGCCGGACCCCCTCGTGCTCACCGTCGGCAGGGTCGTCGGCCAGCGCTCGAAGCTCAACTGGTGGGAGAGCCGGGCGCTGTTCAGCTGGTCCGTGCTCGTGCCGCGCACGAAGGACCAGGCGGGCGAGATGTGCGAGCGGCTCGTCTCGCACGGCGCCATCCCCGTCGAGGTGCCGACCATCGCGGTGGAGCCCGCGCGCAGCCCCGCGCAGATGGAACGCGCGGTGAAGGGCCTGGTGGACGGCCGGTACCAGTGGGTGGTGTTCACCTCCACCAACGCCGTGCGCGCGGTCTGGGAGAAGTTCAACGAGTTCGGCCTCGACGCCCGTGCGTTCTCCGGCGTGAAGATCGCCTGCGTCGGCCCCGCGACCGCCAAGCGCGTGCGCGAGTTCGGCATCGAGCCCGAGCTCGTGCCCGAGGGCGAGCAGTCCTCGCTCGGCCTCCTCGACGAGTTCCCGCCGTACGACGAAGTCTTCGACCCGGTGAACCGGGTGCTCCTGCCTCGCGCGGACATCGCGACCGAGACGTTGGCGGCGGGCTTGCGCGACGGCGGCTGGGAAGTCGACGACGTGACCGCGTACCGCACCGTGCGGGCGGCGCCGCCGCCCGCGGACATCCGCGAGATGATCAAGACCGGCGGTTTCGACGCGGTCTGCTTCACCTCGTCCTCCACGGTCCGCAACCTCGTCGGGATCGCGGGCAAGCCGCACGCCCGCACGATCATCGCGTGCATCGGGCCCAAGACCGTGGAGACGGCGCAGGAATTCGGCCTTCGCGTGGACGTGCAGCCGGACGTCGCCTCGGCCCCGGCCCTCGTGGACGCGCTCGCCGAGCACGCCGCCAGGCTCCGGGCAGAGGGCGCGCTGCCGCCGCCGCGCAAGCGGTCGAGGCGCAGCAGCAGCCGATGAGCGGGCAGCCGGTCCGGCCGAGGCGCTCGCGCGCCACGCCCGCCCTGCGCAGGCTCGTGGCCGAAACCCGGCTCAGCCCGGCGCAGCTGGTGCTGCCGATGTTCGTCGCCGACGGCACAGGCGAGCCCAGGCCGATCGCCTCGATGCCCGGCGTCGTGCAGCACACCCGCGACAGCCTGCGCAAGGCCGCAGACGAGGCAGTGCGCGCGGGCGTGGGCGGGCTCATGCTTTTCGGCGTCCCGAAGCCCGAGGACAAAGACGGCTCGGGGTCGGCCGGAGTCGATCCCGCAGGAATCTTGAACCGCGCGCTCGCCGACCTCAAGGCCGATCTCGGCGACTCGACGGTCCTCATGGCGGACACCTGCCTCGACGAGTTCACCGACCACGGCCACTGCGGGGTGCTCGGGGTCGACGGCTCCGGCCGGACAGTGGTCGACAACGACGCCACCCTCGCGCAGTACACCGCGATGGCCGTGGCGCAGGCTGCCGCTGGCGCGCATGTCGTGTCGCCGAGCGGCATGATGGACGGGCAGGTCGCCGCGATCCGCGCCGCGCTGGACGAGGCGGGGCGCGACGACGTGCTGGTCCTCGCCTACGCCGCGAAGTACGCCTCGGCCTTCTACGGGCCGTTCCGCGACGCGGTCGGCAGCTCGCTGGACGGCGACCGCCGCGCCTACCAGCTCGACCCCGCCAACCGCCGCGAAGGGCTGCGCGAGGCCCGGCTCGACGTCGCGGAGGGCGCGGACTTCGTCATGGTCAAACCGGCGATGAGCTATTTGGACATTCTCCGAGAGGTCGCCGACTCCTCCCCGGTGCCGGTGTTCGCCTACCAGATCTCGGGCGAGTACTCGATGATCGTCGCGGCGGCCGAGCGCGGCTGGATCGACGGGGAAGCCGCAGCGCTCGAATCCGTCACGAGCATCGTCCGCGCAGGGGCGGACAACGTGCTCACCTACTTCGCGACGGAACTGGCCCGCCGTCTCCGCTGACGCTTCCCGCTCTGGGGAACATCGCGCTCGCGCACAAGAACGGCGTGCTCCGATGCGTTAGGATCGCCGGGTGACCCGCAAAGCCGCTGTCCTCGGATCGCCGATCGAGCATTCGCTCTCGCCAGTGCTGCACTTGGCCGCGTATCAGGCGCTCGGCCTCGACGATTGGACGTACGAGCGGATCGAGTGCGTCGCGGCGGAGCTGCCCGGCCTCGTCGCGGGGCTCTCCCAGGAGTGGGCAGGCCTGTCCGTCACCGCGCCGGACAAACTCGCGGCGTTGGCGTTCGCGGACACCCGCACCGAGCTCGCCGAGGCGGTCGGCTCGGCGAACACGCTCGTGCGCACCAAAGACGGCTGGCTCGCGGACTGCACGGATGTGGACGGCGCGTACGGGGCCATCGAGGAGCTCGACATCGATCCAGGCGGCAAGCCCGCCGTCGTGGTCGGCTCGGGCGGCACGAGCCTGCCTGTCGTGGCCGCGTTCGCCCGCGCGGGCCTGCGCGAGGCCGTGGTGGTCTCCCGCGACGAGAAGCGCGCGTATCCGGCGCTCCGGCTCGCGAAGAGCCTCGGCCTGAAACCGCGCTGGGTCGATCTGCACAGCTCTTACCTCGGCAAGGTCGCGGCCTCGGCAGAAGTGCTGGTGAACACGGTCCCCGCAGATTCTGTCGCGCCGTGGGCCCCTGCGCTGGCGCACGCCCCCGCTGTGCTCGACGTGGTC
This sequence comes from Segniliparus sp., assembly GCF_051660745.1. NCBI lineage: Bacteria > Bacillati > Actinomycetota > Actinomycetes > Mycobacteriales > Segniliparaceae > Segniliparus > Segniliparus sp. The sequence goes on along the minus strand of NZ_JBOFQF010000047.1, from coordinate 83,587 downwards.
TACGACCCGTGGCCGACGACGCTCGCCAGGCTGGCGCACGAACGCGGCGCGCGCGTGGTCGGCGGCCAGTCGATGCTGCTGCACCAGGCGTTCCGGCAGGTCGAATGGTTCACCGGCCAGCAGGCGCCGCGAGACGTGATGCGCCAGGCGCTCGAAGCCGCGCTCGCCGAACGAAGCCCCTGAACTGCGCCTGCCAGCCCTTTGCCAGACGGGCAGACTCGCGGAGCTACGAGGTCGGAGCCGCCGTTGGCGCGGGCGAGGCCGGAGATGCGGACGCGCCGACGTCGGGGACGCTGGACGAGACCGGCGGCCCGTTCGCAGGCTCGGCTGACGGGAAGACTTTGGTCTGCTTGTCGTCGAGGATGAAGCCGTGGTCCACCTGGTAGCAGGCGGTGAGCTTCCCGTCGACGCCGCAGGTCACTCCCCGCCACGAGATCTTGGTGCGGTTCGGCAGGAGGGTCGGAGCGTCCTCGAGCTCCGGCGCGGGCTGGTTGTTCACCACGTTGCCGCGCACATGGTTCGCCCCGGCGGGAGCGCCGTGCAGCGCCCCCCAGCACTCGTAGCTGAACGCGTCGACGTTCAGGAAGCAGGTGAGGCCGCTCGGGGTGAGGAATTGCAGATGCAGCGACTGCGCGTCGTCACCGCCCACGAGGTAGTCGTTCCAGGTCACCGAGTCGAACGCGTCGATGTTCGGGAAGTCCGGCGGAGCAGCCTGCGCGGCGGGGGAGCCGAGGACGGCGGTCGCGAGCAGGGCGAGGGGCACAGCCCCCCGCGAAGAGGCAGAGATCAAGCGCACGAGGTCAGCATAGCGGTCTTCTCCGGCTGCCGCGCGGGGCCCGCGCCTTCTAGCCCTCCTCGGGCTCGAGGCGCAAGCTGATCGAGTTGATGCAGTAGCGCAGATCGGTCGGCGTGTCATAGCCCTCGCCCCCGAAGACGTGCCCGAGATGGCTCTCGCAGTTGGCGCAGAGCACTTCGACGCGGCGCATGCCGAGGCTGCTGTCCTCCCGCTCGATCACGGCCTCTTTCGCGAGCGGCGTGAAGAAGGACGGCCATCCGCAATGCGAGTCGAACTTCGCCGCGCTGCGGAACAGCTCGGACCCGCAGGCCCGGCACGAGTAGACGCCGACTGTCTTCGCCTCGGTGTACTCGCCGACGAACGGCCGCTCGGTGCCCGCCCGCCGGAGCACCTGGTACTCGTCGGGGGAGAGGCGCTCGCGCCACTGGGCCTCGCTGAGGGCCTGCGCCTCGGCGCTCGACAGCTTGGGCTGCTGCGCCGGGCTCCGGCGCGCCGCCTCAGCCGCCGGCTGGCTGTCTTTCTGGCTCATGCGCCAATGGTAATGGCTTCTCCCCGTCTTTGTGCGGCTTCGCGAGCCACAACGCGGCGAAGACGCCGACGACGAGGACCGTCCAGCCGAACGTGAATTTGAGGTACTCCGCGTCCCGGCCCTTGGGGTACAAGAAGACCAGCAGGTCGCGGGGCGGATGCTCGTGGTGCAGCGGCTGGTTGAACTCCCAGAAGTCCAAGGACATGCAGCCGTACAGGCCGAGCCACGGCGCCCACGACCGCATGGGGGAGCCCGCCCGGACCACCGAGAGCGCCAGCGGGATGAGGAAGAGGGAGTAGTAGCCCTGGCCGAGCGAGGCGAGCACGAACGTCGCCACGAGCGCGAGGCCCGCCGTCGACGCGGCCCACAGCACGAGGTCGCTGCGGCGGAACCGCTGATAGAGCCACCACAGGCTGATCAGGACGAGCGCTCCGAGCACGGCGCGCAAGAGCAAGAGCAGCCAGGGGGCGACCCCGTAGTACGTGCCGACGCCCTGGATCGCGCTGTTGTAGTAGTCCCTCGGCTTGCCGAGATAGGGGAGGATGTCCGTGTAGAACTTCCCGCCGTCCACCGAGTACAGCTGGCCGATCACGAGCAGCACGGCGGGCACCGCCGCCGCCGTGGCGAACGTCTTCCACCAGCGCAGCAAAAGCGGGATGAGCAGCAGCGGGGCGAGGATCGGCTTCACCGCGAACGTCAGGCCAAGCACCGAGCCCGCGAGCCAGGGCCGCTCATGCTTCACGCAGAGCAGGAAGATCGCCTCGGCGAGGAAGACGAACCCGTTGACGTTCGTGAACGTGAGGGTGTTGGTGGCCGACTCGGTGAGGAACACGGCGGCGAGCGTCGCCGGGGTCGCGAACGAGCGCAGCGGCAGGTCGAAGTACTTCAGCAGGAGCAGGCACGCGCCGACGATCGCGGCGGACGTGCCCGCGATGAAGATGAGCCGCGCGGTGATCGGGTCGAAATGCGTGATCGGGCAGAGCAGCAGCGTGCCGCTCGGCGGATACAGGTAATGCGGCTCGACCTGGTCGAGGTTCTGCGTGTAGACCGGCCGGTGGTTCAAGAAGGCCAGCCCGGCCTGATAGACCGGGTTGAAGTCGTCGGTGATGTGCTCGTTGACGGCGAGGATCATCGTTCGGTGCAGCACGGACATCACTGCGATCGGCCAAAGGGCCGCGTTCAGCGCCTTCGCGCCCGCAGAGTTCAGCCACTGGGGATAGGACACCTGCGCACCTTACTCAACCGGGGACCGCGCGGGCAAGGCGACGGGCTGGGACCCGCTAAGCCGGGCAGAAGAGCTCGGGCGCCTCCAACATCCCCGAGTTCAAGTACTTTTCCGCCGTGTCGTCCGCGCAGCGGGAGCGCAAGAGCGGGGAGTAGCCCACGCCCTCCCATGTCACGATGCTCAGCTTGGCGTTCGCGAGGCCGACGAGGGCCTTGATCGGGCCGGGGTCGAACGACCCGACGACGGGGTTGGTCTTCGTGAACGTCGCGAGGACCGGGACCGCGAACGATTTCGGCCCTTCGAGCGCCTGCTCGGTCGGCCAGCCGGAGCAGGCCAAAAGCGATTTGGCGACCACGCCGCCGACCATCGGGTACTTGTCCTTCGCGCTCCACGCCTGGGCGAGCTCTTTGGCCCGCTCCGGGGTGGGCTGGTTGCGCTGGTCGTTGCACCCGGCGATGAGCTGGCCGTCGGTGAACCGCGAGGACAGCGTGTCGCCGATGTGGCTGTCGAGGCTGTCCGGGGCGCCCAGCTGGTCTGCGAGCTCGGTGATCGCGGCGGGCTGGCCTTCGGGGTCGAGGGCGAGCACGGTCGCGATGTGCTCGACGAGCAGGCTCTTGGAAACCCGCCCGAGGCGGCCCGAGCCAGCGTCGTCGAGCAGCTCGGCGAGTTTCGCCTCGGGGTCCGGCCCGAGGGAGCAGCGCAACGCCTTGCACTGGGCGGCGAAGGCGCGCAACGAGGCCTCGAGCCCCGCGGCGCGTTGTTCCCCGACGACTTCCGCCTCCGAGGCGTACGGGGGCGGCGAGTCCAGCACGACACGGGCGACCCGGTCCGGGTGGTCGTGGGCGTAGGTGAGCGCCACCGACGCCCCGTTCCCGACCCCGATCAGCGCGAGACGGTCCACCTGCCAGGCCGAGCGCAACGCCTCGATGTCCTCCTCCGAATGGCGCAAGTCGAAGAAGCCAGGCTCCATGGAGAGGTACTGCGGGCAGTCGCCGATGTACTGCCGGGCTTTGTCCGCGAGCAGGCCGAACGTGTCCGCGCCCGAGCTTTGGAACTGCATCTGGTCGACGATCGAGCGACGGGCCGAGACGCCGAGCGGGCCGCAGTTGGCGGCGGGCGAGCTGTTGAGCCCGCGCCGGTCGACCGCGACGATCGGGTGCTCGGTGAGCGGCGAGGACGACGAGGAGGAGGCGAACTCGGCGAGGTAGCGCGTGGACGGGACGTCCGACCCGGTGGTGAGGACGACCGGCGCGGCTTCGGGCTTGGTCGAGGGGGTGCGCAGCCGCGCGAGCGAGAGCGTGATGACGGTTCCCCGGCGTTCCTTCGGCTGGACGGGCAGCGTCGCGCATTCGAGGACGACGCCCTCCGGAGGAGATTGGAGATTGCCGCTCGAGAGGAGTTGGCGGGCGCAGTCATGCCAATGCAACTCGGTCTTCGGCGAGGCGAAAACGGGGATCTGCGGCCCGCCGGGGCCCTTCGCGTCCCCGGGCTTCTGCTGGTTGTACACCGGCAGTTTCGTCCCACCGAGCGGGTCGAAGCCGCATCCTGCGCAGGCGGGCGCCAGCGTCAAGGCAGCCACGGCCACCGCGAGTCGTTTCCACATGACAGCCCAGCTTACCCGTGCGAACCAGTGTGAACTCGACCTCATACCAGCTCGACAGGCTCGAAACGAGAGCGAAGCGGCGCTACTGTGCATATGTGGTGTTGCATCTGTCTGATCGCCGGCCCGTGGTCCCACCGGACGAGCTCGTGGCGAGCCTTGTCCCGCCGCCGACCTTCTCCGATGTCAGCTTCGCGAGCTATCGGCCCAATCCGCAGGAGCCGAGCCAGGCCGCGGCCGTCGTCGCGGGCGAGGCCTTCGCAGGCAGGACCGCAGCGGTCCGGGCGAGCAAGTCCGGGTGGTTCCGCAAGCAGCAGCGCGGTGTCGGGCTCTATCTCGACGGCGGGTTCGGCGTCGGCAAGACCCACCTGTTGGCCTCGATCTACCACGCCGCGAAAGCGCCGAAGCTCTTCGGCAGCTTCGTGGAGATCACGAACCTGGTCGGCGCGGTCGGCATGGCGGGCACCGTGGAGCGCCTCGCGCAGCACAGCATCGTGTGCATCGACGAGTTCGAGCTCGACGACCCGGGGGACACCATGCTCCTTTCCCGGCTGCTCGGCGAGCTCTTCGACCGATCCGTGTCTGTCGCCGCGACCTCGAACACCCTGCCGGGCCAACTCGGCGAAGGCCGTTTCGCCGCGCAGGACTTCCTCAGGGAGATCCGCCAGATCTCGGACGGCTTCGAGGTCGTGCGCGTCGACGGCCCGGACTACCGCCACCGCGACTTGCCCGAGCCGCCCGCTCCGTTCTCCGAGGAGGAGCTCGCCGAGCGGGTCTCCCGCACGCCGAGGGCCAGCTTGGACGACTTCAGCACGCTGGCCAAGCACTTGGCGACCCTGCACCCCTCCTGCTACCGCGAGCTCGTCGCGGGCGTCGAAGCTGTGGGGATCTCCGGGTTCCAGCCCGCTCCCGACCAGGCCGTGGCGCTGCGGCTCGTCGCGTTCATCGACCGGCTCTACGACGCAGGGATCCCCGTGCTGGTCGCGGGACAGCCTGCGGACACGCTCTTCACCGAGGAAATGCTCGCGGGCGGATACCGCAAGAAATACTTGCGGGCGATCTCCAGGATCACCGCGCTCGCGCGGACGGGCGAGGCGGTCGGACTGGCTTCGGTCCCGGTCGCCTAGTCCTCGGGTTCAGCCGCCAAGGATCTCGATGATCTGCTCGACTTTCGCCTCCACCGAGCCCAGCGTGGTCCCGAGCCTGTCGACTTTGGTCTCGAGTCCGTCAAACTTGGTCTCGAGTCCGTCGACTTTCGTTTCTAGTTCATCGAACTTGGTCTCCAAGCCGTCCAGTTTGGTCTCCAAGCCGTCCAGTTTGGACTCGATGCTGTGCAATCTGGTCTTGTGCTCGAGATGGTAGCGGCTGTGGACCTTTTGCACTGATTGGATCCCGCCGAGGGCGGCGAAAACGCCCTCCATATCATTGCCGAGCCTGTTCAGCTTGCGTTTTTCCTCCGGTGTCGTCATAAGACGAGCTTAGCGGGGAAGCCTGACAATGTCAGCGCCTCTACACCACGGGCGGCTGCCCGACCACATCGCTGATCCCGACGCAGCGCTCACCGGTTCGTCGGAGTCCCAGCCCCACTACACCACGGGCGGCTGCCCGACCACATCGCTGATCCCGACGCAGCGCTCACCGGTTCGTCGGAGTCCCAGCCCCCTACACCGCAGGCGGCTGCCCGACCACATCGCTGATCCCGACGAACTGCCCATAATCATCAGTGATCTTCGGGCTGCCCCACACGACTTGGGCCAGGGCGCGCAGCATCGGGGTGAGCGCGGCCGCCACTTCGCCCTCGCCAGGACCTTGTCCGCCCTCCCACAGACAAAGCTCGGCGCCGAGCGCTTTCGGGTTGCCTTGCGCGAGAACGCTGGCCGCGGTCGCCGCCAGGGGGTACGCGTTCGGGTCGAAATCGCCGTAAATTTTGGCAGGGTCGGGGACTCTGCGGTCGATCACGTAGTACAGCTGGCGAGACGTGGAGTTGAGGAGCTCATGGCCTGCGGCCGCTTCGTCCTGCGCCGACAGCCCCGCGCCCGACCAATGGTCGATGCCGATGTCCGAGGCGACCGGCACGGTCGAGTTGAGGATCAGCGCGCTGTTCCAGATCCGCATGGACTTGCCCGCGGCCTTCACGACTTCGTCCATCTGGTTGATGAAGCCGTGGAAGAGGTCGATGGGGTCCGCCCCAGGGCCGTAGCGCTCCACAGCAGCACGGGCGAGCTCCGGGTGCTGGCCGAACTGGTCCATGGCCATCCACTCGTCGGCCCCGAGGAACCAGACCTTCGCGGGGAAGAGCGGAAGGTACTCCTTGATGATGTTCTCGGCGAGCGTCCACGTCTCGGGCTTGGCCAGGTTGAGCACCGTGAGCCCCCACTCGCCTTTGACGCCGAGCTCGGGATGGTGGGCGAGCAGCGCGCTGGCGTGGCCTGGCAGGTCGAACTCCGGGATCACGGCGATATGCCTGCGGGCGGCGTAGGCGACCAGATCGGCGATCTCGGCCTTGCTGTAATGCTCGGGGGCCACCGCGTCGGGGACCGTGTCGCTCTCGACCCGGAACGCCTGGGAGTCGGTGAGATGCAGGTGGAGCGTGTTGTACTTGAGGTAGGAAAGCTCCCGGATCCGGTCGCGCAGCCAGTCCACGGTGTAGAACTTGCGAGCTGTGTCCACCATGAACGCCCGCTCGCGCCAGGCGGGCCAGTCCCGCGCCGTCCCGCCGGGCAGCGCTTGCGACTGGCGCAGCCACTGCAGCGCGGTGCGAGTCCCGAGGAACGCGCCCGCGTCGCCCGGCGCGGAGACGACGAGGCGCCCGGCGACGGAGATCTCGTAGCCCTCCGAGCCCAATTGCGCGTCGGAGTCCCGCTGGCGCAGCTCGATGTCGCCGTCCACGGCGCCGCTCGCCGCCACGGGGAACGCCCGCCCGAGGACCGAGCCGAGGTCGTCGGCGAAGACTTCGGCCGCGGCGCGCAACGCCTGCGGGGCGACGATCTTCGCGTCCGGGCGGAGACGGAAAGCTCCGGCTCCAGGCCCCCACTGCTGCACCGAGGGGATGATGGGCGGAAGAACCGCGCCGCCAGCCTCCGCGACCGCGTCGGAGGCGGCGGGAAACGGGTCCGCCTGGGTTCCGCCGGGGGCCGCCCCCCGGTTCGAACAGCCGCCGAGCAGTCCGATCGCCGCGATCAACGCGAAGACGGTTCGGGACGGCGAGGCGTGGAGGAGCGGCAGCACGGTGGACCATCATGCCAGACAGGAGGGGTTTTTCACAGCCGGAGGCCTGCTGCTGCGGCCAACGGGGGGCACGTCCCATGGCCGCATGCGTACGCTTGTGGCATGCGACACGTTCTGTTCCGTTCCTTGCTCGTCGGCCCCGTCGCGGTGTGCGCCTTCGCCGGGGGACGCGCCGCCGCGTCCCCGGACGAGCTCCCCGAGGCGCTGTACGGCGAATGGTCCGTCGCCTCGGCCGACGGACCCGGAGCCGAGGCCGTCCAGCAGGCCCCGTCCTTGCGGGTGCGGTTCGACTCCGACGCGACCGGCTTCCGCGTCGCCGTCTCCGGCGGCTGCAACGGCATGGGCGGCTCGGGCGCGCTCCATGGGGACGAGCTGGGCTTCAGGCCGCTCATCTCCACCATGATGGCATGCAGCCCCCCGCTGATGGCGGCGGACGAGTTCGTCGCCAAGGTGCTCGAAGGCCCGGCCCGATTCGAAATGCGAGCAGACGCCCTCGTGCTGCGGACCGGCGAACGCGCCTTGCGGCTGGCGCGAAAGCCCGAAGACGGCGGCGCGGACGCGGAACCGGCATGATGCCTGTATGGCTTTGTTGACTTTGGACGATGTCCGGCCAGTGGCGCAGCTGCTCGCGCCGGTCGTGCACCGCACCCCGATCGTGGCCTCGCGGGCGCTCACCGACCGGTGCGGCCTCCCGGTGTGGCTCAAATGCGAGAACCTGCAGCGCACCGGCTCGTTCAAACCGCGTGGCGCCTACGCGAGGATCGCACGGCTCACGCCAGAGGAGCGCAGCCGCGGGGTGGTCGCCGCGAGCGCGGGCAACCATGCGCAGGGCGTGGCGTGGGCGGCGGGCGAGATGGGCGTCGTCTCGACCGTGTTCATGCCGGTGAGCGCGTCCCTCCCGAAAGTCAGCGCGACGAAGGCGTACGGGGCCCAAGTGCGCCTGCGCGGAGCCTCGGTCGACGAGGCGCTCGGCCATGCGCGGCAATTCGCGGAGGAGACCGGGGCGGTCCTCATCCATCCCTTCGACCACCCCGACGTGATCCTTGGCCAGGCGACCTGCGGTTTGGAGGTAGCCGAGCAGCTGCCCGCGATCGGCACGCTCGTGGCGCCGCTCGGCGGCGGGGGGCTGCTCGCCGGAATGGCGCTCGCGGTGAAGGCGCTCCACCCGCAGACGCGCGTCCTCGGGGTCCAGGCGGAAGGCGCCGCCGCGTGGCCGGAGTCGCTCCGAGCGGGCGCCCCCACGGCGTTGTCGTCGATGGCCACTATCGCCGACGGCATCGCGATCGGCTTGCCGGGCGCCGCGCCGTTCGAGCATGTCGCGGCGCTGGTGGACGAGGTGGTCACCGTGAGCGAGGAGGCGTTGTCCCGCGCGGTGCTCTTGTGCTTGGAGCGGCTCAAGCTCGTCGTCGAGCCTGCCGGGGCGGCCGCTGTCGCCGCCCTCATGACGCTCCCGAGCCAGGAGCTCGGGCTTTCCGGCCAAGTCTGCGGCGTGCTGACCGGCGGCAACGTGGACCCACTGCTCCTCACCAAAGTGATCGCGCACGGGCTGCGCGCGGCGGGGCGCTATCTCACCGTCCGGGTGCGCGTGCGCGACCAGCCCGGCGGGCTGGCCGAGGTGCTCGCGGTGTTCCAACGCGTCGGGGCCAGCGTGGTGGACGTGACGCACTCGCGGATCGAGGAAGGCTTGAGCTTCGGCGACGTGGAGATCAGCGCCACCGTGGAGACCCGGGGATCTGAGCATCAGAATGCAGTACTCGCCGCCATCGCGGAGGCCGGGCTCGTGCTAGCATGAGCGCAGCAACCTGTTCTCGGTCGTGGAGGAGATTTTCAAGTATGAGAAGCAAGAGCGTTTTCGCAGCCTTGGCTTTCGCGGGCTTGCTCGCGGCCCCGGCAGCGGAGGCCCAGCCCCTGCGCACCGGCATCGTCGGCTCGCCGTCCGGCAAGATCAACTGCTTGGTGAACGCGACGGACGTGAAGTGCATCGCGCCGTGGGGGGCAGGGGTCGCGCCTGCGGCTTCGGCCAATATCGCCGACTACCACTTGGACCAGAACTACATCCAGTGGACAGAAGGCGGATTCGGCGGCGTGCCGCCGCGCCAATTGAGCTACGGCGTGCCGATCACGGACAACGGCTGGACGATCGACGCCGAGGAGAACGGCCTGACCTTCAAGAAGGACGGCAAGGGCGTGTTCGTGAGCGTCCAAGACGTCCACGCGCTCTGATCCGGACCAGGCGCCATGCCACTTCCCGCCGACCCTGAAGTCTCAGCAGGCGTCGACGCCGTTCTGACCGCTGTGGGCCGCGCAGGCGAGCCGCCGCGCCTCGGCGACGTCGAGGCCCGGCGCGCGAACGCCACGCGCGTCTTCCAGCACATCGGCGCGGCCTCGCCCGCAGCGGAGGGCGTCGCGGTCGACCATCACGCGCTCGTCGCCTCGGACGGCGCCGAGATCGCGCTGCGCTGGTACCGGCCCGCAGCAGGGCACGGGCAGAGCGCGGTCCTCTACCTCCACGGCGGCGGCATGATCATGGGCTGGGACGTGATCGGCGCGGCGTACGACGGCGTCGTCCGCCGCTATGTCGCGGAGTCGGGGGTCCCGATGCTCGTCGTCGACTACCGAACAGCTCCGGAGCATCCGCACCCGACTCCGGTCGAGGATTGCTACTCGGCCTTGGTCTGGCTGGCAGGCCACGCCGCCGAGCTGGGCCTCGACACCGGCCGGATCGGGGTCATGGGCGACAGCGCAGGCGGCGGGCTCGCGGCAGGGGTGAGCCTCATGGCGCGGGACCGGGGCGGCCCGGCGATCGCGCAGCAGCTGCTCGTCTACCCGATGCTCGACCACCGCACCCCGGATCCCGACCCCGTGCTCGCGCCAATGCTGATCTGGGGCTACGAGGACAACATCACCGGCTGGTCGGCCCTGCTCGGCGAGAACCGGGACGCGGAGCACGGGGCTTCGCTCGGCTACGCCGCGCCCGCCCGGGCCGAAGACTTGACCGGGCTCCCTCCCGCGTACATCGATGTCGGCGACCTCGACTTCTTCCTTTTCGAAGACCTCGCGTTCGCGGGCCGTCTCGCGGCGGCGCACGTCCCCGTGGAGCTCCATCTGCACCCTGGCTGCCCGCACGGCTTCGAGATGTTCGCGCCCGAGGCGGGAGTCTCGCGCCGTGCGGTCGAGGACCGCGTGCGACGGATCCGGTCGCTCTAGGCCGAGCCCTCCAAATCCAGCAGCAGCCGCTTCGCCTCCGCGCCCCCCCGATAGCCGCCCGCCGTGCCGTCCGACCGGACGACCCGGTGGCAGGGGACGACGAGCGGGATCGGGTTCGTCGCGCACGCCGTGCCGACCGCGCGGACGGCGCCGGGGCTGCCGGAGAGCCGCGCGAGAATCCCGTAGGTGGCCTTCGTCCCGTACCCGACGTCGGTCGCGAGGTGTTCGAGGACCGTGCGCCGGAAGCCTTTGGACAACTGCCAGTCCAGCGCCAGCTCGAAGCGCCGCAGCCGTCCGGAGAAGTAGTCGTCGAGCTGGCGGGCGACGGGGTCCAGCCGCGCGGGCGCCTCGAGGACGCGGGGGCTGATCCGGTCGGCGAGGCTTTGTAGCACGCTGTCGTGGCCCTCGACCGCGAAAGCCACCCGCACCAGCCCCTCCGGCGTCGCGGCGGCCAACAGCGGGCCGAGGGGGGAGTCAACGACACGGTAGGCGACATCGAGCAGGGCTTGCTCCGCCGAGGCGGATGCGAGCCTGGCCCGCAGTCGGCCAAGGTCTGCGGGCTCGGCCGGGCACAAGCCTGCAAGTTCCACTGGTCTCATGAGTTTTCCTGTTTCTCCGAAGGATGTTGGGGATAGACGCGCCGCAACGCCGCGACGCCGTCGGCGGCAGCTCGGCGCGCGGCGGCCGCGGTGCCGCCGGTGATGCAGGCGATCTCGTCGTACGCCAGCCCGGCCAGATAGTGGTACGCGACGGCTTGGCGCTGCTTCGCCGTGAGCGCGGCGAGCGCGTGGTCGAGGTCGAGGTCGCGCCCGTCGGCCCGCTCGCCCCCTGTTCGGTCGGGCGCGTCGGCGACGGGAACGGCCCGCCGGGAAGCCGCTCGGACAACGTCGATCGCCTTGCGGTGCGCGATTGTCACGAGCCAGGCCTCGACGTTGGCCTCTGCGGGGAGCTCCGGGTATGCCTTCATCGCGGCGAGGAAGGTCTCCGACCACGCGTCGTCCGCGTCGACGGGCCCGACGACCGCGCGCACGACTCGCAGCACCGTCGCGCCGTGCCGTCCCACCACCGCCTCGAAGGGCGGCTTGCCCCGCTGCGGCGCCGAAGCCCCGGCAGTCACCACAGCGTCGGCTCGGAAGCCGGGAGCGCCCGTTCGAGTTCGAGGAGCTTGCGTTTGCGCTCCAGCCCGCCCGCGTAGCCGGTGAGGCTGCCCGTCGAGCCGAGGACCCGGTGGCAGGGGACGATGATCGAGATCGGGTTGTGCCCGACGAAGCCGCCGATCGCGCGCGGGCTGATCCCGCCGCCGATCTCCTTCGCGAGCGCGCCGTAGGTCGTGGTCTGGCCGTACGGGATCTGCGAGAGGAGCCGCCAGACCTGTTGGGCCCGGTCCGAGCCGTGCAGGTTCAGGTCGAGGTCGAACTCTCGGCGCCCGCCCGCGAAATACTCGCGCAGCTGCGCGACGGCGGCTTCGAAGCCGCCGTCCTCGGCAAGCTCGGCCCGTGGGCCGAAGGACGCCTCGTCGGGCCTGGTCCAATGGCCGGGGAAATAGATCCCGGTCAAGCCCAGATCGTCGCGCACCAACGTCAACGGGCCGATGGGGAATTCGACGACGGCGTGCCGGGTGGTCTGCGTTGCGGTTGACATCGTGGTCTCCTCGAAAAGCTGCGCCGGCTCGCCCGGCTGTCGTTCTCTCATCTCATTGGCGCTCTCACCATGCAGACGTTGCGGCGGGCGGTTTTGTGAGGGCAGCATAGTATGCCTTCGGTCACATCGTCGCGCCGCTGCCCGAAGCCGCCGCGCTCGCCAGCCCGACCAGGTCGCCCGCAGGCCCGCGCAGCCTCGCCCCGACCGGCCAGACCGCGCGCAGCGTCCGGCGCATGCGCAGCCCGTCGACTTCGATCCGCACGAGCTTGCCCTCGGCGAGCTCGTGCGCGACGGAAAGGCTCGACAGCACGGCGGGCGCCATCGCGGTGGCCGCCGCCGCTTTGAGCGCGGTCACCGAGCTCAGCTCCAGAAGCGGCGGGGCGAGCGGCCCGGCCTGGCCCGCGAGCGCCTCTTCGAAGACTTCGCGCGTGCCAGAGCCTGGTTCGCGCTGCACGAGCGGCGTGCTCGCCAGCGTCGCCGGGGACACCCGGCCCGTCCGGGCCCACGCATGGCCGCGCGGCACCACCACGACCAGCTCGTCCCTGCCGATGGGACGGGAGTCGACGCCCGCCCCGGTCTCCGAGCATTCGACGAAGCCGACGTCCGCCTCGCCGCCGACGACGGCTTTCAGCGCGTCCGCCGAGTTCATCGGGCTCACCCGGATCTGGCTGTCCGGGTGCAGGTTGCGCAGCGCCACCGCCCACGACGGCACGAGGCATTCCGCGACGGTCATCGACGCGGCGACGCGGACCGACGAGCTCTGTCCCCGCAATGCCTCGACCCCGGCCGAGAATTTCTCCGCGCTGTCCAAGATCGCGGCCGCCCATTCCAGCACCGCCGACCCGGACTCGGTCAACGCCGTCCCGCCGGGGGAGCGGCGGAACAGCCGCAGGCCGAGCTCGCGCTCCACCGCCCGGACCCTGGCGCTCACCGCCTGCTGGCTCAGGCCGAGCTCGCGCGCTGCCGCGCCCATGCTGCCCGATCTCGCGACCGAGGCGACGACGTCGAGCGCGGCCAGTTCCGGCACGCGGGCGGGGAGCACCATCCGATCACTGTATCGGGCTGGTCCCCAGGGCGGCGCGGTCCAGCCGCTCCTGGGCCTCGGTCTCCTCGGTCTCGATCTCGGCCGCCCGCCGCCGCAGTTCCGCATGCACCGCGTCCCGGTCTCGCGGGTACGTCCAGTAGAGCGCCGTGGTGAGCGCGACCTCGACAAGGACGAGCCCGACGACGAGCAGCAGGGCGGCTTCTTTCAGCCCGACGCGCTCGCCGAGATGGGTGAGCAGGAGGCTGAGCGCCGCCACGGCGCCGAGCTGGACTGCGATGCGGATCGCGTTCGCCGTGCCGCGCAGCTCGGGGAGCGTCACATCGATGACGATCAGCTGGGTCGCCACCGGCCACGCCCCGTACACGAGGCCGTAGAAGAAGAAACACGCGCAGAACACGACGATCGAGCCCCAGTCGACCTGTGTGCACAGCACCGAAGCCACCGCGCACAATGCTCCGACGACCTGGAAAAAGGCGACGTAGCCAGCCCTCGGGCTGATCCGTCGTGCCCGGTCCGCGAGCAACCCGCCGCAGAAGGTGCCGATCATGCCGCCGATCCCGCCCGGCAGCGCGACGAGGGAGGCCGTCGCATTGTCGAACCCGTCGACCTCGACGAGATAGACGATCGCCACCCCCAGCAGGAGGAACTGCCCGCAGAAAAGGGACTGCACGACGACGAGCGCGAACGTCCGGACTTCGCAGAGCGCAATGATCGCGCGCCAGGTGAGCTTGGAGTGCTCCTCGCGCTCCGTCCGGCTGAACGCCGCCAGCTCCGACTCCGAAGCCCCGACTCCGGGGTCTTTGAAGAACACCGCGATGAGGCAGCCGGAGACCAGGCAGACCCCGCCTGAGGCGAAAAACCCGTACCGCCATCCGCCGGGGACTTGGGAGAGCTGGCCCATGACCGGCCCGAGCACGGCGATCATGAGCGCGATCAGGCCATAGAGGTAGCCCGTCGCCCGCCCCCGGGACTTGTCGTCGAAAAGGTCCGCGAGCAAAGCCGTGACGATCGGCTGGGTCCCCGAGAAGAAGAGCGCCGAGAACGTGAACAGCAGCAGGATCTGCAGGTAGCTCTGCGCGAAGCCGGTCGCGACGCACCAGGCGCCGCCGAGCGCCGCGCAGGACACGAGCACGGCCTTTCGGTTCGTGCGAGCCGCGAGCTGCGCCCACAGCGGCCCAGTTGCAGCGCTGAGCAGCTTCGGGGCCGCCTGCAGCGCGCCGAGCGCGGAGAGCGGCAACGCCAGCGAGGCCTGGATCGCCGGGAACAACATGCTGATCACGCTGCCCTCCGAGGTCTCCGTGGTGAGCGTTCCGCCGAGGAGCGTGAGCTGGAGCCAGCGCCGCGGGGGAGAGGAGGACATTCCATCCAGCCTAGCCGCGCCCGACCACGGCCCGGCTATGCTGGGGATCACACCCCTGCAGCCGAGGAGCGCCATGCCCACGATCACCACCTGTCTCTGGTTCCAGACCGAGGCGAGCGAGCCAGCCGCCCTGTACACCCGTCTCTTCCCCGACTCCCGGATCCTGTCGAAATCGCCTGCGCGGGACGAGACGGGGACGTCGATCGTCTCCTTCGAGCTGTGGGGCAGGCCGTTCCTCGCGTTCGGCGGCGGCACGGACGTGACGCTCAACTACGCGACGAGCCTGCAAGTCCCCTGCGAGACGCAGGAGGAGGTGGACCGGTATTGGGACGCGCTCTCCGCCGGGGGGACCGAGCAGCAATGCGGCTGGCTCACCGACAAGTTCGGCCTGTCCTGGCAGATCGTGCCGACGATCTTGCCCGGGCTGCTGAGCCACCCCGACCAGGTGAAGGCGGACCGGGTCTTCCAAGCGATGCTCGGCATGGTCAAACTCGACATCGCCGAGCTGCAGGCGGCCGCCTCGGCGAGTTGACCCGGCAGCCTGCCCTATTTTTCCAGCCCTGCGCGGTAGCCTGCCTGGATGCGAAGCCACCAATACGGCGACATCCTCGCCGCGCGCCCGAAAAGGCAGCCCGCTCCCGAGGTCGTCGCCGAGATCGACATGGTCGTCGAGGACCCCGTCTCGGACTTCTGCGGCGCGGTCGTCGCGGTGGACACGGACCGCAAGGGCTACGTGACGCTGGAGGACGCGCGGGGCAACCGCCGTCTCTTCGAGATGCGCCCCGGCGCGTTCCTGTTGGAGGGCAAGCCCGTGACGCTGGTCCGCCCCAAGATCGGCCCCGCGAGCGGGCCGCTGCGCACCGCGTCGGGCTCCACAGCGGTGCCCGGCTCGCCCGCCCGAGTCGCGCGGGCGAGCCGCATTTGGGTCGAAGGGGTCCACGACGCGCAGCTCGTGGAGCAGATCTGGGGCGACGACCTGCGGATCGAAGGGGTGGTGGTCGAGCCGCTGCACGGAGTGGACGAGCTCGCCGAGCGGATCGCCGAGTTCGGTCCGGAAGCGGGGCGCCGGGTCGGAGTCCTCGTGGACCATCTGGTCCCCGGCAGCAAGGAGTCCCGGATCGTCGCCGAGGTCGTCGACCCGAACGTGCTCGTCACAGGGCACCCGTACGTGGACGTCTGGCAGGCGGTCAAGCCCGCCGCCGTCGGCATCCCCAAATGGCCCAACGTGCCGCGCGGGGTGCCGTGGAAAGAAGGGGTCTGCCGCGCCCTCGGTGTGAAGGACACCGCCGCGATGTGGTCGCGGGTGCGCAAGGGCGCGACGGACTACACGCAGATCGAGCAGCCGCTCCTGCGCGCCGTCGAAGAGCTCATCGACTTCGTCACCGCCTGAGCAGCCCCGCCCGCAGGCCCGCTCCTCACTGGAAGGGCTGCGGATAGCCGCCCGGCGACTCGTTCCCGCCCGGCGCGCGCCGTTTGCTCGCGTCGGCGCCGGTCACGGCGAAGGCGATGTGGTCCGGCGAGGCCATGCCCGCGTCCCAGTCCTGGTACTGCTTGCGCAGCTCGGCGAGCAGTCCTGCGTGCTCGGGCTTGTCGGCGAGGTTGCGCTCGGCGGCCTCTGGATCGTCCCGGCCCGGATGGGGGAGCGAGACCGGGGCCCCGAGGTCGTAGAGCTGCTCGATGTCGTCGCTGAGCTTCAAGTACTTGTACCGCCCCCGGCGCACTGCCGCCTGGTTCAGTTTGAACATGTCCGGGGGGAGCGTGTCCTCGGGAAGCCCGCGCTCGCGCAGCTCCTCCTTGACCTTCTCCGCCTCTCCGACGAAATTGAACCGCCAGAACAGCGCCCGTTCGCTCTCCGGGGCGCCCCCGAGCTGCGGGGTGAGGTCCCGCCCGTCGAGCGGCGAGGCGGCGTCCCAGCTCGCGCCCGCGACGGCGGCGATGGTGGCCGTCCAGTCCATCGTGATGGCGGTCTGCCTGCTGATCCGGCCCGCGGGGATCTTCCCCGGCCAGCGCGCCATCATCGGCACGCGGATGCCGCCCTCGTACAGGTTGCCCTTCTGCCCGTTGAACGGGTACTCGTGGCCGTAGCGCTCGCCGCCGTTGTCGCTGGTGAACACGACCAGTGTGTTGTCCGCGATCTTGAGCTCGTCCAGTGCGGCCAGCACTCTGCCGACTTGCCGGTCCAGCTCGACGGTCATCTGCCCGAAGATCTCGGGGCTGCCCGCGTTGAAGTCTTTCGGCTCCCGGATCGGATTGGGGCCGGTGTCCGGGCTCTCCCACGGCCAATGCACCGCGTTGTAGTGCAGGCTCAGGTAGAACGGGTCGGGCTTGCCCGCGTGCTCTTTGAGATAGCCGATGGCCCGGTCGGTGAACACCTGGGTCAGATAGCCGTCCGCCGTCGTGGGCTTCTCGTTCTCCCAGAGGTCGGGCTGTCCCACGCCTTCGCCAACGTCCGTGTGGTCGAAGTAGTCCTCGGCGCCGCCGAGGAAGCCGAAGAAGTACTCGAACCCGCTCTTGTTCGGGCCGAATCGAGGAGCGAGACCGCAGTGCCATTTGCCGATGAGAGCCGTCGTGTAGCCCGCCTTGCTCAAGGCCGATGCCACGGTCGGCGTCTCTGCCGGGATGCCGTACTCCTTGTTGCCGAACTGCTCGTGGAACGGCAGGCGTTGCTGGTAGCGCCCGGTGAAGAAACCGACTCGGGTGGGCGTGCAGACGCAGCTGTTCGCGTAGCCGTCGGTGAAGCTGATCCCGCGCTCGCCGATCGAGTCGATGTTCGGCGTCGAGTAGTCCGTGCGCCCGTACCGGCTGATATCGCCCCAGCCGAGGTCGTCCGCCAGGATGAAGAGGATGTTCGGCCGCTGTTTCGGGCCGTTCCCGGCTTTCGGGGGCTCATCGCAGGCCGCAAGGACGCCTGCGGCGATCGCGGCGCCCGCGCCGACCTGGAAGAAGCGACGGCGGGCCAAGGGCTGCTTGATGTCGTCCATCGGCCGAGCCTAACAAGACCCGGCGCGCGTGGCGGTGGCGGCGGAGCCTACTGCCGCACGAAGGTCCGCGCGGCGAGGAAGGCGTAGGCTCCGAGGAACAGGGCGGCCGGAGCCGCGTTCGAGACGCTGTCCTTCACCCGCACGTGCGAGCCGACGGCGGCGGCGAAATACGCCGTCAGAAGGACGAGCGTGAGCCGGGCCAGCGACGGGAACTTGATCCCTAGGGCGAGCCCCGCCGCCGATGCGCCCTTGACCACTGGGAAGATCCAGCGGTATTTGACCGGGAACTCGACCCGGTCGAACGCCTCAGTGATCGCTTTGAGCGGAATCGCGCAGGCCACAGCGTCCGCCGCCTGGAACGCCGCGAAAACAGCAAGGGTCCTCGGGGAAGGCTTCTCGCTCATGGCCCAAGTCTACCGGCGCCTGCCGAAGCGGCCTAGGCCACATGCCACGCGTCCGCTCCTCCCTCCCAGCGCGTCCGCCATTCCTTCTCCTCGGCGGCCTTGTCGGCGTGGAGCTCGGCAGAAGGGGCTTCGAGGACCACGCCGGGATGCGGGAGGGCGAAGAAGTCCCCGCTGCCGAGCGCGGACTCGTGCGCGCCGACATCGACGTAGCAATGCCCGAGCCCGGAGAGGCGGTCGCGCTCCTCGGTTTTGCCGAAATAGCGCAGGACGTTCCTCGCCGCGGTCCTCCCGCCGTTCTTCGCGAAGATCGCGGCTTTCGGCAGCGGTTTGCCGGACGGGGAGACCACAGCGCTGATGTCGCCGACCGCCCACACGCCCTCGTGCTCGGTCAGCATGGACTCGCGGTCGACGGCGATCCAACCCGCCCCGTCGCCGGAGCCGATGGCGGGCTCGTGCGGGGGGACGAACACGAGCAGGTCGAAGGGGACGCTCTCGCCGTCCGCGAAGCGCACGGTCCGGGCAATGTGGTCGACCTGCTCGACGGCTCGCTCCGGGTGGAAAGCGACGCCGTTCTCTTCGAGCAGCTCGACGAGCCGAGGCCCGGCGTGCGGCCCTGCCGACGGCATGGGCTGTTTCTCCGGGGTGTGGACCGAGATCTCCGTCGCCCCGCGCGTTCCGAGCTCTTTGAGCAGGTCTGCGGCGAGGAGCGCGCCCTCGTACGGGGCGACCGGGCACCGGTAGGGCTGCGAAGCCACGAGGAACACGAGCCTGCCCCCTGCGAAGCGGGTCAGGGCCTCATGGGCCCGGCTCGCGTCGAGGGCGCTGTAGTAGTGGACGGCGACGCCCGCGTCGACGGCCTCTTGCAGCCCTTGCACCTTGTGCGGGGCGTTTTTCGCGCCAAGGGCGACGACGAGCGCGTCGTACGGGAGCTGGGAGCCGTCATCGAGGGAAACCGTCTTTGCTTCGGGGTCGAAGCCGGTCGCCCTTGCCCGAACGGCCGTGACTCCCGTCAGCGCGCGCGGGGCTGGCCGGATCGGGACGCTGTCCGGGCTCCGCCAGCCGCGCATGACCCAGGGGAGGGTGAACCCGAGGAAATGCTCGAAGTCCTCGTCCACGAGGGTCACATCGATGCCGTCGAGGACGGCGCCCGACTCCTGGAGCTCTTTGACGACGCTCAGGCCTCCGATGCCCGCGCCGAGGACGACAAGTCGTTTCGCCATGATTATTTTCTCCTTCGAAAGAACCGGCCCAGCGGCGACTGGGACTGCGGTGACGGATGGCCGTCGCACCATTGCTCCGGCGGGACGCGGCGCTTGACCGACTGGACATGCGCGCCGCAGCCGGACCAGGTCGTCTTGCCGCAGGAGCGGCATTTCGTCGCGTGGCACATAGTTGTTGTCCTCCGTGTTCAGACGTGGGCGGGACGTGGGCGCCGGAGCTGCGCGAACTCCGAGATCCGGGCGAGCCCGGCGACCGAGCGGAAGAGCGCCCGGGACGACTCCTCGTCCGGGAGCGAGGTGAGCACGGGGCCGAAGAACGCCCTGCCGTCGACGCTCACGATCGGGCTTCCGCCCGGCTCCCCGAGGGCCTGCTGGGACCGCTCGTGCGAGGCGCGCACAAGCTCGTCCAACGAATCGTCCGAGAGGCTCTGCGTGTGGCCGTCCATGGCCGAAGACGCCCGCAGGACCTCCTGGACGAGCGTCTCGTCGAGGGCTTCCCCTCGGCCGAAGAACGCGTTCCCGAACGCCTCGTACGCCGTCCACATCCCCTCGCGGCCCAATGCTCGGCCGAGGCCTGCGAACAGGCGGCCCGCCGCGCGGGAGGCCCGCATCCGCTCCTGCCCCGAAGCCGGGAGATCCCGCCCTTCGTTCAGGACCGCAAGGCTCATCAACTCCCACCGCGGCTCCACGACGCCCTCGTCGGACAGTCCGCGGAGCCACCGCGCCGTGGTCCACGAGTACGGGCACACCGGGTCCAGCCAGATCACGACATCGGACGCCCTCGGTCGCGTCTCGACGGCCTCGTCCATATCGAATTCCTCTCGTCGGTTCCTCAGGCCAGGCTGAGGAACAATTTCTCCAGCTCGTCCACGGTCAGCCCCTGGCCCGACCGGCCGCCCGGCTCGGCCACGCAATCCCGCAGGCCGGTCGCGATGATCTTGAATCCCGCGCGGTCGAGGGCGCGGGACACGGCGGCGAGCTGGGTCACCACGTCGCGGCAGTTGCGCCCTTGCTCGATCATCGAGACGACCCCGCCCAACTGCCCGTGGGCTCGGCGGAGACGCCCGAGGATCGCCGCCATGTCTTCGGGGCTCCCATGCGGCGGCACTTCTCTCGTGGTTTCTTCCATGACTTATGGATACCATAGGGGGTATGGTATTGGCAAGGTTGCCGGTCTGTCTCTTCGACCACAGGCAGAGACGCCCCGCAGGCGGCCGCTCCGCGCAGAGCAGAAGAAAAACGCAGGTCCGAGCGCCCCTCTTCGCGAGGAAGTCCGCGAAGCACGCGAAGAGCCGCCCTTTTCCGCCCGGCCGCTCGGACCGTATCCTCACTAGACTGAAGATCGCGAAGCGGCGGTCCGCCGCCTCGGCAGCCTCCACGGCCAGAGGAAGGAATTCGCATGGCAACGGTCGCCGACCAGATCATCGCCGCGTTCAAAACGAGCGGCGTCAGCAGGGTGTACGGGCTGCCGGGGGACAGCCTCAACGGATTCACCGACGCGATCCGCCGCGCCGACGGGATCACCTGGGAGCATGTCCGGCACGAGGAGACCGCCGCATTCGCCGCGGCCTCGGAGGCCGCGCTGACCGGGCGGCTGGCGGTCTGCGCAGGCAGCTGCGGGCCCGGCAACCTGCATTTGATCAACGGCCTGTTCGACGCGCAGCGCAGCGGCGTGCCGGTGCTGGCCATCGCCGCCCAGATCCCGCTGGCCGAGATCGGCTCGGGATATTTCCAGGAGACCCATCCGCAGGAGCTCTTCAAAGAGTGCAGCGTCTACACCGAGCTGGTGAGCTCCCCCGAGATGGCGCCGCGCATCGTGGAGATGGCGATGCGCGCCGCCGTCGAGGAGCGCGGGGTCGCGGTGGTCGTGGTCCCCGGGGAAGTGTTCTTGAGCCGCGCGGGCGGCCAAGGCTGGCTCGACAGGCCCGTCACAGCCGCCCGTTCGGTGCTCCGCCCCGACGACGAGTCGCTGCGCCGAGCCGCCGAGCTCATCAACCGGTCGAGCCGGGTCACCATCCTCGGCGGCGCAGGCGCCGCAGGCGCCCACGACGAGCTGGTCTCCCTCGCCGAAACGCTCAAAGCGCCCGTCGTGCACGCCTTGCGGGGCAAAGAGCACATCGAGTACGACAACCCCTACGACGTGGGCATGACCGGCTTGCTCGGGTTCCCCTCGGGGTACAAGGCGATCCGCGAGGCCGACCTGCTCCTGATGTTGGGCACCGACTTCCCGTACCGGCAGTTCTACCCCGAGAACGCCACGATCATCCAAGTCGACATCCGGGGCCGCCAGCTCGGCCGCCGCGTCCCGATCGACCTCGGCCTGGTCGGAACGGTCAAGGACACCATCACGGCGCTCGCCCCGCTGCTGCGCCGCAAAGACGAGACCGAGCACCTCGACCGCGCGGTCAAGCACTACCGCAAAACCCGCAAGTCCCTCGACTCGCTCGCGGTCAACGACCGGAACCAGACCCCGATCCGCCCGGAGTACGTCGCGGGGCTCGTGGACAAGCTCGCCGACGACGACGCGGTGTTCACCGTCGACGTCGGCTCGCCCGTGGTCTGGGCGGCGCGGTATCTGACGATGAACGGGCGCAGGCGGCTGATCGGGTCGTTCACCCATGGCACGATGGCCTGCGCGCTGCCGCATGCGATCGGCGCGCAAACCGTCGACCGCGGCCGCCAAGTCGTCGCACTGGCAGGCGACGGGGGACTGACCATGCTCTTCGGCGACCTCATCACCCTGACGCAGAACAACCTCCCCGTGAAGGTCGTGCTGTTCAACAATTCATCGCTCAACTTCGTCGAGCTGGAGATGAAGGCCGCAGGCATCGTCAATTTCGGCACCGAGCTGCGCAATCCCGATTTCGCGGCGGTGGCCCGCGCGCTCGGCATCCACGGCAGACGGGTCGAACGGCCCGAAGAGCTGGAAGGCGCGCTCGCCGAGGCGCTCGCTCACGACGGGCCTGCGCTGGTGGACGTGGTCACAGCGCGCCAGGAGCTCTCGATCCCGCCCGCGATCTCGACCGAGCAGGCCAAAGGCTTCGCGCTCTACGCGATCCGCACGATCCTCGCGGGCCGCGCCGACGAGCTGCTCGACCTGGTCACGACGAACGTCGCACGCCGGATCCTGGACTAGGCCCAGGCCGGAGCGGGGGCGCTCACACCTGCAGACGCGATCCCATGATCACCGTGCGGTCGAGGGGGAGGCCGAAGTACCCCGCCGCGTCCCCGGTGATGTGCGAGGTGGCGATGAACAGCCGCTTGCGCCAGGTCGGCATCGTCGGCTCCGCGCCGCGCACCAACTGGAGCTTGGACAAGAAGAACGAGGCCTGGCCGACGGTGACCGGCCCTTCGGTCCGCGCCGGGTCGAGCAGGCTCAGCACGTGCGGCACGTCGGGCCGCTCCATGTATCCGAAACGCGCGCTGACGTAGATGATGCCGTCGCTGCTGTAGCCGAGGTCGTCGATCTCGACCCGCTCCGCGTCGGGCACCCTCGGCACGGGCACCGTCTCCAGGGACAAGATCACCGCCTGCTCGTGCAGGACGCGGTTGTGCCGGACGCTGGAGAGCATGGCCAGCGGGGTGGTCTCCTGGCCCCGGTTGAGGAACACGGCAGTCCCAGGGATCCGGATGAGCGGCGGGTCCAGCTCCGGGAGCTTGCCGACGAACTCCGTCAGCGAGCCCTCGACCTCGGCGCGCTTGTGGGTGACGATCGACCGTCCGCGCGCCCACGTGGTCATCACCGTGAACACGACGACGCCGATCAAGAGCGGCAGCCACGCGCCATGCACGAACTTCGTCATGTTCGCGGCGAAGAACAGCAGGTCGACCGCGAGCAGCGCCCCGCCGCCGAGCACCACCGCCCACAGCGGAGCCTCCCAACGCCGCCGCGCGATGAAGAGGAACAACAACGTGGTGATGGTGATCGTCGCGGTCACCGCCATCCCGAACGCGTACGCCAGCGCCGCAGAGCTGCGGAACGCGAACACAAGGATCAGCACGGACACCGCCAGCACATTGTTGACAAAGGGGACGTAGATCTGGCCGATGGTGGACTCCGAGGTGTGCTCGACCCGCAGCCTCGGCAGGTAGCCCAGCTGCACGGCCTGCGACGTGAGCGAGTAGGCCCCGGTGATGACGGACTGGGAGGCGATCACCGTCGCCGCCGTCGCCAGCAGCACAAGGGGAAGCCTTGCCCACCCCGGCGCGAGCAGGAAGAACGGGGCGCTCATCGAGCGCTCGTCGCCCAGCAGCAACGCACCCTGGCCCAAGTAGTTAAGCGTGCAGGCGGGCAGCACGAGCAGGAGCCAGCCCCGCGTGATCGCGCGCCGCCCGAAATGCCCCATGTCCGCGTACAGCGCCTCGGCGCCGGTGACCGAGAGCACGACTGCCGCCAGGGCGAAGAAAGCGATCTCGAAATGCTCGGCCACAAAGCCAAGCGCGTACGCAGGGGAGAGGGCCTTGAGGATCTCCGGACGCCCTGCGACGCCTTTGACCCCGAGCGCGCCGATCGTGACAAACCAGGCGATCATCACCGGGCCGAAGATCCGTCCGACGACGGCGGTGCCCCGGCGCTGCACGGAGAACAAGACCACGATGATCACGGCGGTGATCGGCACGACCCATTCCTCGAAGGAAGGCTCGACCACCTTGAGGCCTTCGACGGCGGAGAGCACGGAGATCGCGGGCGTGATCATGCCGTCGCCGAAGAACAGCGCGGCGCCGAAGACCCCGAGGCCGGCCAGCGTCAGCGCGGTGCGGCGGCCCTTGCCCGACCAGTGGCGCAGCGACGTGATGAGCGCCATGATGCCGCCCTCCCCGTCGTTGTCGGCCCGCATCACCAGCGTGACGTAGGTCAGCGTCACGATGGCCATCACCGACCAGAAGATCAGCGACACCACGCCGTAGATATTGGTCGGGCTGATCGGCACAGGGTGCGGGTCGCCCGGGTCGAAGACGGTCTGGAGGGTGTAGATCGGGCTCGTGCCGATATCGCCGAACACCACGCCGAGCGCGCCGACGACGACGGCGAGGCGAACCGGGCCAAGGCCGCCCGCGTGGTGCTGCGGCGGGGCGGCGGCGGTGTCTGTGCTCACGTCGTTCCTCAGTTCTGTCCGGTGCGGGGGCTGCGGGGCGCTCTGATCCTAGCCGCCCAGACGGTTCACACGGGCAGGTTTGACGATTTCGTGATCGGATTCTGCGCCTGCGACGCTCAACAATCGCCGCCGCCATTACTGGCGGAAATGCTCCGTCACCGTCAGGGCCGGGCCCCGACGTAGTCCGCGAGGTGCTGGCCCGTGAGGGTGGCCCGGCTCGCGACGAGGTCGGCGGGCGTGCCCTCGAAGACGACCCTGCCGCCGTCGTGGCCCGCGCCGGGGCCGAGGTCGACGATCCAGTCCGCGTGGGCCATGACCGCCTGGTGGTGCTCGACGACGACGACCGACTTGCCGGAGTCCACGAGCCGGTCCAACAGGCCGAGCAGCTGCTCGACATCGGCGAGGTGCAGGCCCGAGGTCGGCTCGTCCAGGACATAGACGTCGCCCTCCTCGCCCATGCGCGCGGCGAGCTTGAGCCGTTGGCGCTCGCCGCCGGAGAGCGCGGTGAGCGGCTGGCCGAGGGCGAGGTAGCCGAGCCCGACGTCCGCGAGCCGTTCGAGGATCTTGTGCGCGGCGGGCGTGCGCGCCCCCTCGCTCCCTTCGACCTCGCCCCCGAAGAACGCGCGCGCCTCCGCCATCGACATCGCGAGCACCTCGCTGATGTCGCGTCCGCCGAGTTTGTGCTCCAGCACCGACGCGTCGAACCGTTTCCCCTCGCACACGTCGCAGGTCGTGGCGACCCCGGCCATGACGGCCAGGTCGGAGTAGACGACGCCCGCGCCGTTGCAGTCAGGGCACGCGCCCTCGGAGTTCGCGCTGAACAACGCGGGCTTCGCCCCGGAGGCCTTCGCGAAGGCCTTGCGGATGGGGTCCAGCAGTCCGGTGTAGGTCGCGGGGTTGCTGCGCCTCGAGCCCTTGATCGGCGCCTGGTCGATCGCCACGACCCCGTCACGGCCCGCCACCGACCCGCCGACGAGCGAGCTCTTGCCCGATCCCGCGACGCCGGTGAGCACCACCAGCACACCGAGCGGGATGTCCACGTCGACGCCCTGCAGGTTGTTGGTCGAGGCCCCGCGCACCTGCAGCGCCCCGGCAGGTGCGCGCACCGCGGCTTTGAGCGCCGCGCGGTCGTCCAAATGCCGTCCGGTGAGCGTGCCGCTGCGCCGCAGCTCCGCCACCGTGCCCTCGAAGACCACCTCGCCGCCGCCCGAGCCCGCGCCGGGGCCGAGGTCGACGACGTGGTCCGCGATCGTGATCGCCTCCGGCTTGTGCTCCACGACCAGCACCGTGTTGCCCTTGTCCCGCAGCCGCAGCAGCAAGTCGTTCATCCGCCGGATGTCGTGGGGGTGCAGCCCGACCGTCGGCTCGTCGAAGACATAGGTGACATCGGTCAGCGAGGACCCGAGCTGGCGGATCATCTTGACCCGCTGCGCCTCGCCGCCCGAGAGCGTGCCGGACGGGCGGTCGAGCGAGAGGTAGCCGAGCCCGATCTCCACGAACGAGCCGAGGACTCGGCGCAACGAGCCGAGCAGGGGAGCGAAGCCCTCGTGCTCGTCGAGGCCCTCGACCCATGCCGCGAGGTCGCTGATCTGCATCGCGCACACCTCGGCGATGTTGCGGCCCTTGATCGTGGCGGACCGCGCGGCGGCGGAAAGCCGGGTCCCCGCGCACTCCGGGCAGGTCGCGAACGTCACCGCGCGCTCGACGAAAGCGCGGATATGCGGCTGCATGGACTCGACGTCCTTGGACAAGAACGACTTCTGGATCTTCGGGATCAAACCCTCGTACGTCAGGTTGACCCCGTCGACCTTGATCTTGGTCGGCTCCTTGTGCAGGAGCGCGTCGAGCTCCTTCTTGGCGAATTCGCCGATCGGCTTGTCCGGGTCGAAGAAGCCGCAGCCTTTGAAGATGCGGCCGTACCAGCCGTCCATGCTGTAGCCGGGGATCGTGATCGCGCCCCCGTTGATCGATTTGGAGTCGTCGTACAGCGCGGCGAGGTCGATGTCCGAGATCGAGCCCCGCCCTTCGCAGCGCGGGCACATGCCCCCGGTGACGCTGAAGCTGCGGCGCTCTTTCACGGTTTTGCCGCCCCGCTCCATCGTGACCGCGCCCGCGCCGCTGATCGAGGCGACATTGAAGGAGAACGCCTGCGGCGAGCCGACGTACGGCTTTCCCAGCCTGCTGAAGAGGATCCGCAGGAGGGCGCCCGTGTCCGTCGCGGTGCCGACCGTGGAGCGGGGGTCTGAGCCCATCCGTTGCTGGTCGACAATGATCGCGGTGGTCAGGCCGTCCAGGACGTCCACGTCCGGCCGCGCCAATGTCGGCATGAAGCCCTGCACGAAGGCGCTGTAGGTCTCGTTGATCAGCCGCTGCGACTCGGCGGCGATCGTGTCGAACACCAGCGAGCTCTTGCCCGAGCCGGAAACGCCGGTGAACGCCGTCAGCCTGCGCTTGGGCAGCTCGACACTGATGTCTTTCAGGTTGTTCGTGCGCGCGCCGTGCACGCGGATCCGGTCGTGGCTGTCCGCGACGGGGGACTGTGTGGGCTGGTGCACGGCCATGGCCTCAGATCTTATCGAGGACGATCTTCGCGATCTCCCGAGCGCCGAGCGGCGTCAGATGCAGCGGCTGGCTCTCCACCCAGTTCGTCGTGAGAAACCCCGACTCCCAGGCCGGTCCCGCAGCGCACAAACCGTGCCCGACCGACGGGGCGTACGTGTCGACGTAGATCTCCCCAGTCTCCCTCGCCACCTGTTGGATAGTCGCATTGACGCCCTGGATCTTCTCGTTGATCCACGCCATGTCGCCAATGGTCATCGGGGTCGTCTCGCGGCACTTCTTGCCGGCGGGGAAGGGCTGGGGGTACCCCACCAGCGCGATCCTGCTGCGGGGCGCCTTGCCTTTGACCGCGTCCACGGCGCCGCGCAAATCCCGATGTATGTTGTCGCGGACTCCGGCGAAGCCCTGAGCGGTCAAGAGCGGCTGCTCCTCGGGGCCCTGCTGCCTGCACGGGCTGCCGTCCGGATCGGTGAGGCCGATCATCAAGCAGGTTGTGACGATCTTGACCATGAAGTCCTGGTCGTTCGGGCCGAAGCTCATCGTCACGAGGTCGGTGTCCTCGTTCACCGCGTCCACCTGCGGCGGGACCACAATGCCGAAGGCGCTCTCTTGTTCGTTCAGCAGCGCGCCGGACTTCGCGCCCGCGCAGCTCACATCGGTGAAGCCGTTGCCCGGTCCGAGGCCGAGCCCCTCGGCCACGGCGGCGGGGTAGTTCTCGTCGGTCCGCGCGCAGTTCGGCCCGTCCGGGTCCAGCCCCCGCAAACCGGGCTTGCTCACGTACGAGTCGCCCATCGCCACGTAATGGCGCACCGGCTCCTTCGCGGGGGCGGCGTGCGCGATCTGGGCGAGGCCGAGGAACACCGGGAAAACCAAACCGAGGGGCAGCAATTTTCGTATGGTCATCGGGCCAGCTCTCTACCGGGTCGCCCGCCGCGCCGTTGCCTGCGGGTCGTTCGAGCCTACCCGACGCAGAGCACGGGCAAGGCAGGCGGCGCGGCCGTCGCCGAGCCAGGACCGCTAGTCGGGACCGCCGTACTGCCACACCAGGATCTGCCCGCCAGTCATCGTGTGGTTGCACCACATCGTCTTGCCCGCGCTGTCATGCGTGGTCGCGTGCCACGTCGGACACGAGTCGCCCACCTGGGCCCCGGCGGCTTCCGCGACACCAGGCAGCGCCACGGCCGCAAGGGCCGCTCCTGACGCGACAACTGCGGAGCGGAAAACGGAAACCATGAGCTCTCCTCCATCGACGGCCTCTGCCGTACGACTATAGAGGACGGCGCAGGCAGGGGAGCACGGGCGACCGTTCTGAACAGCGCGCCAGCAGGTATCGTCGCTGCCATGGCGCTGTCGTTCAAGGCTCACGAGCTGTCCGCCGTCCTTCGCGGCTTCTACGCGGGCGCCGCCGTTGCGGACACCGCGCTCTCCGCCTTCGGCGGACAGCAGGCGCACCGGACGCGGCGGTTCACCAAGCCCCTGCTCATGCCCGTGCTCGCCGCGTCGTTCGCCGCGAACCCCTCGGCTCGGCGGTCCCCGTTGTTCCGCGCCGTCCTCCTCGCCCAGGCCGCGAGTTGGTGCGGCGACGTGGCCCTGCTCGGCGACGCCCCACGGGACTTCGCGCGCGGCGCAGCCAGCTTCGCGGCGGGCCACGCGTCCTACATCGCAGGCATGCGCCCGCACCGCGCGGCCACACCAGGAGCGCCCGCCAAAGCGGTCGCGGGGATCTGGGCCGTCTGCGCGCCGGGCGTGGCCCTCGCCGCAGGACGCGAGGCGCCCTACCTCGCCCCGATCCTGCTCGGCTACTCCGCGGCGCTCGCGGGGACGGCGGCGAGCGCGACGACCCTCTCCGAGCAAGTTCCCGCAGCGGCCCGTCGCCGGATGGCCGCAGGAGGACTGGCATTCCTTGCCAGCGACGCGGTGCTGGGGCTGCGCAGGTTCTTGTGGCAGGGCGCGCCGCAGGCGCTCGAGGCCGTTGTGATGGCCACCTACCTCTCGGCCCAGTACCTCATCGCAGACGGCGCGGCGCGGGCAGCTGCTCGTACTTGACCACATCAGTGGCCAAAAAGCGCGAAAAGACATTTTCCTTATGCCCCTGACCAGCAAAAACGCCCTCAGATCGCCGTAGAGCCACGTTTTCGTTCAAACCAGTGCGCGGGGCCTGGAAATTCGCCCGCGAGCCGCGCGCATGGCCCCTCGTGAATATTATGTCACTTCAAGCGATCCGAGACCGAGCAGCGAGGGCCGCAGAAATGCTGGACAGCATGGGCGCGCATGATCGAGCCGGCCCCTCTGGATGAGTTTCCCCCCACCGGGCACAGACAGCCCGGCGGGAGAACCGCGTCTACAGGGATCGTGCGCCGAGCGACAGCGCCGGACTCGTCGTCGCCGGAATCCGAGTCCTTCGACAGAGCATCTGAGAACAGGGCAGACCCGAGACTGCCCAATCCGGGACCCGGACGCGCGATGCAAGTGACATAATGTCGATTATCGGCACTCAACGCCGCTTGTGAAAACAATGCCGCCGAAGAATGTTTCGGCGCTCTGGATCTTCACTTGTATCTTCATGATTCTTTAGCGCAGGATTAAAATATTCACAGAGAGACCCCGCATGGATACGCTTCTTCAAGGGAAAGTGACCACCTGCCAGATCACCCCCATATCGTTCGCTTCAACCGCTGACGCCGAAGCGCGACAGTTCCAAGTGTTTTACCGAATATTGCGGAAAGACAGACACCGAGGCGGTAGCCGAGCAATTTGGGGGGAAACCAGAATTCGTCACCTCGATACAAAATATCCTCTCCGCGACGCAAACACGCTCTTGCTCGAAGTCCAATTCTAAATAACATCTAAATTCTAGATAACATCTAGATTTGCTCCGCGCAATATCTAGTATGCGACACCTTTTGTGGGCAACGAACAATTAGGAGAAATCATGAAATCCATCCCCTCGGCGCGACTCGCGCTGTCGGCGGCCCTGGTAGCAGCAGCCGTTGTTACTCTCCCGGTCGCTGCGGCATATGCCGAACCCAGGGTTGGCGGCGAGTCCAGCAAACTGATCGACGGTGTATCCAACGTGCCGTGCAACGGCGTCATCTACCCCGTGGCGGTGTCGAAGAACTACTTCGACAAAGATGCCGACGTGACGCAAGTCTTGGTTAAAGGCACCCCGCAGACCCTGACTGCCGCGAAATCCAAGTCAGAGACCAACCAAGTGGCCGTCAGCCAGGAAAAGACTGTCGGCATCGACTGGTCGAGCAACGGGATCAAGGCCTCACTGGGAACCAAAGTCAGCCGTACCTTTACCCAGGGCGAGACGGTAACCTTCACCTCGACGAATTCCGTCTCCATCACGCCAAAGGTGGACAAGCTCCACGCGACACCCACGTACTTCATGCTTCAAGCAAACGGCGCTACCTACCAGTGCAAGAGTGGCGGCAAGCCCACGGCGGTTGGCGCCATTGACTCAGTGAAGATCAAAGTTGCTGTTGCGATGGGCTGGGTAATCACCCGATCAGACGGAAAAGCCGCGGTAGCCGGCAAGGATTACTGAAATCGGTTCGCACACAGACAGCAATAATATTATTTCGATCTCATCCAAATTCAGGAGAAGCGCCATGAAGAATTTCACTGCCACCAATCTCATAACCGCCGCATTTATCGCTGCGAGCGTTGCTGCACTTGCGCCGAGTGCGGCGCACGCTCAGAATCCAGAGATCAAGTTCAAGGACTACACCGAGGGCTACGCGAAGTACTACTACCCCGAGGTCTGCTCCTTCAACATCGAGAAGGCCAGCCAGCCCGCTGCTGCTCCTGCCGGAGGTGGATCGATTTCCGGCGCCAAGGGCAAGGTGAGCTTCTCATGCCCAACCGGACAGCCGTTCAAGAAGTACAGTTTCGGGTACGGAAGCGGCAACTCCGCGGGGAAGGCACGGGACAACGTCGTCCAGCACGACCACCCTGCCGACGGTAAGAAGAACACCCTCGAGGTCTCGTACACCCCCGGCGGGTGCATCTACTGGGCTGTTGCCGCGTGCACCGAGAAGGCATGGACCAACGTCAAGATCGTCCCGATCTACTAGGCGCTGCGAATACCGCCACCCTCGCCGCTGGCCGTACCTTGCGAATGCGCAGGGTACGGCCAGCGGCGAGGGTTTGAAGTGGTGATGCGCCTCGCGCACCAGGCGCACCGCGTGCTCACGCAGCTCGGGCGGGTACTTACACCCAGAACGAGGCACAGCGCGACGAGATCCACGCCTTCCCTTTGCGCGCCTCTGCCGAGCAGCTTGCGGCCTGCCCCCTGCCCTGGTCATCACCGCAGAAGCCGACGTGCTGCGCGACCAAGGCGAAGCCTACGCGGCGAAGCTCCGCTGCGCTGCTTCCCCATAGCCGATCCCAGCGAATCTTCGTAACTGTTTCTGCCACCAGAAATAAGGCGCGCAGGCCCGAGGCCTGCTGTTTCAAGTCAGTATGCCTGTCACCAGGGCACTGTGCCGTCGTCGTCGAAGAACCCGCCGGTCGGCCCGTCGTCGGGCAGGGTCGCGAGGCGGATCGCGATCGCCGCCCCCTGCCGTGGTGTGCGGGTGCCCTGGAAGCCATTGAGGTCGGTGGCGGTGAAACCGGGGCAGCCGGAGTTGATCAGGATGTTGGTGCCGCCCAGTTCCTTGGCGTACTGGACGGTGACGGCGTTGAGGAAGGTCTTTGACGCCAGGTACGCGGTGGGGACCGGTCCCATGTCGACGCCGGGTGTGGTGTGCAGGGCGAGCGAGCCCACGCTGCTGGACATGTTGACGATTCGCGGAGCCGCCGAGCTGCGCAGCATGGGCAGCATCGCGTTGGTGACCCGGACGACGCCGATCACGTTGGTTTCCACGACGGCTCGCACGGTCGCGGGGTCGAGCGTGGTGGGCGTCTGCGGCACACCGCCGGTGATCGCGGCGTTGTTGACCAAGACGTCGAGCCCTCCGGCGTGGTCGGCGACCAGCTCGGCCGCAGCGGCGACACTCGCGTCGTCGTCCACGTCGAGCGGCACGCCGAACGCATCGACGCCCGCCGCGCGCAGCTTCGCCACCGCGTTCTCGCGGCGCTGTTGGTCCCTCGCGCCCACGCCGACTCGCCAGCCGAGGGAGCCGAGGCCCGCCGCGATCTCGTATCCGATTCCTTTGTTCGCGCCAGTCACCAGCGCGATCGTTCGACCACTCATGCCGTCGAAGGTACTGCGGGCTCGGGCGGGGCGTCCAAGACCGATCCGACGGGCGACGATACCGCACGGGTATCGGTCGTGGTGAGCGTCGGATACGATGACATGGTGGAGACACGGGAGTTGCGGTATTTCGTCGCCGTCGCCGAGGAGTTGCACTTCGGGCGGGCGGCACAGCGGCTGGCGATGGCGCAACCACCGCTGTCGCGGGCGATCCAACAGCTCGAACGGCGGCTCGGAGTCGTTCTGCTGCACCGCGCTGCTCGCGCCATCGCTTTGACCGAGGCCGGGTCGGTGCTTCTGCGGGAGGCTCGGATCGCTCTCGAAGCGGTCGAAGCCGCCGAGCGCCGCACCCGTCGCGCCGCTGCCGACCGGCCCGGCATGGTGCTGGCGGTCAAGGCGGGGGCGTCCAAGGAACTGTTGTCGAAACTGCTGGACGCGTACGCCGCCGACCCCTGCGCTGTCGCCGTCGAGGTGGTGCTCTGCGGGCCCGGCGAACCGGAAAGCCTGCTCCGCAGCGGGCGCGCCGACGTCGCCCTGCTCCACCGGCCCTGGGACACGACGTCCGGATTCGACACCGAGGACCTGCACACCGAACAGCAGGTGGTGGTCCTGCCCGCAGGGCACCCCCTCGCCGACCGGGCCCACATGTCGATGGCCGAGGTCAACGCCCTGACAGACCTGCCATTGCCGCGCTGGCCCCGACGGGACGGAAGTTACCCGGACGGCCCCGGCCCGCAGGTGCGCGACCATACCCAGTTGATCCAGCTGATCGCGCTCGGACGGGCCTGCGCGATCATGCCCGAGTCGCTACGAGCCCAGCTGCGCGACGATCACGCCATCGTGCCGGTGCCGGACGCGCCTGCCGTCACGACCGTCATCGCCTGGCCGCCGCACAGCAGATCCAAAGCCGTCGCCGACCTCGTCCACACCGCGACACGCCTCTAACCGGTACATCCGCGAGCGCGGCTCGCAGCGTTCGGCTTCCCGTGGTTTTGGCAGGCTCACAAGCCCTGCGCCCCGGGTTCGAGCAGCCGTTTGGGGTGCATGCCGTCGACCTGGCCGACGAACGGCGGATGGATGCTGTAGCCGAGCATCCGGCGGATGTCCTCCGACACGGCGCGCGCCGTGTCGCGGGTGGCCGAGAGGGTGAACGCCTCTTGCGGGCGCAGCCATGGCTCGCAGTACTGCGCGGTCACGGCCAAGCGCGGGCGGGCGGCGCTGTTGGCGCCGCCGCCGTGCCAGAGCGTGCCGAGGAAGAACACGCACGACCCCGCGCCCATCACGACCGGCTCCCGCTCGCCCTCCTGCGGGACCCGGTCGGCCCACGTGTGGCTGTCAGGAACGATGTCCGTTGCGCCGTTCTCCGGGGTGAACTCGTCAATGGCCCAGATCGTCGCCGCGCTGAGGGCCGCGCGAGGACGCGGCAACGGGTAGAAGCCGTCGTCGGTGTGCAGCATCTGCGCCTGCTCCCCCGGCAGGATGTTGATGACTTGCAGCATCGACAGCAAGTAGTTCGGCAAAAACAGCCGGTCCAAAAGCGCCAGCACCCGAGGGTGGTCCGCGATCCGGTCGCAGGCGCGGGTCTTGTTCAACACGCTGTACACCCGCTGGGTGGTGTGCCCCTCGAAGCGGTTGCGGCCGTGCCGGTCCAACAGCGGCCCGACGGCCTCGCGAACCTCGTCGCACTCCCCTGGCGTCAAAAGGCCGGGCAAGACCACGTACCCGTCCCGCTCGACAGCGGCGAGGTCGGCCTCGACCACCGCCGGGTCGACGCTCGCCCCGCTGCTCTGAGTCCGCCGATACGTTCCGGCCAGATCGCCGCCCATGTCGAGCACTGAGGACACTTCGACGCCCATGTCGTCTCCTTCGAGCCATGAAATAAACGAATTATGTTATGCTTCTCAATATGGCACGCCCACCCGTAGGACGTCAACAGCTCCTCGAGGCTGCTCGCGACGAGCTGGTCCGGGGCAACGGCGTGATGGAGCTGAGCGCGCTCACCCGCCGCTCCGGGCTGAGCACCGGGGCCCTCTACCACCATTTCGGCTCCAAAAGCGGCCTGCTCGTCGCGATCTACGACGGCTTCTACCAGGGGCTCAGGCGGGCCACCGCCGACTCCCACCTCCCGGCGGACGCCGATTGGGCCACCCGCGAGCGCGAGCGCGCCCGCCGCTCCGTCGCCTACCAGTTCGCCGAACCGCTCACCCCGATCCTGTTCAACCGGACGGCACTGGACCCCGAGCTCACCGAGCTGGAAGCCGCCTACATCCAGGGCATGATCGACATGGCTGCGGACAACATCCGGCAAGGCCAGGCGCTCGGCCAACTGCCCGAGGGCGTCGACCCCGACAGCGCCGCCGCCTATCTCATCGGCGGCTTCCGCCACGTGGTGGCACAACAGCTGCGCGTCGTCCCGCGCCCAACGCCCGACCAGGCGGCCGAACGGCTCTGGAGCCTGATCGCCACCACGCTCGGCATCGGCTGATCCGCGACGGCGCCGCCGAGGGTTTCCGTGACGCCCACGCGCCCGCCCCTTGACGGCTAGTTTGATATCTATCAATATAGACACATGTCGAATCAAGGCTTTGCGGCCGATGTGGCGCCGCCGTGCTGCATTCCGCTCACGGACGAGCCGCTCGGCCAGGGCGAGGCCGTCGACCTCGCCCGGATGTTCAAGGCATTGGGCGACCCCGCCCGTTTGCGGCTGTTGTCGCTCATCGCGAGCCATCTGGGCGGCGAGGCGTGCGTGTGCGAGATCTCGGGGGCCTTCGACTTGTCCCAGCCGACGATCTCGCACCACCTGAAGGTGCTGCGCGAGGTCGGGCTGCTCGATAGCGAGCGGCGCGGCACCTGGGTGTACTACCGGGTCGTCCCCGCCGCGCTCGCCAAGCTCTCCCAGCTCCTCGGCGGCGTGGACCTCGCGGGGGCACGGGCATGAGCGCCCCGGTCCCCCGGCTGCCGCTCCTTGACCGGCTGCTGCCGGTGTGGATCGGCGCCGCCATGCTCGTCGGGCTGCTGCTGGGACGGTGGGCGCCCGGCCTCGGGCCGGCGCTGGAGCGGGTCCAGGCGGACGGGGTGTCCTTGCCGATCGCGGTCGGCCTCTTGGTGATGATGTACCCGGTCCTGGCGAAGGTCCGCTACGACCGGCTTGGCACGGTGGCCCGCGACCGGGGGCTCATGCTCGGGTCGTTGGCGCTGAACTGGCTGGCGGGCCCGCTGCTGATGTTCGCGCTCGCCTGGCTGTTCCTGCCGGACCTGCCCGAGCACCGCACCGGGCTGATCGTCGTCGGCCTGGCTCGCTGCATCGCGATGGTGATCATCTGGAACGACCTCGCCTGCGGCGACCGCGAGGCCGCCGCCGTGCTCGTGGCGCTGAACTCCCTGTTCCAAATCGCCATGTTCGCCGTCCTCGGCTGGTTCTACCTCGACGTGCTGCCCGGCTGGCTCGGGCTGCCCCAGACCGCCATCGCGGTCTCCCCCTGGCAGATCGCCAAATCCGTCCTCGTCTTCCTCGGGCTCCCCCTCCTCGCCGGGTACTTCTCCCGCCGCCTCGGCGAGCGGGCGAAGGGCCGCGCCTGGTACGAGGGGTCGTTCCTCCCGAGAGTCGGGCCGTTCGCGCTCTACGGCCTCTTGTCCACCATCGTCGTCCTCTTCGCCCTCCAGGGCGGCCAGATCACCAGCAGGCCCCTCGACGTCGCACGGATCGCGCTCCCCCTGCTGGTGTACTTCGCGGTCATGTGGGGCGGCGGCTGCCTCCTCGGCGCGCTGCTGCGCCTCGGCTACGCGAGGACCGCGACCCTCGCGTTCACCGCCGCCGGGAACAACTTCGAGCTCGCCATCGCCGTCGCCGTCGCCACCTGGGGCGTCGAGTCCGGCCAAGCCCTGGCCGGGACGGTCGGCCCGCTGATCGAAGTCCCCGCCCTGCTCGCGCTGGTCAGGCTCTCCCTCGCGCTACGAAACCGAACGGCCCAGAGCCGGCCGGCCCAGACCGGACCAACCCAGACCCGACCGGCGCAGGAGCCGGCATATGAAGGAGCCGAGAACCGATGACCCAACAGGACCCGAAGAACGCCGCACGCCCCTCTGTGCTGTTCGTGTGCTCGAGCAACGCGGGAAAGTCGCAGATGGCCGCAGCCCTCATGCGCAAAGAAGCGCCCGGCCGGATTGACGCGCACTCCGCAGGCACCAAGCCCGGAAAAGCGGTCAACGAGACTTCCGCGCGATCCCTCGAAGAGGTCGGCGCGGACATGTCCGGCGAGCGCCCCAAACCTGTCAACCCCCAGCTTTTGCGCTCGGTGGACCGCGTCGTGATCCTCGGCCGCGAAGCGCAGCTCGACCCTGTGGAAGGCGTGCGGATCGACCGCTGGGAGACCGACGAGCCCGCCGAGCGCGGCGTCGAGGGCATGGAGCGCATGCGCCTGATCCGCGACGACATCGCCGCCCGCGTCCGCGAGCTCGCCCAAGAGCTCGCGCCAGACCAGTAAGGAGCGCCCCATGTCCCGCGTCCAGCTCGCCCTCAACGTCGAGAACCTCGAAGCCGCCGTCTCCTTCTACGCCAAGCTCTTCGGCGCAGCGCCCGCCAAGCGCAAGCCCGGCTACGCCAACTTCGCCATCGACCAGCCCCCGCTCAAGCTCGTCCTCATCGAGAACCCCGGCCACGGGGGCACGGTCAACCACCTCGGAGTCGAGACCGACACCAGCGAACATGTCCGCCGCGAGGCCGACCGCCTCGCCGCCGAGGGGCTGATCGCCCTGGAGGAGGAGGGCACCACCTGCTGCTACGCCGTCCAGGACAAGGTCTGGGCCACCGCCCCCGACGGCGAGCAATGGGAGGTCTACACCGTCCTCGCCGATTCGGAGGCCTTCGGAGCCAGCCCGAACCTCTTCACGGAACAGCCCGAGGCCAGCTGCTGCGCGGGAAGCTCCGATGGATCCGTCGAGGCCTGAAACCCCGGCCGCCGGATCTGCGCCTGCCTGCTGCGGCACACCCCAGGCAGGCGATGTGCGCCGCGCGCTGGCGTTGTCGTGGCTGTCGCTGGCCTACATGGCCGCCGAGGGAGCCGTGGCGATCACGGCGGCAGTGCTCGCAAACTCGGTCGCCCTGCTCGGATTCGGGCTCGACTCGGTCATCGAGGGCCTGGCCAGCGTTATCGTCATCTGGCGGTTCACCGGAGCCCGGACTTTCTCCGAGGCCGCCGAACGCACAGCGCAGCGAGCCGTCGCCGTCACCTTCTTCCTCCTCGCCCCGTACATCGCCTACGAGGCCGTCGCCGCCCTCCTCGCCCGCGAGCGGCCGTCGACCAGCTGGCTCGGTGTCGGGCTCTCCATCGCCAGCCTGGTCGTCATGCCTTTGCTCGGGATCGCCAAACGCCGGGTCGGCTCCCGCCTCGGCTCCGCCGCGACTGCCGGGGAAGGCACGCAGAACCTGCTGTGCGCCTACCTCGCCGCCGCCGTGCTCGTCGGCCTGCTCGCCAACACGCTCATCGGCTGGTGGTGGCTCGACCCTCTCGTCGCCCTCGCCATCTCGGCCCTCGCCCTCAAGGAGGGCCGCGCGGCATGGCGCGGCGACAGCTGCTGCTGACGCGGCATGGTATACACCATCGCATGATCGATCATGTGTACATCTCGGTGAGCGACATCAAAAGGTCGAGCTCGCTGTACGAGGCAGTTTTGAAGCCGCTGGGCTGGCGCGGCTTAGGCGGCTACGAGGCGCCTGCGGGCTCAGACGTGCCGAACTTGCACGGATTCGCGGACAAGAACTACGGCGGCGGCGTCAAAGTCGGCTCGAGCGTCTGGCTGCGCGAGAGCGAGGCAGGCAGAGGAATCTACCTCGGGCTCGCCGCCGCAGGCCAGGCAGAGGTCGACGCGGCCCACAAGGCCGCCGTCGCGGCAGGCGGGACCGACGCGGGCGCGCCGGGCATACGCGAGCATTTCGGCCCCGGCTACTACGCCGCCAATATTCTCGACTTCGACGGGAACATGCTCGAAATCGTGCACAAGAGCTGGAATCCGCAGCTCTGAGCAGAGGTAAGCCGGCCAGAGGGAAGTCGGCGGGAGGTCCGGCCAACGCGCCATCGGTCCCTGCTCGCGGCATCCCCCGGGCCGATATTTGCTAATATCTGCGTATGAATGCAGGTAATAGCAGAGCATGCCGCAGGCAGCTGCCCGACGACCAGGCCGACCTGGTCGTCGAGACGTTCCGCATGCTCGCGGACGCGACACGGGTGCGGGTGCTGTGGGCGCTGGTCGACCGCGAGTGCTCGGTGAACGAGCTGGCAGAGCACGTCGGCAAGCCTGCCGCCTCGGTGTCGCAGCATCTGGCGAAGCTGCGGATGGCCCGCCTGGTGAAGACGCGCAAAGAAGGCGTGCAGGTGTTCTACCGGTTGGAGAACGACCATGTGCGCCAGTTGCTCACGGACGCCGTGTTCAACGCCGAACACGCGGGCCCCGACGTGCCCGCCCATCATCGCGGCGACGAGAAGCTCCGGCTGCTGCACCAGGAGGCCGCAGAGGCCCCGGCGCGGAAGGGGCTCGGCGCATGAGCCACGAGCACCGCTCCCCCCGCCATTCGCACGACCATGGCCATGGCCACCCGCATGGCCATCACCAGCACCGAGGCGGCCTGGTCGGGGCGCTGCGCGAGGTGTTCGTCCCGCACAGCCACGACTCCGCCGACAAAGTGGACGCCGCGTTGGAGTCGAGCGCGGAAGGCATCCGCGCGGTCAAGATCAGCCTGCTCGTGCTGGGCGTGACGGCGTTGGCCCAGTTGGCCGTCGTGCTCGCCTCCGGGTCGGTGGCGCTGCTGGCCGACACGACCCACAACGCCTCCGACGCGCTGACCGCGATCCCCCTGTGGATCGCGTTCGCGCTCGGACGCCGCGCCGCCACCAAACGTTTCACCTACGGATTCGGCAGGGCCGAAGACCTCGCCGGACTGTTCGTCGTCGCCATGATTGCCCTGTCCGCCCTCGTCGCAGGAGTCGAAGCCGTGCTGCGGCTGGTCCATCCGCAGCCGATCGGCCACCTCGGATGGGTCGCCGCCGCCGGTCTCGCCGGGTTTGTCGGCAACGAGCTCGTGGCCGTCTACCGGATCGGAGTCGGGCGCAGGATCGGGTCCGCCGCCCTGGTCGCAGACGGCCTGCACGCCCGAACGGACGGCCTGACGTCGTTGGCCG
Organism: Segniliparus sp.; assembly: GCF_051660745.1. Lineage (NCBI taxonomy): Bacteria > Bacillati > Actinomycetota > Actinomycetes > Mycobacteriales > Segniliparaceae > Segniliparus > Segniliparus sp. The sequence goes on along the minus strand of NZ_JBOFQF010000047.1, from coordinate 44,321 downwards.
TCCTCGCGGGGGCGGGCGGCGTCGCGCTCGGCTTCCCGCTCGCCGACCCGGCGATCGGGCTGCTCATCACCGTGGCGATCCTGCTCGTGCTGCGCACCGCCGTCCGCGAGGTGTTCGGCAGGCTCATGGACAGCGTCGACCCGGCCTTGGCGGACGCGGCGGAATCCACTCTCGCCGCCCAGCCCGGAGTGCAACGCGTCCACAGCCTCCGGATGCGCTGGATCGGCCATCGCCTCCACGTCGCGGCCGAGCTCGACGTCGACCCGAAGACCAGCCTGGCCGAGGCAGGCTTGATCGCGCACGAGGCCGAGCACGCCCTCTCCCACGCGATCCCCAAACTCTCCTCGGCGCTTGTCTGCGCCCGCCCCGCGCAGGCGCTCGACCGGGCGGCCGAGCAGCCCCTCTCCGCGCCGAGCGGCTAAGCGCGGCCCGTCCCGCCTCGGACGGACGGCCCGGGCCGAGGCGTCGACGGCCTGCGGGCGAAGCCGGGCGCGTGCTCGGGCCGGAAGCCCAACCCGACGAAACGCGCGGGAAGCGACGAGAGCCAGGGCGCGCGGGCGAAGGCGGCGGGGAGCCAGCCCGGCGCCCCGAACGGCTTCCCGGCGAGCGCCGGGTCCATCATGTGCCGGTGCGCCGCGAGCTGGACGGCCTGCGTGGCGGCGGCGGGGAACATCCGCCGCCGTTGGACGGCGGCGAGGTCTTTCTCGGCCAGGCGCCGCTCGCGCAGCGGCTCGGCGAGGATCCGCGCGGCCGCCACGGCGTCTTGGACGGCGAGGTTGATGCCGATCCCGCCGAGCGGAGACATGGCGTGCGCGGCGTCGCCGATGCAGAGCAGCCCGTCGACGTGCCAACGGGGCAGCCGGTTGATCCGGATGTCCAAAAGCTTGGCCTCGTCGATCGATCCGATCTGCGCGACGGCCTCGGACAACGCCGGCATGGCGTGCGCGACGTCCCGGCGGAGCGCCTCGACCCCCTTCGCCCGGAGCTCGGCGTCGGAGCCTTTGCGGATGAACCGCCCGATCTGCAAGTAGCCCTGGCGCGGGATGACCGCGAGGAACACGTCGTCCTTGAAGACGGGCAGCAGCTCGGGGACCACCCCTGGCGCGGCGGGGACGCGGAGCCACCAGATGTCCGTGCCGACGGGGAACTCCTTCGCCGCGAGCCCTGCCTCCTGGCGCCGCCGCGACCAGCGCCCGTCGCACACGAGCGTCAGATCCGCGCGCAGCTCGCCGGAGCCGTCCGGGCTGTCGTAGCGGACCCCGGCGACCCGGCCTGACGCATCGTGGAGCAGGCCTGCGACCTCGTGGCTCATCCGCAGCTCGAAGTTCGGCTCCTCGCGGCCGGCTTCGGCCAGCATGTCCAGGAGGTCCCACTGCGGCACCATCGCGACGTGGCGGTGCGGGACGCGCAGCCTGCCGAAGTCCGCGACGACGAGCTTGCGGCCGCCCGGAGCGTCGATGGCCACCCGCTCGAGCTTGCTCTGCGGCAGCCCGGCGAACCGGTCGTACAGGCCCAACTCGTCCAGCAAGCGCAGCGTCGACGGGTGCACGGTGTCGCCCCGGAAGTCCCGCAGGAAGTCCGCGTGCTTCTCCAGCACGACGACGTCGACGCCGCCTCGGGCCAGGAGCAACCCGGCGAACATCCCCGCAGGGCCTCCCCCGACGATCACGCACGTCTTTTTCTCGTCCATCGTTCGCTCCTTCTGGTTGTCGTTTTGAAACTCGAATAAAGAGTACATGTAGTAATGTTCCTTTGTCTAGATGTACACTCGTGGCATGGCGACGACGAAACCAACGGCCGAGGTCTCGCAGGACGTGGTGCATGCCGCGTTGCGCGCGGCGGAGGCCCTCGGCAAAGACGTGGCAGATGTGCCCCTCGGCGAAGTCGCCCGCGAAGCCGGGATCTCGAGGAGCACACTGCTCCGCCGCCTCGGCGGGACGCGGCACGCCCTCGACGAGGCCGTCCGGGCCGCCGGGGTCGACCCCGGCGGGCGGGCGCCGGTCCGGGATCGGGCCACCCTCGCCGCCGGGGAGCTCATCGACGAGCGCGGGCTCGCCGCCACGACGTTCGAAGCGGTCGCCGCCCGGGCGGAATGCTCGGTCCACAGCCTCTACGCCGTGTTCGGCGGTCGGGACGAGCTGCTGCGCGCCGTCTTCGACCGCTTCGGCCCGGTCCTCGACATCGAGCAGGCGGTCGCCGACCCCCGAGCAAGTTTCGAAGAGACCGTGCACCGCGTCTACCAGCTGTTCGCCGAGGTCTTCAGCCGCGAGCCCCGCGTCATACCCGCCATGTTCGCCGAAGTGATGGCCCGCCCCGCCGATCCCGCCGCCCGCGCGCTGGCCCAGCACACCGCCCCGCGCATGCTCGCCAGCCTCGGGCAATGGCTCGCAGGCGAGATCGCCGCAGGGCGCGTTCGAGACCTCCCCCTGCCTGTGCTGGTCCAGCAGATGATCGGGCCCGTGATCATGCACACGGCGCTGCGCCCCGCCGCGTCGGGCGTGCCCGGCCTTGTCTTGCCCGATCTGCGCGAGAGCTGCTCGCTCTTCGCCGAGACCTTCCTTCGCGGCGTCGGCAGCGCGAGCCGATGAGACGGCCATCCAGCAGGACGGCGAAGAAATTGCGGGGCGTCCCCGGCGCGGGACAGGTATCGTCGAGAAAGTGACCAATCTGCCCTCGCGCGTCAGCGCGGTCGTGTTCGACTGCGACGGGCTTTTGCTCGACACCGAGGTGTGCTGGTCCCGCGCCGAAGCCACGTTGTTCGCGCGGCACGGACGGACGTTCGGCCCCACGGAGAAAGACCTCCTTATCGGACGTGCGATACCGGCGGCCTGCGAGAACATCGCCGCTTGCCTCGATCTGCCCGGCCAGGGGCCACGCCTGCAGGCCGAGCTCGTCCCCCTTGTCGAGGCCGAGCTCGCGGCGGGGGTCAGGCCGCTCCCCGGCGCCGAAGACCTGCTGGCCGCGTTGGCCGGGCGCGTTCCGCTCGCCGTGGCCACCAACAGTCCCCGGCGCATGCTCGACAGCGCGCTGCGGAGCGCGGGGCTGGCAGGCTATTTCTCCTTCACCGTCGCCGCCGACGAGGTCCGCAACCCCAAACCCGCGCCGGATCTCTATCTCGCCGCGTTCGCCAAGCTGGGGGCGCGCCCCTGCGCCGGGGTGACGTTGGAGGACTCCGCCACTGGCGCTGCCGCCGCCAGGGCTTCGGGCGCCTATCTCGTCGGCGTGCCCTCGCAGCCGGGCAAGCATCTCGGCGGCGACTACAACACGGCCTCGCTGGCCGACCCCGCATTGCAAGCATGGGCCGCCGCCGTCGGACCAGTCGCGTCCGAGCACGGCAGCCGGTGCTGCTGCGCCCCCTGACCGGCGCCCGCCCCGCGAGAACCCGCTCCGCCCACTCCCACCGCGCCCTCGAACGAAAGGCCTCGATGTACATCCCCCGCCCCTTCGCGCCCGACGAGGAAGCCGTCCGCGACCTGCTCGCCAACATGGGGAGCGCGGACCTGGTCACCATGGCCCCGAGCGGCCTGGTGGCGACCCCGCTCCCCTTCGAGCACGACCCCGCCGTCGGCGAGCACGGGGCCTTGATCGGCCATATGGCAAGGGCCAACGGCCACTGGCGCGAGCCCGTGCAAGGCGAGGCGATGGTGATCGTCCGAGGCCCGGAGGCGTACGTGTCGCCCTCCTGGTACCCGACGAAGGCCGAGCACCACCGCGTGGTGCCGACGTGGAACTACGTGACCGCGCATGTGTACGGGCGGCTCGTCGTCCACGACGACCCGGCCTGGGCGGAACGGCAGATCCGCCGCCTCGTCGAGCGGCACGAGGCCGACTCCGCAGAGCCCTGGTCCGTCGACCACGCCCCCGCCGCGTTCATCGAGCAGCAGCTGCGCGCCGTCGTCGGCGTCGAAGTGGTCATCAGCCGTGTCGAGGCCAAGTTCAAGCTCAGCCAGAACCAACCGGCGCAGAACGTCGAAGGCGTGATCGCGGGCCTTCAGGCCCGAGGCAGGGCCGACGACCCCGCCGTCGCCGCAGCAGTGCGCGCCCGCCAGCGCGGCGCCACCGCGTAGCGCCGCCCTGGCCGCCGTCACGCGGGCCGCACGCCGGACTTCGGCGACCGGGTCCGCCCGCCGGGGCGCAGCCCCGGGACGAGCATGGGCACGTGCCTGCGGTACTCGCGGTACTGCTCGCCGAGCGCCTGCTCCAGGTCGTGCTCCTCGAATTGCAGCGCGATGAAGATGTACGCCGTGGTCGCCATGGCGAAGAGCAGATGCCCTGCCGTCATCGTCGGGGCCGCCCAGAACGCGACGAGGAAGCCGAGCATGATCGGGTTCCGCACGAGCCGATAGAGAAGCTCGGTGCGGAAGGCGACCTCTGTGTAGGGCCGCCCGCGCCACGCGAGATACACCTGGCGCAGCCCGAACAGGTCGAAGTGGTTGATCATGAAGGTCGACGCGAGCACGACCGCCCAGCCTGCCCAGAACAACGCCTCGACCGCCAGCCGCCCCGGCCGCCACGCCACATCCCAGACCACGGCGGGGATCGTCCGCCACTGCCAGCACAACAGCGCCAGCAGCAGGCTCGAAGCGAGCACGTACGTGCTGCGCTCCATGGCGGCGGGCACAGCCCTCGTGAGCATCCGTTTGAACCCCGGCCGGGCCATCACGCTGTGCTGGACGGCGAACAGCCCGAGCAGCACGATGTCCACGACGAGCGCTTCGGGCACCGGGGCGGCGACGGCGTGGTCGACGGTGCGCGGGACCACGACGTCCCCCACGAAGCCGACTGAATAGAGAAAAGCGGCGAGGAAGACCGCATAGCAGACGACCCCGTACGCGACTATCGGCAAACGGCTCATCATGCGCCCTTCCTGTTGTCGCTGCGCACCCCGGCCGCCAGGGCGGCCGTCCCCATATTCTACGGCCAAAAAGAGAGACGCGTCACAAATTCTTACGCACCGGCCGCTGCGACAACGCCGTTGCGCAGGACGGCCCCTTGGCCGCCGCTTCGGGGTCGCGGCACCGGTCGAAGGCGGACAGTGTGCCCCGCCAGGACCAGAAGTCCTCCTCGGGCGCTGTGGCGTCGGTCAGGCGCCGCGCCCGGCCGCGTAGCGCGACGGCATGGCCGCCTGGGCGATCGGGAGGATGCGCAGCCGGGCGTACTCTTCGACCTCGGCCTGGTCGGCGAGGCCCGCAGAGCCGGGCGACACGAGCAACGAGTGCGTCAGGCGGACGAATATCTCTGCGAGGCCCCTGGCGTCGATCACGACGTCCTCCGCGGCGGCGGCCCGTTCGATGTGCCCGGCGAGATAGCTGATCGCCATCTCGAGCGAGGGCGCCGCGCCGGTCGTGAGCACCGGCAGGACCGCCTCCGGATCGGTTTCCAAGGTCCTGCCCAAGAGCGGGTGGACGCGCGCGAACCAGTAGATCCCGACAAACCCGGCGACCAGCTTGTCCTCGAAGCTCTCCAAGGCCGCGATCTCCCTGTCGACGTGCGCGAACAGCCCTTCGATCTCCCGCATCACGACGGCGAGCACGAGGTCGTTCTTGGCGGGCCATCGCCGGTACACGGTCATATGCGACACCCCGGCCCGTTTTGCGATCCCCTCGACAGTCGCCCGCCGGATCCCGAAGCGAAGCAGCTCGTCCAATGCGGCGTCGAGGATGCGCTCTCCGGTCGTGTCTGTCGTCACCGACACAGTCTATCGTCCGTGCCGCCCTGTTCTGATCAATCGTGCGGCAAGACCACTTTGCCGCTGGGATTGCGCGGGATCTCCGGCAGGAAGACGAACTCTTTCGGCACTTTGTAGCGCTCCAGCCGGTTTTTCACATGCGCTTTGAGCTCCTCCGGCTCCGGCGGCTCGGCGCCCGGAGCCACCACGAGATAGGCGCGCAGCACCTGGCCGTATTCCTGGTCCGCGATCCCCCGCACGACGACGTCGACGAGCGCGGGGTGGGCGCCGAGCGCCTCTTCGACCTCGCCGGGGAAGACGTTCTCCCCGCCGGAGACGACCATGTCGTCCGAGCGCCCGTCCACATAGAGCCTGCCGCCGGAGTCGAAGTGCCCCATGTCGCCGGTGCTGATGTACCCGCCGACGACCTCTTTGGCCGTCGGGTTCTTCACCGGGTCGTCGGTGTAGGCCGCAGTGGCCAGGCCGCCCTTGACGAACACGGTCCCGGTCTCGCCCGGGGCGAGCGGCGCCCGGTCCTCGCCGAGCACCCGCACTTTCACCCCGAGCACCGGCCGCCCCACCGTGCTGGGGGACTCGGCGATATCGCGCGGCGCGGCCAGGGAAACGATCCCCACCTCGGTGGAGCCGTACCCGTTGACGAGGATGTTCCCGAACACGCGCGTGAACTCTTCGATCACATGCGTCGGCATCGGGGCCGCCCCGGTGAGCGCCAGCCGGAGGCTCGTCCTCCTCGGCGCGGGCCCGGCCGCTGCGAGGAGGCGCTGGAACATCACGGGCACCCCGAAGAAGACCGCGACTTTGTGCCGTTCGACGGCTTCCAGCGCCCACGCGCCGTCGAATTTCTTCGCGCAGACGAGAGTCCCGCCCACTGCGAGCGAGGCTATCGCCCCGAGCATGCCGAACCCGTGGAAGAACGGCGGGGCCACGAGCATGCCGTCCCCCGCCCGCAGGCGCAGCACGTTCAGCCCGGAGACCGCGACGCCCAGGACGCCGAGCGGGCTGACCGATTTGGGGACGCCTTTGGCGAGGCCCGTCGTGCCGGAGGTCAGCATCGTGATCCGGCTGGGCCGCCGCGTCCTCGGCGGACGCTCCCCACCGGCGCGGGCCAATCCGGCGAGCGTCTGCGCCTTGTTTGACCACTCCCCGTTTGCCCACTCCCCGTCCGCCTGTTCCACGTCCGAGACGACGATCTTGCCCGCGAAGCCGACTGCGGCGAGGGCGGGCAGATACTCCGAGTCGGCGATCAGCACCTCGGGCCGATGGCGCTGCAGGATGTGGCCGAGCTGCTGCTCGGGCAGCTCGGTGTTGACCAGCACCACCTCGCTCCCCAACTGCAGTCCGACGACCAGCGCCTGCACGAAGCCCCGATGGTTCCGGCAGAGCACGCCCACCGACCTCGGAGCCGTGCGGCCCGAGGCCGCGTAGAGCGCGGCGCTGATCGACTCGCACTGCGCTTGCAGCTGCGCGTAGCTCAATCCGCCCGTTTCATCGACGATGGCGAGCCGATCGGGGGTGCGGGCGGCGGCCACCGCCACCAGCGTCGCCGGGCTCGGCCCGTACCGGGCGACGGCTCGGACCATCCGCGCCGCCGTTCTCGGCCCGACCAGGCCGACGACTCCGGAGCCGAGTCCCGCGCGCACGGCTCCGAAGACCGTGCCCGCAGTGACGCGCCACGAGCCCCTCATCGAGCCTGTCCTGCCGACCGGGCCCTGGTCGCCTCGAGCGCCTTGATCGAAGCCGCCGTCTCCCCCGAGTACTTGTTCGTGAAGCCAAGCCACAGCTCGATCGGCGTCCGGAAGAGCACGGAGGCCACCTCCGCGGGCCTGCCGATGATCGGGGCCTGGATGCGCGGCTTGCGCACCAGCGAGCGCGCGATGATCTGCGCCGCCTGCTCCGGGGTGTGCCCCGGCATCTTGTGCACCCAGCCGGTCGCGACCATCCGGGTCTTCAGGTGGCCTGCGTAGATGGAGCTCAGGCCGATCCCGTCGGCGCGGGTCTCCATCGCCACCGAGCGCAGCCAGATGTCGAACCCCGCCTTGCACGCCTGGTAGAAGCCCCAGCGCGGCGCGACCGGGAACTCGACGCCCGCCGTGCAGATGTTCACGATATGCCCGCTCCGGCGCGCGCGCATGCTCGGCAGCAGCGCCATCGTCAGACGCATCGGCCCGAGGAAGTTGACCCCGACCATCGCGTCCATGTCCTTTGTCCCCTCGCAGGAGAGATAGATGGAGCGGCGCAGCGACTTGCCCGCGTTGTGGATGAGGTAGTCCACGTGCCCGTGGTCGGCGAGCACCGCGGCCGCGAACCGCTCGACGCCGGGCAGGTCCCCCATGTCGACCTGGTAGGCGTGCGCCCGGCCGCCGTCGGCCTCGATCTCCGCGACGACCTCGTCCAACCGCTCCTTGGTCCGCGCGGCGAGGACGACTGTCGCGCCCGCGCGCGCCAAAAGCCTGGCTGTCGCCTCCCCCTGGCCGAACGACGCGCCGGTGACCAGGGCGACTTTCCCCCGGACCTCCGCGCTGAGCTCGTCGAGGCTCTTCAGCCGACGCGGGCCGACCACCTCCATCAACAGCTCTTCAGCCTTTCGCGCGATCGACGAAGCAGACATCTGGCACCTCTCATTGGAGTAGTAGTGATATTCAGATATTACCACTATCTGAATATCGCCACTATGATACCCCTATGACCCGCATGACCCGAGCCGACAGCCAGGCGCAGACCCGCGCGCTGCTGCTCGCCTCGGCGCGCGAGCTGTTCCTCAAGGACGGGTACAACGCCACCGGGATCGCCGCCGTGACCGAGCGCGCGGGCTTCTCCAGCGGCGCCTTCTACTCGAACTTCCCCAACAAAGGCGCCCTCGCCCTCGCTGTGCTGCAGGAGATCCAGGCCGAACGGACCGAGGAGGTCGAGGCGATCCTGCGCCTGCGCCAACCCGAGGCCATCGCGAGCATCGAGGCGTGGAGCGAAGAAGTGCTCAAGAGCGGATGGCCCCTGCTGGAGCTGGAGTTCGCCTTGGCCGCGAGGGGGGACCCAGAACTCGTCAAGGAAGAGGGCGGCCGCCACGGTCGAAGCGTGGACTTCATCGCGCAGGCCATCGAGAAGCTGTTGCCAGAGGAGGCCGCCGGAGCGCTCCCGGTCCGCAAGGTCGCCGAGGCGACGATGAACCTGGTGGTCGGCCTCGCGGTGCGCAGAATCATCGATCCGAAAGTCTCCACCGCGCTGTTCACCGATCTGGCGCAGTTCGCCGGAGGCTTCCTCCAGCCCGAGTCTCCCGAGACCGGGGAGCGCCCTCTCGATCCGGACTCAGAGAAGAGCTAGCAGGCGAGTTGGCAGCGACTTCCTATCCCTGCCACATCTGGCGCAGCCTGACCCCGTCGGGCGGCCCGGATCAGACGAGGTAGTAGAGCCGCCCCAACTCGGGCTCTTCCGCCCTCGCGGCGGCGAGCTCGCCGCTCGCGAGCTTCGCGTGGGCGTGGCGCACCGCTTTGAGGGTCGCGGAGAACTCGGCCTCCTCTTCGAGGAAGATCTGCTCGGGCGGGAACCAGTCCAAGAACCCGGTGTTCTTCAAGACGGCGAGCGTGTCGGGCTGCACGCCCGCGAGCAGGATCACGACCCCGCGCGCCTGCTCCTCGCGCAGGAAATGCTCCAGCCGCTCGATGCAGACCGCGTCGGGGTGCCGCGCCCGTTTCAGACGCAACACGACGACCCGCACCTCGTCGGCCCGGATCCGAGCCCTGAGGCTGTCGAGGTAGCGGTCCAGCTCGGGCGCCGCGCCGAAGAACAGCTCGCCTTCGAGGTCGTAGATGACCACGGCGGGGTCGACGACGTCGTCGGGGGTCCGCTCGCGCACCACGCGCTCGGGGGTGACGACCAGCTCGGCGGCCTTGAGCTTCGCCGCGCGGGGCACGAACAAGAGGATCGACAGCCCGACGCCGAGCAGGACCGCCTTGTCCAAATCCACCAGCACGCCGGTCAGCGCTGTGACGACCACGAGGCCCGCGTCGTAGCGCGAAGCTCTGACTGTGGCGGCCAATCGCTTGTAGTCGACCAGCCGCACTGCGGTGACCAAGAGCAGGCCCGCGAGGGCGGCTTGCGGCACGTAATGCAGGAGCGGGGCGAACAGCAGCAGCGCGACGGACACCGCCGCCGCCGCGATAATGCCCGAGAACCGGGTGGCGGCGCCTGCTTGGAAGTTGATCGCGGAGCGGGTCAACGACCCCGAGCCCGGCAGGCTTTGGAAGAACCCGCCGGTGATGTTGGCCAGGCCCTCGGCAAGGATCTGCCGGTTGTAATCGACCTTCTGCTGGGTCTGGTGCGCAATGGCTTTGGCGATCGACAGCGCCTCGATCAGCCCGATGAACGCGATCGCCAACGCGCCTTGGGAGAGCTCGCCGAGCGTGGCGAAGTCGACGTGCGGGATATGCGGCGACGGCAGGCTCTGCGGGACTTTCGCCGCGAGGGTCACTGCCGTCTTGCCGCCCTTGCCGGGGGCGGCCCAGCCTGCGGCGTACGCGATGACCGCCGCGACGACGAGCACCGCCAAGAGGTCGACCTGCGGCAGTCCGTAGCGTTTGACCACGCGGCGGAACACGAGCGCGAGCACCACCGCCGAGACGCTGAGGACGAGCGCACGGGGATTGATCGCGTCGCCGTGGAGCAAGGTCAGCCACAGCCGGTGCAGCACCTGCATCTTGCCGTTGCCCTTGTCCTTGACCCCCAGCGCGTTGCCGATCTGGCCGACCGCGAGGAGGAAGGCCGCCGCCGCGATGAACCCGACGATGACCGATTCGGAGATGTAGCGCGTCAGATCGCCGAGCTTGAACACAGCGATGAGGATCTGGAAGGCCCCGACCAGCACCGCGAGGAGGAACAACGCCTCGAAGAGGGCGCTCGAATTCTCCGGGTCGAGGAAGGCCAGGGCGCTGAAGACGAGCAACGAGATCGCGCTCGTCGGCCCGTTGACGAGGTGCGAGGACGAGCCGAAGACCGAGGCCACGAACGTGACGACGATCGCCGAGTAGACGCCGAACCTCGGGTCGACCCCGGCGATCAGCGCGTACGCCATGCCCTGCGGCAGGGAAACCGCGGCCACCGTGAGCCCGGCGACCAAATCTCGGCGGCCCCTGATCCAGTCATATCGCGCTGTCCAGCTGTATTGCGCTGCGAAGCCCATGTCTTGCTCCTCTTCTCCCGCGCCGCTACGCGCCCGGCCCCGCCGCCGACGGCGCCGGGAGATTGTCGACGACGCCGTTGTCCCCGAAGAATTTCTCCCGCGCGTCGCTCCAGCTCGCGGCGAGCGCGGTGACGGGGAACAAGCTGATCGGCGGCAGCCGGTCGGCATGCTTGGCGAGCACCGAGGGGTTCGTCGGCCGGTAACCGTACTGCGCGAACAGCTCCTGCGCGGAGTCGGTGAACAAGTACTCCAGATACGCCTTGGCGTACGCGGCGGCCTTCGTGCCAGCGACGTTCGCGTCGACCCAGGCGACTGCGGGCTCGGCTCGAATGCTGACCGGCGGATAGACGATCTCCAGCTCGCCCGGCTTGGCCCCCACCTCGCGGATCGCCTCGTTCTCCCACGTCACATGCACATCGCCGATCCGCTGCTCGGCGAAGGCGGTGGTCGAGCCGCGCGCGCCTGCCGCGAATGCGGCGATATGCCGGTAGAGCGCCTGCAAGTAGGCGAGCGCGTCGGCGGCGCTGCCGCCCCGCGTGGTGATCGCGCCCCACGCGGCGAGGACGCTCAGCTGCCCGTTGCCGGAGGTGCGCGGGTTGGGCGTGACGACTCCGGTATCGCCTTTGACCAGGTCGGGCCAGTCGTGGACGTCCTTCGGGTTGCCTTTTCGGACGACGAACACGACGGTGGACGTGTAGGGAGTCGAGCCGTTGGGGAGCCGCTTCTGCCAGTCCGGGGCGACCAGCCCGTGTTTGCTCAGCGCGTCGACATCGCTGACCAGCGCGAGCGAGACGACCTCTGCCCTCTCCGATCCGTCGATGACGTTGCGCGCCTGGCGCCCCGACCCGCCGTGCGACTGTTTGACCTCCACCGACACGCCGGTCTGCTTGCGGTAGTGCTCGACGAAAGCCTTGTCGAGGGCCGCGTACACCTCCCTGGTCGGGTCGTACGAGACGTTGAGCAGCTGATTCGGCGAGTTGTCCGGCAGATTTCCCGCCACGAGCAACGCCCCGGCGACCACCAGCGCCACGACCCCGACGAGGTTGAGCGCGGAAATCTTGAGCGCCGCGATCCGCGACCAGAATCCGGGTCTGTTCGACGGGGGCAGCGATGTGTCGGGCATGGGCGGCGCTCCTGTGGTCTCTGCTGGCGGGGGCGGCTCAGCATATCGAAGGGACGCAGGTCTCGGCTGTCTCGAAATCGGCGGCATTCTTCGATTCGGAGCAGGATTCGCGTGCTATCGTGGCCCGATGCGCGGGGGCGATCACCAGTTGCACGACGACAACGGCCCTCTTCGCGACGAGGACGCTCCCCCGTCGGGGCCGCGTTGGAAACCCATCACGTTGATCGCATTCCGATTCGGGACATGCTATTTCGGCTCGTTCGGGCTCGTGCTGGCGGTCGGGCTCGTCCCGGTCGTCCTGACGGGATTCGGCTTCGACAGCCCGTGGTCGGCGATGCTCGGGATGCTCCGCGCGACCCGCCCGCCGGTCGCGTGGGCAGGCGAGCATCTGTTGGGTCTGCGCGTCGAGAGCACCCAGGTCGGCAGCGACAGCGCCTTCCAATGGTCCGCGCTCTTCTGCGTCGCCGCGACGGCGGCGCTCGCCACAGCGCTCTGGACGGCGCTCGACCGGCAGCGGCGGCGCTACGACCGGTTCCAGGCCTGGGTGTGGACGCTCTTGCGCCTCGTGCTCGCGACCGCGATGTTCTACTTCGGCATGGCGAAGGTGGTCCCCACCCAGATGCCGTTCGTGCTCAACCGGCTGGTGGAGCCGTACGGCAACTTCAGCCCCGAAGGCGTGCTGTGGGCGCAGGTCGGAGTCTCCCAGCCCTATGAGATCGTCCTCGGCGCGGCGGCGGAGGTGCTCGGCGGCCTCCTGCTCCTGTCGTCTCGGACCGCTCCGGCGGGCGCCCTGGTCAGCGTGGTCGACCTCGCCCAGGTGTTCCTCCTGAACATGACCTACGACATCCGGCTCAAGACGGTGTCGTCCCAGCTCTTGCTGATGAGCCTGTTCCTGTTCGCGCCGCACGCGCGCAGGCTGTCCGCAGCGCTGTTCACCGACCGGCCCGTCCCTGCGGCGGCGCCCGCCGCATTGTTCGGCAGCCGCCGCGCGAACCGCCTCGCGTCTGTCGCCCAGATCTGCGCGGGCCTCGCTTTGCTCGCCGCGTTCGGCGGGCAGGGCTGGCAGCAGTTCGCCCGGCCCGCGCCCGAGCTGTACGGCATCTGGCAGGTGGACCACTTCTCCGCCGAGGGGTACCAGCGCGATCCGCTCCTCACCGACGGGCTCCGTTGGCGGCGAGTGGTGTTCGACCGCCCTTTCCACGTCTCCGATCCGGTCATGGTGACCGTGCAGCATATGGACGACTCGTTCGAAGTGTTCGGCGGGACCATCGACCCTCGCCACCACATCATCGACCTCGGCCACCGGATCGAGCTCGGCACGTACGTCGAGACCCCGGCGCGGATCAGGCTGACTTATTGGTGGCCACGGCCAGGCTCGATGGTGATCGACGGCGAGGACTACGTCGGGCATCGCGTCCACATCTGGTTCGACCGGATGGACCCGAGCGCGTTCCCGCTCGTCGAGCGCGGCTTCAACTGGGTCCAAGAGCACCCGTACAACCGATAGGCCCCGCAGAGGCCGGTCGGAGGTCAGGGGGAGGTCAGGGGGTCCAGATCGCCAGCGTCGGCCATGTCCGGGGGTTTTGCCCGTCGGACGAGGGCAGGATCAGCTCCAGCCCGACAAGCGGACGGCTGTCCGGCGCGAATTGCCCGCTGTTCGCCGGGTCGTCCGTCCCTGTGTTGATCTTGCAGCCCGCGAGGTACTGCGGCCCGCTCTGCTCGAAATGCAGCGGCGTTTTCCGGTCCCAGGCCCGGTTCGCATTCCCGAGCGCCTTGTCGAGGTCCGTCGGCTCGCTCGAGACCGCCGAGGTCGCGACCTCGTTGTAGAAACCGTACTGCTTGTCCTGCGACTCGCTGAACAGTCCGAACACGCCCTGGAAGTCCCGCCGCCAGCTACGCCAGGCGGTGTCCGGCTTGATGTCGACGACCCATGTCTCGACCACGCGCCACCACGCCCCGCAATCGAGGATGCTGCCGCTCAGCCCTTCCGGCGTGCTCTGCATCTTCTCCATGCTGCGCGGGACGATCGTGATGGACACGCCGTCGCGCTGGTACGTCACCGGCTGGCCGAACTTCAACCGCAACGGCTTCTTGTCCGCCGCGTCCTTCGGCGTGATGGTCTTCGCCGGGGGAAGCGCCGAGGCCGAGGACGGCGCGGCGGCGCTGCGCGGCGTGCCCTGCTGCTTCGCGGAACAGCCTGCGAGCAGCACGGCGGACGCCGCGACAACGCTGGTCGCCGCCTGGAAAAGGGATGTTCGGGCCATCATTGCACCGAGCCTGCTTGTTTTGCCACGCGTTCGAGCTTATCGCGGTACTGCGCCCACCATGCCGCGTCGCCCGAGGCGAGGTTGTCATTGCCCGCTCGGAGCCCCGCGGCGCCGTCCACGAGCTCGCGGACGATGTCCGCGTGCCCGGCGTGCCGGTTCGTCTCCGCGATCACATGCACCAGGACCTTGTGCAAAGTCGGCTCGGCCCGGTCCGCAGGCCACCACGGCACGCGTCCTCGGTCTTCGAGCCGCTTCTCCCCGATGGTCGCGTCGGCCCACGCCCACGCGCGGCGGTACAACGCCACGACCGCCTCCCGCGACTCGTCGGGCTTCGCCCACATGTCGTCGTTCGGATCCGCGTCCTCGGACCACCCCGGCAGGTCCTCCTCGGGATCCCTGCCGAACGCCGCGCCGAAATAGCCGAACTCGACGTGCGCCAGATGTTTGACGAGGCCGAGCAGGTTCGTCCCCGTCCGGGTGAGCGGGCGGCGCGCGTCGTACTCCGAGAGCCCGTCGAGCTTCCACAGCACGGCCTCTCGGACAGTCTGCAAATAGCTGCGCAAGTCCGCTTTCAGGTTCTCCTCGGGCATGCCCCCAGTCTGCCACGGGGGTGAAACGTTACAAGCTCTTCACGCGTTTCAGCCGTCCGCCGAGCCCGGAGTCGGCAAGACTAGGGGGATGCCGACCCGCTCGACGATCATGGACACCAACAGCTACCGGGGCGACGGCTCGGCCGCCCTTCCGGAAGCCGACCGCCAGTTGATCGAGCGGCGCGAGCAACTGCTCGGGCCCGCCTACCGGCTCTTCTACCAAAAGCCGGTCCATCTCGTCCGGGGCGAGGGCGCCTATGTCTGGGACGCGCACGGCACGCAGTACCTCGACGTCTACAACAACGTGGTGAGCATCGGGCATTGCCACCCCGCCGTGGTCGAAGCCGTCGAGCGCCAGATGCGCACGTTGAACACCCACACCCGCTACCTGCACGAGGGCATCGTCGGCTACGCCGACCGGCTGCTCGCCACCATGCCCGCCGAGCTGGACCAGGTGATGTTCATGTGCACCGGCTCGGAGGCGAACGACCTCGCGGTGCGCGTCGCCCAGGTCGCCACCGGGGCGCAGGGCGTCATCGTCACCCGCGAGGCGTACCACGGCACGAGCGCGCTCACCTCTGGCCTGTCCCCCGCGCTCGGCAGCGGCCAGCCGCTGGCGGACTTCGTGCGCCTGGTCGAAGCCCCCGACACCTACCGGGGCCGCGACGGCGCGGCCTTCGCCTCGGACATCAAGGCCGCGATCGAGGACCTCAAGTCGTCCGGCCTCGGCTTCGCCGCCTTCCTCGCCGACTCGATCTTCTCCAGCGACGGGGTGCTCCCCGGCGAGCAGGGGATGCTCCGCGAGGCGGTGGACGAGGTGCGCCGCCAGGGCGGGATGTTCATCGCGGACGAGGTGCAGCCCGGCTTCAGCCGCACCGGCGAGGCGTTCTGGGGGTTCGCGCGCCACGGCCTCGTCCCGGACCTGGTCACCCTTGGCAAGCCGATGGGCAACGGCTTCCCCGTCTCCGGCATGGCCGCGCGCGCGGACGTGCTCGCGCCCTTCGCCACGACGCTCCCCTACTTCAACACCTTCGGCGGCAACCCGGTCGCCATGGCCGCCGGGCAGGCGGTGCTCGACGTGATCCAGCAGGAAGGGCTGCTCCAGCACAGCCTGCGAGTCGGGCGCATACTCCTCGCCGAATTGCAGAAGCTTGGCGACAAGCACGAAAACGTCGGCGATGTGCGCGGCGCGGGCCTGTTCATCGGCTTCGAGCTGGTCTCCGACCCGGAGGCGAAGACTCCCGACAAACAGCTCGCCCTCAAAGCTGTCGAGGCGCTGCGCGAGCGCCGGGTGCTCACCTCCGTCGCGGGCCCGCACGGCAACGTGCTCAAACTCCGGCCCCCGCTCGCGTTCGGGGAGCACGACATCGACTGGCTCGTCACCGCCCTCGACGAGGCGCTCGACGCGGTGCTCGACAAAAGACCGGCCGGTTCGCGTTGACACGAGCCGCAGTGGAGCCGGAGCCCAGCCCGAGCTGGATCGCCTGCAGCGCGCGGTGGGACCGGGAGGGCGACGCGCTGCTCCGGCGCACGCACGACCCCGCCGACGAGGTGTTCGCCTCGCCCCTTCCCGCGATCCTCGCCGCCACGACGGCGGCGGGAGCCGCCGGGATCGCCCCCTCGGTCGTCGCGTCCGACTCGGCAGGCTTCACCACCGAGCTGGTCGAAGGCGCTCGGCCCGCGAAACTCGACGACCTCGCGGACGCGGGGCTGCTGCGCGCCGCGCTCGGGCTTCGGACGCGCTTCCAGTCGCTCGACCTCCAGCTGCCGCTCGCCCAACTGCCGGAGCGCACACTCTTCGAGGACGTGGCGAGGCTGCGCGAGGCGCACAGCGCCGCAGGCATTCCGCCGCCCGTCGAAGCCGACGAGCTCAGCCGCGCCCTGGACCGGTTCGCCGCCCGCCGCGAGCGCTTCGCCATGCCCGCGATCCCCTGCCACGGCGACGGCGCCGTCTCCAACCTGCTGATCGCCCCTGGCGGCGCGTCCGATCCGAAGCTCACCGGATGGAGCGTCGTCGCCCGGCGAGACCCCTTGGAAGAGGCCGGATCGGTCCTCGGGGAGATCGTCCCCTTCTGCGCCACCGCGAGCGAGGTGCTGCGGGCGCTGGCTTTGCCGGTCGAGGCGGAGCTGGTTGCCCGCGCGTGGTCGGTCGCGGACGATCTGCTGTGGGGCTTGATCGCCAGCTGGCGGATGGCCACCAGCTCGGACCGGGCCGTCGACTACGTCAAATACGGGCTCTGGCGCTTCACCAAGGGCCGCGCTGCGCTGTACGGCTCCCCCGTGGGGGCGCCTCCCGCTTGCGGGGGACTCTCCGCCTGGCTAGAGGACCCACGATGAGCGGAGCGAATCAGGGCAGCGCAGTGAGCGGGGCGGATCCGATCGGCGCGGCGAACGGGCAGGAGCTTCCCGAGCGGATCCGCGCGGCCCTGCGCGGGGTGCCGCTGTGGTCGGGCCGCGCCATCGCGGCCGAGCCGCTGGCAGGCGGCCTCACGAACGACAACTGGCTCGTCACCGACATCGCCGCCGAGGCCCGCTACGTCATGAAAGTGCCGGGGCAAGGCACCGAGGAGTACATCGACCGGGCGACCGCCAACCGCGCCGCGCGGGCGGCGGGCGAGATCGGCCTGACCGCCGAGGTCCACCATTTCGACGCGGCCACCGGCGTCGAGGTGGCGGGCTTCCTCGACGGGCACAGCACGTGCACCACGGCGCAGCTGCGCGACCCGGGCCTTGGCAGCGAGATCATGGCTGTCTACCGGCGCCTGCACCAGCTCCCGCTCCTCGGCAAACGCGCCACCCTCTTCGACCTCGCGCAAGCCCAAAGAGACCAGCTGCGCGCGGCGGGCGGCGCGGTCCCCGGGCCGTTCCGCTGGCTGGAGGACGAGTTCGAGGACCTCAAGGCGCGTTTCGAAGCCTCCGGGTTCGACCTCGTGCCGAGCCACAACGACCCCATGCCGGGCAATTTCCTGCTCGGGCCGGGCGGGGTCAAGATCATCGATTTCGAGTACGCGTCGGACAACGACCGCAGCGCCGACCTCGCCCTCCTGTGCACCGAGGCCTTCATCGACAACCCGTCGCGGGAACTGCTGGACGGGTACTTCGGGTCTCCCACTCCGGCCGAGGTCGCACGAGTGCAGGCCTCGCAGGTCGCCGCCGATTTCTTCTGGGGCGTGTGGGGCCTGTTGAACGCCCGCGTGAAAGGCAGCGGTTTCGACTACTTCAAGTACGGCGCGTGGAAGCTCGTCCGAGCGCAGGCGCTGGTCCGCATGTACGACTGGGACAAGGTGAAGGCAGCGGTCTGAGCCGCGCCGCCGTCACGCCCAAGCCAACCGGTCCGACCCGTACCGGCCAGGCGCGAAACGGTACCGCAGCGCGGCCCCGTCCGCCAGCGCAGGCGCAGCCGCGTGGCGCAGCGGACCGTACGGGGAGTCTGAGAACTCGAGTCCGACGGCAAGCTCCGCACGCACGGGCCGCGGCGGCGGCAGATCCAAGAGCAGATGCGCGGTGCGGGCCAGACAGAGGTGCGCCCAGCCGCCCCCGCTCTCGCGCCGCCTGGCGAGCAAGGCCAGCGCCGCCGCGGCCGCGCCGTAGCCGGTGGCGTGGTCGAGCGCTTGGACCGGGAGCGCGCCCGGGCGCCACACGCCGTCCGCGCCGGTCCGCCCGTAGCGCTCGCCGATCCCGGTCGCGGACTGCACCACCGAGTCGAATCCCCGCCGCTCTCCCCACGGCCCCGTGTCCCCCCACGCGTCGAGCGTGACCACGACGAGCGACGGGAAGCGCTCGCGGAGGCTGCGCGCGTCGAGCCCGAACCGGTCGAGCGCCCCCGGCCGATAACCCGAGACGACGACGTCGGCGGAGCCCGCGAGCCGCAGGACCTCCCCGAGCCGCGCGGGATCGGCGAAGTCCGCCACGGCGCTGCGCTTGCCGAACCCGGCGTCGATGTACTGGTCGAGCAGCTCGGGGTTGCCGGGCGGATCGACGCGCAGCACGTCCGCGCCGAACAGCGCCAAAAAACGCGTCGCGACCGGCCCGGCGATCACCCTCGTGAGATCGAGGACGCGCGCACCGGCCAACGAGCCGGGTTCGGGCAGCCCCCGAGCGCCTGCTTCGCCCAGCTCGAACCGGATCCACGGCCGCGCGTCGACGGCGCGGCCCGGAGCGCTCTCCCGCCACGCCGCCGCCGGACGGAGCGCGACCGCGAGGCCGCCCGCCGCGGTGACGCGCTCGGCGGCTTCGTCCGCCGTGAGCTCCGAGAGCCTCCGCGTCAGCTCGTCTTTCGTCGCCACCCGCAACGCCGAGCGCAGCGCCCGCTCGTGCTGCGGGTAGTTCGCGTGCAGCCGCGCCCAGCCGTCGCGCGTGGGGAAGTATCCCGAGAGCAGGGCGAAGCCTTCCGGCGCGCGCCCGGCGATCCGCAGCTGGCCGAGGGAGTCGAACGCCGCGGCGACCAAGGCCGCGGCGGAAGAGAGGCGGGGCCGGGGGCCGAACAGGAGGCGCGCGGCGGACAAAGCCGCCTGGACGCTCCCCAGCGACAGGCCCTCGACATCGAGCGGACCGGCCCACCAGGTCCGCGGCCCCGCGATGGCCGCGACGTCCTCGGCGGACAGCCTCCCCACCGCAGGAACGAGCCACTCGTGCAATGCGGGGACAGCCTCGGGAGCAACCGCCATGGGGCCGATCCTAGCCTTTCCACCGGCGGCTGCCCCTGCGCCCCGGCGGCGCAGCGGGCGGCGCGAGCCTCACGCGCTGGCGAGCGCGTCCGGGGAGCTTTCCTCGGCGAAGCCGGGGAGCCACCGCTGCGCGAGCGCCCGCGCGGGCACGTCCGCGTCGAGCTGGCCAGCGATCGTGAGCACGCCGCTCATGGCCCGGCCGATCATCAAATACTGGGGCGGCAGACTGAGCTTCCGTCCGAAATCCATGGTCTGGATCCCTTTCGCGCCGAACAGCACCCCCGTCGCGTCCTCGACCGCTTCCTGGATCCGCTCCCGGGAAAGGTGGTATTGGTCTGCGTCGAAGGCCTCGGCCAGGCGCGGCATGTATTTCTCGACGATGTGCTCCGGGATGCTCTCGCCCTCCCCCAAGAACCCCGCCGCGTGCAGCTCCTCCTCCGCCTCCTCCTGCTGTCCCGCCAGAGCGAGGCGCAAGCACCGCCCTATCGCGGGCGGCAGTCCCTCGGGATACTGCGCCACCGCGCCGAAATCGAGCACGCCCAGGCGCCCGTCCGCCATCAGGATGAAGTTGCCCGGATGCGGGTCGATGTGCAGCGCCTTGGCGATCGTCGGGCTGGCCAGCGAGAACTCCAGGAGCCGCGCGGCGGCCATATCGCGTTGCTCCTGGTCTCCTCCCGCGATGACCTCCTTCAACGGAGTCCCGTCGATCCACTCGGTGATGAGGATCTTCGGCGAGCTGGCCAGCACTTTGGGCACGAAGAACTTCTCGTCGCCCTGATACGCCTTGGCGAAGAGGCGCTGGTTGTCGGCCTCCTGCCGATAGTTCAGCTCATCCTCGGTCCGGTCGACGGCCTCTTGGATCAGCGCGTCGACATCCGCTCTCGGCAGGAGCGGCTTGATCAGCTTCGAAAGCCCCCTGATCGTTCTCAGATCGCTGCGAACGGCCTGCTCGGCACCCGGGTACTGGACTTTGACAGCCACCGCCCTGCCGTCGGACCACACCGCCCGATGGACTTGGCCGATGCTGGCGGCGGCCACCGGCGCATCGCCGAAAGACTGGAACCGCTCGCGCCACCGGGTGCCGAGCTGCTGGTCGAGCACTCGGTGTATCTGCTTCATTGGCAATGGCGGCGCCTGGTCCTGCAGTTTGGCCAAATGCTCTCGGAACGGCTCCGCGATCTCGTCGGGAAGCGCCGTCTCATAGATGCTGAGCAGCTGCCCCATCTTCATCGCGACGCCCTTGAGCTCGCCGAGGACTTTGAAGAGGTCTTCTGCGGTCTTGAGCGCGAGCTCGACGGAGACCTCGTCCTTGCTCTTGCCGCCGAGGCGTTTCCCGAGCCCCTTCGCCGCTTGGCCTGCGACCCCGACCGAGAAGGAAGCCAATTTCGCGTTCCGCCGCCACCCTTTGACAGGAATGTCTTCGCCCATGCCGCGTCCTCCTTGACGATCGAGCTGAGCGTAACAGCACGAATGTGACCCCGCCCAAGGGCGCGTCACGGATGTGGCGGATATCCGCCGGAAGCCGCATGCCGTCGCCCGACCGCGACCGGCCGGATCTAACCAGCGCCGAAGACGTCTTGGAGCGTCACCGTCTGCAGCCCCCGGCTCTTGATGAGCTCGACCAGCTGGGGGTAGCAATGCGTGACCCCTGGGAGGTTGGCGTGGCTGAGCACCACGCCCCTCGGCTGGAACTCCCTGCGCGCTGCGGCCTCCAGCCGGTCCGGGCTCTGCGCCCCCGCCACGGTCGAGTCCCCGAGCGTGCCGCTCCAGAGCGCGATGACGCGATAGCCGTTGTCCGCCGCTATCCGGTCGGTCGCGGCGGTGCGCTTGCCGAAGGGCGGGCGGAAGAACGGCCGCCCGGTGACCCCGTAGGTGTTCTTGAGGAACTTCTCGTTCCGGACGATCTGGTCCGCGACGTCGCTCGCCGAGATTTTGGTGACGTCCGGATGGGACCATGTGTGGTTGCCGAGCGCCACCTGCCCCGACTCCACCATCGGGCGCAGCGCGGGCGCGCATGCCGTCCACGAGGCATTCGCGCCGTTTGGGAAAAAAGTCATCCGGATTCCGGTGTCTTTGAGGAATTGCGCGAAGGCCGCGACCACGGGGACGCTGCACCCGTCGTCCACCGTCCAGGCGAGCCGCGAGCCCGCGCTCTCCGGCAATCTCGTGATCACCCCGAAAGGCGCGCCCACCACAGGGGCGCTTCGCAGCGGCTTCGCCGAGGCCCTCGGCGTCCTCTCCTCGCCAGGCAGTATGTCGTCGAGCGCCAAATCCGTGCCGCCAGTGACCGATCCGAGGACCGCTGCGCTTGCCGCGAGCGCTTGAAGGAACCGCCGCCGTTCCATCGCTGCCATGCGACAATGATAGCAGCGCACAGGGCTCTTCCAGGAAGAACGCGCCCGCGCGCAGTGCCAAAATTCACATGGGCAACCATGTACTTTCGACCCTGGTCCAGGTATACAGTTAGGGAAGCGAAACTATAGTTTCCGACGCCGCAGGCCCCGCGCTGCGACAGAACCGCGATGAAGGAAGGATCCTCATGACCCAGTCGAACTCAGCTGGAGGCGCGCAGGGCGCGCCGCTCGGACAGAGCCTCGCCCAGCGCGTCGCCGAACTCCTCGCCACCGACGCGCAGGCCGCCCTCGCCATGCCGGACAGGGAGATCGCCAAGCGCGCGACTCGCCCGGAGCTGCGGCTCGCCCAGCGCGTCGAAGCCCTCCTCACGGGCTACGGAGACCGCCCGGCCCTCGGCCAGCGCGCTTTTGCAGTCACAAAAGATCCCATCACCGGACGGGCTGAAGCCGTGCTGCAGCCCGCATACGAAACGGTGACGTACCGCGAGCTGCTGGCGCGGGCGCGGGCGGTCGCGAGCGACTTGGCCCACCACGCCGAGGCGCCGGTCAAGGCCGGGGAGTTCTTCGCGACCATCGGTTTCACCAGCACCGACTACACAACCTTGGACATCGCGGCTGTGCTGCTCGGCCTCACATCCGTGCCGCTGCAGACCGGCGCGACGCTCGCGACGCTCGCGGCCATCACCGAGGAGACCGCGCCCTCCGTCTTCGGGTCGAGCGTCGAATACCTCGACAACGCCGTCGCGACCACGCTCGCGACCCCGTCCGTGCGCAGGCTTCTCGTCTTCGACTACCGGCCTGGGGTGGACGGCGACCGCGAGGCGGTCGAGGCCGCCCGACAGCAGCTCGCCGAGGCGGGCAGCGCCGTCGTCGTCGACACGCTCGACGAGGTGGTCGCACGCGGCCACGGCCTCCCCGAGGTCGCGCTGCCGCCCGCCACCACGGAGGGTGACGAGTCGTTGTCCCTGCTCATCTACACCTCGGGGTCCACAGGCACCCCGAAGGGCGCGATGTACCCCGAGCGCAACGTCGCCCAGTTCTGGGGCGGCATTTGGGACAATGCCTTCGGCGAGGGCGACGACGTCGTCGACACGCCGAACATCATGGTCAACTTCTTGCCGCTCAGCCACGTCGCGGGGCGGATCGGCCTCATGGGCACCCTCTCCAGCGGCGGCATCACGTACTTCGTGGCCAAGAGCGACCTGTCCACGTTCTTCGAGGACTTCTCGCTCGCGCGGCCGACACGGTTCTTCGCGGTGCCGCGCATCTCCGAGATGATCTACCAGCACTACCAGAGCGAGCTGGACAAGCAGGGCGCGCTCGACGGCACGCCCCAGGCGGAGGCGGTGAAGGCCGAGCTGCGCGAGAAGCTCCTCGGCGGGCGAGTCCTCACCGCGGGCTCCGGCTCGGCTCCGCTGTCCGCGGAGCTCACCGCGTTCGTCGAGTCGTTGCTGCAGGTCCACCTCGTGGACGGCTACGGATCGACCGAGGCGGGCCCCGTGTGGCGCGACGGCCGCCTCGTCAAGCCCCCGGTGACCGACTACAAGCTGATCGACGTGCCCGAGCTCGGCTACTTCGCCACCGACACCCCGCACCCCCGGGGCGAGCTGGCCATCAAGACCAAGACCATCCTCCCCGGCTACTACAAACGCCCCGACGTGACCGCAGAGGTCTTCGACGAGGACGGTTTCTACCTCACCGGCGACGTGGTGGCCGAAGTCGCCCCCGAGAAGTTCGTCTACGTCGACCGGCGCAAGAACGTCCTCAAGCTCTCGCAGGGCGAATTCGTCGCGCTGTCGAAATTGGAGGCGGTCTACGGCACGAGCACCCTCGTGCGCCAGATCTCGGTCTACGGCTCCAGCGAGCGCTCCTACCTCCTCGCTGTCGTCGTCCCGACCCCGGAGACGCTCGCGAAGCACGGCGACGGCGAGGCGGTCAAGTCCGCGCTCGGCGAGTCGCTGCAGAAGATCGCCCGCGAGGAGGGCCTGCAGTCCTACGAGGTGCCGCGCGACTTCATCATCGAGACCGACCCGTTCACCATCGAGAACGGCATCCTCTCCGACGCGGGGAAGACGCTGCGCCCGAAGGTGAAGGAGCGCTACGGCGAGCGGCTTGAGGCGCTGTACGCCTCGCTCGCCGAGAGCCAGGCGGGCGAGCTGCGCTCGATCCGCGTCGGCGCGGGCGACCGTCCGGTGCTCGAAACCGTGCAACGGGCGGCCGCCGCGCTGCTCGGCGCCTCCACCGCCGAGGTCGACCCCGAGGCCCACTTCTCCGATCTCGGCGGCGACTCGCTCTCCGCGCTCACCTACTCCAACTTCCTGCACGAGATCTTCCAGGTCGACGTGCCGGTGAGCGTCATCGTGAGCGCCGCGAACAACCTGCGGGGCGTGGCGGCGCACATCGAGAAGCAGCGTTCCTCCGACGACGGCCGCCCGACCTTCGCGAGCGTGCACGGCGCGGGCTCGACGACGATCCGCGCGAGCGACCTGAAGCTGGAGAAGTTCCTCGACGCGGACGTCCTCGCCGCAGCCCCGTCCCTGCCCCGCCCCACAGGCGAGGTGCGCACTGTGCTCCTCACCGGCTCGAACGGCTGGCTCGGGCGATTCCTCGCCCTGACCTGGCTGGAGCGCCTCGTGCCACAGGGCGGCAAAGTCGTCGCCATCGTGCGCGGCAAGGACGACAAGGCCGCCAAGGAGCGGCTCGACTCCGCCTTCGAGAGCGGCGACCCCGCCCTCTTGGCGCACTACCAGGGCCTTTCCGAGAAGGGCCTCGAAGTGCTCGCGGGCGACTTCAGCGACGCCGACCTCGGCCTGCGCAAGGCGGACTGGGACCGGCTCGCCGAGGAGGTCGACCTTGTCGTCCACTCCGGCGCGCTGGTCAACCACGTCCTGCCGTACACCCAGCTGTTCGGCCCGAACGTGGTCGGCACGGCAGAGGTCGCCAAGCTCGCGCTCACCAAGCGGCTCAAGCCGGTCACCTACCTCTCCACGGTGGCGGTCGCGGCGGGCATCGAGCCCTCGGCCTTCGAGGAGGACGGCGACATCCGCGACGTGAGCGCCGAGCGCTCGATCGACGAGGGCTACGCGAACGGCTACGGCAACAGCAAGTGGGCGGGCGAGGTGCTGCTGCGCGAGGCATACGAGCTGACGGGCCTGCCGGTCCGGGTGTTCCGCTCGGACATGATCCTCGCCCACCGCAAGTACACCGGGCAGCTCAACGTCCCCGACCAGTTCACCCGCCTGATCCTGAGCCTGTTGGCCACCGGGATCGCGCCGAAGTCCTTCTACCAGCTGGGCGCCGGGGGCGAACGGCAGCGGGCCCACTACGACGGCATCCCGGTGGACTTCACCGCCGAGGCGATCACGGAGCTCGGACTGGCGGGCACGGACGGCTACCGCAGCTTCGACGTGTTCAACCCGCACCACGACGGGATCGGGTACGACGAGTTCGTCGACTGGCTCGTCGAGGCGGGGCACCCGATCTCGCGGATCGACGACTACGCCGAATGGCTGTCCCGGTTCGAGACTTCGCTGCGCGGCTTGCCCGAGGCCCAGCGCCAGCACTCGGTGCTCCCGCTGCTGCACGGGTTCGCCGAGCCCGGCTTGGCGATCGACGGCTCGCCGTTCCAGACCAAGAATTTCCATTCTTCGGTCCAGGAGGCGAAGATCGGCGAAGAGCACGACGTGCCGCATCTGGACAAGGCGCTCATCGTGAAGTACGCCGACGACATCAAGCAGCTCGGGCTGCTGTAGCGCGGGCGAGGGAGCTCCGCAGAGCGCTCCCCTCGCCCGCCCCGGCTAGGGCGCGGCTCCCTGTTGGGCGGCCGGGCGGCGGCCGAGGGATGTTTGGAAGCGGACGAGGTACCCGTCGGGGTCGGCGACGAGGAACTGCCGCACGCCTGCTTCCTCGTGGCCGCCGACGCGGTACCACTTCGTCTCAGGCGGCATGAACAGCGGATAGCCTGCCCGGTGGAGCGCCGAGAGGATCGGGTCGACAGCCGGGACGCCGACTTGGAAGTTGACTCCTCGCCCGAATGGCGGCTCCAGGCGCGCGGTGATCCAGTTCCTGCCGAAGCCGACCTGCTCGAGCATGATGTGCGCGGCGCCGAGCGAGAGGTACGCGAAGCCCTCTTCTGGGCGCTGGTAGTCGACCGCGAACCCGCAGAGCCCGCACCAGAACTCGATGCTTCTGCGCGTGTCGGCGACCAGCAGCTCGGGGACGAGCGCGGGACCGGGGGCGAGGGGGCTCACGCGCGGGTCAATGTGAACCACAGCAGCTTGACGGGCCGCCCTGCGACGACCGCGAGCCCGAGGCACAGCGACACGTTCGGCGAGATCTGCACGGCCTCGTCGACGGCAGGACGCATCACGAGCGTCGTCCCGGGGTCCCGGTAATCGATGGTGAACACCTCTTTGCCGGGGAAGGCGAGGCTCTGCGCCAGCTCGTTCGAGAAGCGCACGCCCCAGAGCCCGCCCCCGTCCGCGAAGAAGCCGCCCCGGGGGAAGACGAGCGGGGCGAGCGGGCGGAACCATCTCGGGAAGCCGTTGATCCCCCGGCGCTCGCTCGCGTCGAACTTCTTGTGCAGCCAGAACCCGGTGTTGAAGAAGAGGCGGACCACCGCGTCCACCGGCGGGCCCAGCGGGGCCGCCACAAGGCCGATGTCCGTGTTCCCGTCGAACGGCTTCGGGGCGGGCGCGGCTTGGAAGACCCTGGACAGCTCGGCGAACGCCTCGTTCCGGCGACGCAGGCCTGCCCTGCCCAGCACGTCTGTGCGCAAGGTGTCGCTGCGCAGTCGCGCGCACCAGACGATGGCCTCGGCGTCGGAGGAGAACGGGAGCCCCTGCCCGGCAGAAGTCATAACGAGGCCTTTTCGTCCGCAGGGTTCCCGAGCCAGGCCGCGATCTGGTCCACGACCCACGGGCCGTCGTCCAGGGTCAGGTCGTGCCCTGCCGTCTCGTGGTAGCGGATCGGGGCTCCAAGCCGCGCCGCGATGGTCTCGGACGAGGAGGCCGAGACCATCCGGTCCTGTCGAGCAGCGAGCACCAGCGCGGGCGTGCTCACCTGCTTCGGCATGGGGAAAAGGGCGGCGGCGATGATCTGGTTGGCCAGGCTGGTGCTGGACGGGCGCTGCTCGGCGAGATAGCCCGCCCACCGCTCGGCGAGGTCGGTCCGGTCGATCTCGGGATGGTTCGCCGACATCGCCAGGATCGCCAGCTCCGCCTCGACGTCGGATTTGAACCGCCCCAGCGCGATGTCGGGAAGCGCGGCGGGCGAGAAACGGCGGAAGAGCGGCGTCGCGGCAGTGCTGGAGTTGATGATCACGACGCGGCCGAAGTCCTCGGGGTAGCGGGCGCACCAGTCCAGCGCCACCATGCCGCCGAGCGAGATCCCCACGAACGTCCAGTCCGCGCCGCCTTGGCCGAACCGCTCTCTGATGTCGTCGGTGATGCCCGCGATCGTGCGCGGCGAGACTCGGCGGTGCTCCGAGCCGAACCCAGGGGCGTCCACGCTTGTCGTGGTCGCCCCGAGCCTGCTTTCGAGCAGCTCGGGGAAATCTTCCCAGTGGCGGCTCTCCCGACTGAGTCCCCGCAGCAGCAAGAACTTCGGCATCGGCCTCTCCTGACGCTCGCAAGACGAAACTGATCATCTCACTGTACCAATCTCGGCCACGGCCTCCGCGCTCTTCCCGCCCGTCTTAGACTGGCCGCATGACTTTCTCCCAGAACGAACGAGCGGCCTTGGTGAGCGCGGCGCGCGCGGCAGGCCCGGACGCGCCGACCCTCTGCGAAGGCTGGACTGTTCGCGACCTCCTCGCGCATCTCGTCCTGCGCGAGTCGCTGCGCGTCGACGCGACCGCCGGGATCTTCGTGCCAAAGCTCGCCGCGCACAGCGAGCGCCTGCGGCTGCGCGTCGTGGCCCGCGACTGGGAGACGCTGCTCGACACCGTCGCCTCGGGCCCCGCGTGGTACTCCCCGTTCGCGCTGGTCGACCGCTCCGCGAACTTGGTCGAGATGTTCGTCCACACCGAGGACATCGCGCGGGCGCAGCCCGGCTTCCAGCCCCGGACGATCAGCCAGGGGCTGCGCAAAGCGCTCGTCCGCCCGTTGCGGACCCTTGGCTCGGTCTCGTTGAAAAGAACCCCGGGCGATGTCTCGCTCGTGACGCCGCAGGGCGAGACCGTGGCGCGGGGCGGCAGCGGCGGCGAGCCGGTGTCCGTCATCGGCGAAGTCGAGGAGCTCTTGCTCTTCGCGTTCGGGCGCGAGCCCGCCAACATCACGCTCGACGGCACGGCCTCGGCGTTGATCGGCGTGGCGCAGGCCAAGCGCGGCCTCTAGCGCCCGGCCCGCATGGGTCTTTGCTCTGGCTGGTTTCCAGCGCCACGCATCACGTCCTCTGCATAGGATGGGGTGATGTTCCAGAAGTACATCGCCGAAGAAATCGCCACCGATTGCGCGGAAGGTGTTCTCTCTCGCCGCGAGGCCCTCGGGAGGCTGACCGGATTGGGCCTCTCCGCCGCCGCGGCCGCCGCGCTCATCGCCGCCTGCGCGCCCGCAGGCCGCCAGTCTGCCCACGAGAGCGAGCGGGCGGGCGTCCCTGCGACCGCCGCATCCCCCTCGGCGCCCCCGCCTGGCGCGCAGGACGCGCTCGCGGTGGAGCCCATTGCCTTCCCCGGCGCTCGGGGCGAGCTGCTCGGCGCGTGGTCGGAGGCTCCGAACGCGCAAGGCGCCGTGCTGGTGATCCACGAGAACCGAGGCCTCACCGACCACATCAAGACCATCCCCGGCCGCCTCGCGGGGGTTGGTTTCTCGGCGCTCGCCATCGACCTGTTGTCCGAGGAGGGCGGCACCTCGGCGTTCGCGAGCCAGGACGAGGCGACCAAAGCGCTGATGGCCGCATCGTCCGAGCGGTTCGCCGAGGACCTGAAATCCGGCCTCGACGAGCTTGCCCGGCGCGAGCCTGGCAAGAAGCTCGCGGTCATGGGCTTCTGCTTCGGCGGCGGCCTGACCTGGCAGCTGCTGCTGACGAAAGACCCGAGGGTCGCCGTCGGCGCCCCGTTCTACGGGCCGCTGCACGAGGAGGGGCCGCCCGACGCGCTCGTGGACTTCCGAGGGAGCGGCGCGGCGGTGATCGCCTTTTACGGCGAGCAGGACGCACGGGTCAACGCGAGCCGCGCGGCGGCGGAGAACTCGCTCAAAGCGGCAGGGCTCGCCCATGCGATCGTGGTGGAGCGCAACGCCAACCACGCCTTCTTCAACGACACCGGCCCCCGCTACGTCCCCGTCGCGGCCAACGACGCGTGGCAGCAGCTGGTCTTCTGGCTCAAGAAATACCTCGCGTGAGCAATCCGTCTGGCTAGGCGGAGCGAACACGGTCGACAAGGCCCTCGAACAGCCGCGCCGCGAGATCGCGGTCTTGGTCGTCGAGCCATGAGACCGAGACGAACACGCCGCGAAGCTGGCCGAACACGGTGACGACACGCTCGTCCACGTCCGTCTCTTGGTCGCTGCCGGTGGTCCGGACCCTTCCCGTGGTGCGCTGCTCGTAGGAGACAATCTCGTCGAGCCCGAGGTCCGGGGAGTCTTGCGGGACCAGCGTCACCGCCTCGTCGCCCTCGACCCCGCCGAAGCTCGGCTGGGTGCGGTAATGCCCGCACCGGGCGACCCAGTCTTTGACCGTCCGCGTTTCGTCCTGGCCCGCCGTCAGCTTCCCGATGGACAGCGCCACGGCGCGCTTGCCCGCCTCCTCCGAGGCCAATGATGCGGCCACGCTGCTCGCCCGCAACCCTGCCGGATTGCCAGCCGCGCAGCCTGGCGGGTCCGTCTCCGGAAGCTTGCGCTCCGCAGACTGCTGCGCCCCGCCCGAGTCTGCGGGGCTCGGGGTCAAAAACGCGTCCGCCGGGAAGTCCTCCTGCGTCGGCAGCAGCGCGAACAGCTCGCCGTCCGGGCGCATGGCGAGCTGCCCGGGCGCAAGCCGGACCGCCGAGGCCGAGGGGCCTGTGCGATCGATGCTCGCGGCAGCCGCCCCGCTCGCCGGAACAGGCCGCTCGCAGCCCGCCAGCACCGCTGTCCCCACGGCGAGCAGCGCGAGCGGCAGCGCCGTTCCCCGACGGGCCATATCTCGCGCTCCTCTCGTCCCCTGTCTCGCCGATTGACGGGCAATTGTACTGCACCTGCCGCGTTTCTCCGGGTGAAGGCGGGGCGAAGGCTAAGCTCGGATCCAAGAGGAAGGAACCGCCATGGCCGAGGCAACCACAAACACGACGACCTGCGCGATCGTCGGCGGCGGCCCTGCGGGGATGATCCTCGGGCTCTTGCTCGCCAGGGCCGGGGTCGATGTCGTCGTCCTTGAGAAGCACGGCGATTTCTTGCGCGACTTCCGGGGCGACACGGTGCATGCCAGCACCTTGACGCTGCTCGACGAGCTGGGCCTCGGGGAGAAGTTCAAAAAGCTCAACGCGCGGTTCATCGACTCGGCGCAGTTCATCTTGGACTCCGGGCCGACCCCGCTCGGCGCGTTGCGCCGGCTGCCCGGACCGCACAAGCACATCGCCTTCATCCCCCAATGGGATTTCTTGAAGCTCATCGCGGAAGCCGGAGAGCAAGAGCCCTCGTTCCGCCTCTGGATGAAAGCCGAGGCGACCGGGACCATCATGGAGGACGGCCGGGTCGCGGGGATCGCCTACCGCCGCGACGGCGTGCCCGGCGAGCTGCGAGCGGCGCTCGTCGTGGCCGCCGACGGACGCGTCTCGACGCTGCGGACGGCGGCAGGCCTCTCCCCGAAGTCCTTCGGCGCCCCGATCGACGTGTGGTGGTTCCGCGTGCCCAGGGTCGAGGGGATCGATGTCGCGGGGGTGACGGGCCGGTTCTCGAACGGGCAAGGCATGGCGATCATCGACCGGGGCGACTACTACCAGATCGCCTACCTCATCCAGAAAGGCGCCGATGGCGCGCTGCGCGCAGAAGGCGTGGAGAAGTTCCGGGAGCGGGTCGGGGCGCTCGTGCCCTGGCTCGCCGACCGGATGAGCACGGTGACGAGCCTCGACGAGGCGAAGCTGCTCGACGTCCAGCTCAACCGGCTGCCCGGGCATTGGCATGTGCCGGGCCTGCTCGCCATCGGCGACGCCGCGCACGCGATGTCCCCGGTCGGCGGGGTCGGGATCAACCTCGCGGTGCAAGACGGCGTGGCGGCGGCGCGGATCTTGGCCGAGCCGCTCAAGCGGGCGCAAGCGGGCGGCCCGCCCGTCTCCGGCCAAGAGCTCGCCAAAGTGCGCAGGCGCCGCCTCTTCCCCACCGCCGTGGTCCAAGGCTTCCAGCAGTTCGCGCACCGAGCCTTGTTCTCGAAGATCGGCGCGCCGAAGCCGACCGCGCCGCCAGACCCGAACAAGCCCAAGCCGTTCGTGTTGCGGGTGATCACGCGCTTCCCCGCGCTCCAGGTCGTCCCCGGCTATTTCATCGCCATCGGCCCGTTGCCCGAGCACGCGCCAGAATGGGCCCGCAGGCCGCAGAGCTGATCGCGCAGTCCTGGGCTCGCCCGCCTCAGCCGACCTGGGCGCGCAAGTCGCCCTTGGCCACCTTGCCGCTGGCGTTGCGCGGGAGCGCGGGGACGATCACGACGTCTTTCGGGTGCTTGTAGCGCGCGAGCTTGTCGTCCAGCCAGGCGGAGAGCCCCGCAGCGGTGAGCGCCTCGGCGCCCGCGCCGGGGAGCGGGGCGATCACCGCGACGACCACCTCGCCCCATTTCTCGTGCGCCCGGCCGACGACTGCGGCCTCGGCCACCTGCGGGTGCCCGCTGAGCACGTTCTCCACCTCGACGCAGTAGATGTTCTCGCCGCCGGAGATGATCATGTCCTTCTTGCGGTCGACGACGAAGACGAACCCGTCCTCGTCCACGCGCACGAGGTCGCCGGAGTGGAACCAGCCGCCCTCGAACGACTCTGCCGTCGCCCTCGGGTTGTTCCAGTACTCGCGCATCATCGTGGGTCCCCGGTAGACGATCTCGCCGATCTCGCCCTGCGGCACGTCGTTCATCTCGTCGTCCACCACTCGCGCCTCCAAGGTCCGGATGACCTTGCCGACCGAGCCGAGCTTGCGGATCGCGTCTTTGCCCTCAAGGACGCAGGTGATCGGCGACATCTCGGTCTGGCCGAACACCGCGACGTTGTCCGCGTCCGGGAAGACCTCGGCCATCTCGCGCAGGAGCTCGTCCGAAGCCGGAGCGGCGCCCCACGAGATGATCCGAAGGCTCAGCTCCCTCGGCCTGGCGCGTTGCTCCGCGCAGAGCGCCTGCCACTGGGTCGGGACGAAGAATGTCGTCGTGATCTTTTCCGCCGAGAGGGAGTCCAGGACCTGGGCCGGGTCGAATCCGCCGGTCGGATGGATCACGGTCGGGAAGCCGAGCACCAGGTCGGGGCCGATGCTCCCCAGGCCCGCGATGTGGAACATCGGCGCCGCGACGAACGCGACCTCCTCCTCCGCGCGGGATTGGAAGGCGCAGATGGACGTCAAGGCCTGGCCGTGCAGGTTGGCGTGGGTCAGCACGGCGCCTTTCGGCTTGCCCGTGGTGCCCGAGGTGTACATGATGAACGCGGGCTCGTCGTCCGCCGTCGCCCGCTCGTGCTCCAGCCTGCCGCCCGCCACGGCCTCGGCGTACGGCACGAGGCCGTCGCCCGCCTCGACCCCCACGCCGATCGCGAACGACAGCTCGGGGACTTCTGCGACCACGGCGCGCGCCAACTGCGCCAGGACGACGTCGGTGACGATCGCGCGGGCGCCGCTGTCGCGGGCGATGAACGCCACCTCGGCCGGGGCGAGCCGGAAGTTCACCGGCACAGAGATCGCGCCGAGCCTGCCCACCGCGATCGCCGTCTCGATGTACTCCGGCCGGTTGAGCATCAGCACCAAAACCCGGTCGCCGACGCCGACGCCGCCCTGCCGCAGGCGCTCCGCGAGCCTGCTCGTCCTGTCTTCGGCCTCGGCCCACGTCGTGGTCGCGCCCTGGAAGCGGAAGGCTGCCGAGCCGGGGCGCATCTGGGCGTGCCGGGCGACGCTCGCAGCCCACGTGTTGTGGCTGGAGCGCAATGGCTGGCGGTCAGGGTCGAGCACCGCGTTGTTCTGGTGGTCGTCGTGACGCAGGACTGTGGTCACAGCTTTCCCTTCTCGGTTTGGTCGGCGGGGTACGAGGCAGAAGAGAGCTTACACTCACATCGTTTTGCAAATGTGCTGGGCAACACTTGATTTTCTGGTCAAAAAGAGTTCCGCGCCACATACGTGACGCCCATCTCTCAAACTGCGCTCTTGTAACCTGGTATGTTACGAACATATCCTATTACTAACATGACATCGCAGCCCGAACGCACCGAGGAGCAACTATGACCGCCGTCTTCGACCAGGACCGACCGGCCGCCGAGAGCGAGCGGCAAAACTGGGTCCAGCCAGTGCCAGACCTCGTGGACCCCTTGGGCCTCATGGGAGACGTCGCGGGACGATGGGTGGGACTGCCGGTCAACAGCGCGGCTTTCATCCTCCAGACGATGCACCCGGTGATCGGCGCGGTGGTGGACCGCTACTCGGTCTACGACACCGACCCGGCCGGACGCGGCGTGCGCTCTTTCGACGCCGTGCTGCAATGGTTCTACGGCGGCAAAGCCGCGATCGAGCAGGGCTACTGGCTACGCGAGATGCACCGGCCCCTGCAGATGGCCGACGCGAAGGGCAAGCACATCAGCGCCCTCAACCCGGAGGCGTACGGCTGGGTGGTCGCCACCGCGTTCGTGTCCAGCGTGTGGGCGGCTCCCCTCTTGCTCGGCCGCCGGTACGACGAAGCCGAGGAAGAACAGCTCTTCCAGGAGATCCGGACCATCGCCCGCTGCCTCCAAGTGCCCGAGAACGAATTCCCCGCGACCCGTGCCGAATTCGCGCGCTACCTCGACCGGATGACGGGCCAAGCGCTGGAGAACACCACGGTGGCGAGGAACATCGTGCACAACTTCCGGACGAGCCTCCGCAAGCCCCCGCAGATCCCCTCGGCGCTGTGGCCGCTGGCCAAGCCGGTCGCGAAGACAGGCATGCACGTCTTGCGCCTGCTCTACGCCGGGGTGATGCCGCCGCAGATCCGGACGATCCTCGAAATCGAGTGGAGCGCGCGGGACGAGCGGCAGCTGCAGCTGCTCGGCAGGCTGATCCGCGCCGCGCACCGCGTCCTTCCAGAGCGCGCCACATTCGCGCCGCTCGCCTACCACGCGCGCAAACACCAACGGATCGTGAACACGATGCGCGAGCGAGAGCTCGACGACTTCACCGCCAACGACAAACACGCCCGCAGGGCCCGCAAAGCCGCCGGATGCCCTTTCTAGGGCGCGGCGGCTAGCTCACCAACCGCTTCGGCGGGGACCGCCGCCCTTGCGTCCGCCCTTGTCGCCGCCGCCCCGAGGCTCCCAACCGCCGCGCGACTCGCCGCCGCCGCTGCGCGGTTCCCAGCCGCCGCGCTGCTCGCGGCGGCCGCCGAAGTCGCGCCGCCCGGACCCGCCGGAGGAGAAACCCTCCGAGCGGCTCCCGAAGCCGCCGGGGCCCCGCTTGTGGAAGCCGGACCTGCGGCCGTCCTGGCCGCCGCCACGGCTTTCTCGACCGCCCCGGTCGTCGCGGTATTCGCCCCTGGGCCCCTTCTTCGGCTGGAAGTCCTCCTGGTCCTCGCTGAGCAGGAATTCCTCCCCGCTGCGGGTCTGCGCCGCGAGCGCGGCGGCGATGTCGGCCATCGGCACGTCGTTCTCGCGCTCGTAGTCCTCGACGAGCCTGCGGAACTGCTCCACCCCCGGCAGGGACAACGCCTCGGTGATCGAGTCCCGGAACTTCGCGATCCGGCCCGCGTTCACGTCCGCCACCGTCGGCAGCGGAGCTTCGGCGAGGGGTTGGCGGGTCGCCCGCTCGATCGCATTGATCATGGAGCGCTCGCGGGGGGTGACGAAGAGGTACGAGACCCCCGTGCGGCCCGCCCGGCCGGTCCGCCCGATGCGGTGCACGTACGACTCTGTGTCATGCGGCGCGTCGTAGTTGAAGACGTGGCTGATCCGCTCGACGTCGAGGCCTCGGGCCGCGACGTCCGTCGCCACCAGGATGTCGATCTTCCCCTCGCGCAGCGCGGACACGGTGCGCTCGCGCGCCGACTGCGCGATGTCGCCGTTGAGCGGGCGGGCCGTGAAGCCCCGCGAGCGCAACCGCTCGGCGAGCTCTTCGGTCGCCTGCTTGGTGCGGACGAAGACGATCATCGCCGAGAACGGCTCGACCTCCAGGATCCGGGTCAAGAGGTCCAGCTTGCGATGGTGCGCGACCAGCGTGTACCGCTGCTCGATGTTCTCCGAAGTCGTCGTCGCGGACTTGACGGTCACCTCGACGGGGTTGCGCAGGTATGTCTTGGAGATCTTGCGGATCGCGCCCGGCATCGTCGCCGAGAAAAGCGCCACCTGCTTGTCCTCCGAGGCAGAGGCGAGCACCCGCTCCACGTCCTCCTGGAAGCCCATTTTGAGCATCTCGTCGGCCTCGTCGAGCACGAGGAACTTCAGCCCGTCGAGCTTGAGGGTCCCGCGTTCGAGGTGGTCCACCACGCGCCCCGGGGTGCCGACCACCACCTGCGCGCCCCGGCCCAGCGCCTGCAGCTGCACCGGGTACGAGCCGCCGCCGTAAATGCAGACCACGGAGACCTGCGGCAACTTCGATGCGTAGCGGCCGAAGGCCTCGGACACTTGCAGCGCGAGCTCGCGCGTCGGCGCGAGGACCAGCGCCTGCGGCCTGCGCAGCTTCGGGTCGATCCGCGAGAGGACGGGCAAGGCGAAGGCCGCCGTCTTCCCGGTGCCGGTGGCCGCGAGGCCGACGACATCGTGTCCGTCGAGCAGGGCCGGGATGGTCTGGGCTTGGATCGGCGAAGGCGTCTCATAGCCGACTTCTTGCACCGCTTTCAACACCGCTGGATGCAATTCGAGGTCGGCGAAGGTGACGTCCGCCGGAGATTCTGAGCTCACTAGGCGAAAGTCTACCGGGGCGAGAGCGCTTTCGCCTAATGAATAGGGAATGATCGGCCCATGGCAACACTCAGGCAGTGGGCGCAAGGAGCCCGCCCGCGCACTTTCCCGAACGCTGTCGCCCCGGTGCTGCTCGGCTCGGGAGCCGCCGCGGCGCTCGGCGGGTTCGTCTGGTGGAAGGCATTGCTGGCGCTCGTCGTCTCCGTCGGGTTCATCGTCGGAGTGAACTACGCCAACGACTACTCGGACGGCGTCCGGGGCACCGACGACAACCGGGTCGGGCCGATGCGCCTGGTCGGCTCGCGCGCCGCGAGCCCGAAGGCGGTGCTGCGGGCCGCCGTCCTGAGCTTCGCCGTCGCCTGCGCGGCGGGCATTGCCCTCGCCGCGACCAGCACGTGGTGGCTTGTGGCCCTTGGCGCTTGCTGCCTGCTCGCCGCCTGGTTCTACACCGGAGGCTCCAACCCCTACGGCTACCAGGGGTTCGGCGAAGTCGCCGCGTTCCTCTGCTTCGGGCTCGCCGCCGTGCTCGGCACCGAGCTCTCCCAATCGGGCACGATCGACACGACAGGCGTGCTCTGCGCCGTCGGCGCCGGGGCGTTCTCGGCTGCCGTGCTGGCGGTGAACAACCTCCGCGACATCGAAGGGGACTCCCAGAGCGGGAAACGCACGCTGGCGGTCCGGCTCGGCCAGGCCCGGACGCGGTACCTGTACTTGGGGCTGGCCGTCGCGCCCTTCCTGGTCTCCGCCGCGCTCGCCGCGCGCCAGCCCATGGCGATCTTGTCCCTCGCCGCCGCCCTGCTCCTCGTCGGCCCCGCCATGGCGGTGCGCCGGGGAGCAGAGGGGCCCACGCTCGTCGCAGTCCTCGGCGCCACGAACTTGAGCATGCTGGCCTGGTCCGCCATCGCCTCCGCCGCGCTGTTCCTCGGCTAGCCCGCGCTGCGCGCGCCACACGTATCGCGCGTCACGCACAGAACATCGCACACGATGTTGTAGCCTTCTGAAAGGCTTGGACGCTGTGGTCGGAGCCGAGGAAATGCCACCCCTCAACCGTGTGGCAGGCGAAGGCCCCCGAATGTCTGACTTGAAGCCCTTCTACGAAGACGTGCAGTCGCACTACGATCTCTCGGACGACTTCTACGCCCTGTTCCTCGACCCGACGCGCACGTACAGCTGCGCGTACTTCGAGCGCCAGGACATGACCCTCGAACAGGCCCAGCTCGCGAAGATCGACCTCGCCCTCGGCAAGCTGGACCTCAAGCCCGGCATGACCCTCCTCGATGTCGGCTGCGGCTGGGGCGGGGTGCTCAAGCGCGCGCTGACCAAATACGACGTGAACGTCATCGGCCTGACCCTCAGCAAGAACCAGCACGCCCACGTCACCGAGGAGCTCGCCAAGCTCCCCAACCCCAACGGCCGCACCGCCGAAGTCCGACTGCAAGGCTGGGAGGAGTTCGAGCAGCCCGTCGACCGCATCGTCTCCATCGGAGCCTTCGAGCACTTCCGCCGCGAGCGCCACGACGCGTTCTTCGAGAAGACCTACCGGCTGCTGCCCGCCGACGGGCGCATGCTCCTGCACACCATCGTCTCGTTCGACCTCTACGAGCTCGCCGCGAAGGGCATCAACCCCACCTCCGAGCGGCTGCGCTTCGGCCTGTTCATCGCGAAACGGATTTTCCCCGGCGGCCAGCTCCCCAACCCGAAGAAGGTGCACGAGCTCTCCGCGAAGGCCGGCTTCTCCCTCGAGCGCGAGCACTCTCTGAACATCAACTACGCCCGCACCCTCGACCATTGGTCTTGGTCCCTGGCCGAGAAGCGGGAGAAAGCCGTGGCGATCAGCGGCCAAGAGGTCTACGACACCTACATCCGCTACCTCAACGGCTGCGCCGTCGGCTTCTGGGACGGCAGCATCGACGTCATGCAGTTCACGCTCGTGAAGTAGTCGCACGCGTTTCCTAGCGTTCCGCGCATGGGTGTGTTAGCCTTCACATGAGCGCAAATCCCCGCAGCTCCAGGCACGCCTCCCCTGCTTGAGCGAGGCGCGAAAGTCAAGGTGCAACGTGGCACAGACTGACCTCGAACCGTTCTATGCGGACGTGCAATCGCACTACGACCTCTCGGACGACTTCTACGCGCTGTTCCTCGACCCGACGCGCACGTACAGCTGCGCGTACTTCGAGCGCGACGGCATGACCCTCGAAGAGGCGCAGCTCGCGAAGGTCGACCTCGCCCTCGGCAAGCTGGACCTCAAGCCCGGCATGACCCTCCTCGACATCGGCTGCGGCTGGGGCACCGCCATCAAACGGGCCCTGGCCAAATACGACGTGAACGTCATCGGCCTCACGTTGAGCAAGAACCAGCACGCGCATGTCAACAACGAGCTCGCCAAGCTCCCCAACCCCAACGGCCGCACTGCCGAAGTCCGCCTGCAAGGCTGGGAGGAGTTCGACCAGCCCGTCGACCGTATCGTCTCCATCGGCGCCTTCGAGCACTTCCGCAAAGAGCGCCACACCGCGTTCTTCGAGAAGACCCACCGGCTGCTGCCCGCCGACGGGCGCATGCTCCTGCACACCATCACCCTTGAGGACATGGACGAGCTCGCCGCCAAAGGCCTCTACTACAGCTCAGAACGGCTGCGCTTCGCCCTGTTCATCGCGAAAGAGATCTTCCCCGGCGGCCAGCTCCCCAACCCGAGGGACGTCCGCGAGCTCTCCGCGAAGGCCGGTTTCGCCCTCGAACGCGAGCAGCCCCTCCAGCCGCACTACGCCCGCACCCTCGACATCTGGGTGGCGAACCTCGAAGCCCATAAAGACGAGGCGCTCGCCATCGGCGGACAAGTGGTCTACGACCGCTACATCCGGTATCTCACCGGCAGCTCGGAGAGCTTCAAGCTCGGCTTCAACGACGTTATCCAGTTCACCCTCGTGAAGTAGCGGCTCGCCTCACGAGTCCTTCGAGCCGTCCTTGGACTGGCCTTCCCCCGCGAGCTGGGCGCGCAGCGTGGCGCGCTCCGAGCGGCGATGCGCGTCCGCCTCCGCCATGCCGGAGCCGACTTTCGCGCTGTACCGGTTGAACAGGAGCCAGGACAGCGGCATCGAGGCGACGCCCGAGAAGAGGAGCGCGACAATCACTGGCACCTCAACGCCGATGAGCCTGCCGATCCCGTAGACCAATGCGGCGACGACGACGAGGAGCGCGAAGCGCATCAGCAGGTATCCGGCGACGCTCGCGGCGAAACGGCCTTTGCCCGAAGCAGCAGGGCCAGTGGTGGGGTCCGACATGTCACACAGCGTAGTTCAAAAAGGGGAGCCGACGCGAACAGCGGGTGAACGGGCTATTCTGGAAGACATGGCGTACCTCATAGCCGCGTTGGCGATCGCTGTGGTCGTGGTGCTGCTGTGGCGGGCACGCCCGGCGCAGCAGCGCAGAGTGCTCGCTCCCGACGACGACCCCGACTTCTTGCTGGATTTGCGCAACCGCATCCAGCGCGACCAGGAGTAGCGGCCTAGGAGCGAGCTCGGCTCAGTTCAGGCCCGTGTAGCTGTGCAGCCCGGACTGCACCAGGTTCACGTAGAAGAGATTGAAAATCAGCATGCCGAAGCCGACGAGGTTGATCAACGCCGCCCGCTGCTCTTTCCAGCCTGCTGTCGCCCGCGCGTGCAGGTACGCCGCGTAGATCACCCAGACCACGAACGAGACGGTCTCCTTGGGGTCCCAGCCCCAGAACCTGCCCCATGCGGACTCCGCCCAGATCGCGCCGCAGATGACGCCGATCCCGAACAGCGGGAACGCGAACACCGCCGCCTGGTAGGCGACTCGGTCCAGCACCTCC
This sequence comes from Segniliparus sp., assembly GCF_051660745.1. Lineage (NCBI taxonomy): Bacteria > Bacillati > Actinomycetota > Actinomycetes > Mycobacteriales > Segniliparaceae > Segniliparus > Segniliparus sp. The sequence continues at coordinate 4,618 of NZ_JBOFQF010000047.1, read as the reverse complement.
CCCTGCGGCAGGCGAGAGCCCCATGCCGTGTCTTTGAACCGCTCGCGGGCCAGGTACAGCGCGCTGGCGACCCCGGAGACGAGGAACACCCCGGTCGCCGTGGAGATGATAGAGACGTGGATGGCGAGCCAGTACGACTTCAGCGCTGGCACGACCGGCGCGGTCGGGGTGTAGAGCCACTTCCCGGCGATGTACATGAGCACCACCGCAGGGCCGAGCGCGAAGACGAGGCCCCGCCTGGTCGCGTCCGAGCGCAGGAGGACCATCGCCGCCAAGAGGCCCGCCGCTGTGGCGAGGGTGATGTACTCGAACATGTTCCCCCATGGGGGCCTGCCCGCCGCGAATCCGCGCAACAGCAGCACAAAGACGTGGCACACCCAGCCGAGGATCATCGCGGCGAACCCCGCCCGGCCTGCCCGCTCCCCCGCCGTCCGGGTCGCGCCCTGGTTCGGCGCGCTCACCACGCCGGGCTTCTGCGCAGCGCCGACGGCGACGAGCTCCTTTTCGGCGGGCTGTTCTTTGACCGCCCGCGCCCACTCGAAAAGCAACGCGACGAACGCCACCACGTAGCAGGTGAGGGCAGCGCCGAAGGCGACTCCGGCGTACCCGGCCAGCGTTTCGTTCACCGGCATGGGGCGCTCCTTCTCATAGCTACTCAGACTACCGCACGTAGTAGAGCGTCACGCCTGAGTCGGCCCTGCCGCGCTTTCTCGCAGCCTCTGCTCGATCCTTCTGACCAGCTCGTCGAACTCGCCGTGCCAGCCCGCCTGGTCGGTGCGCGCCAGTCCGCCCAGCTCTAGCGTCCCTGCCTCGAACCTGGCCCAGACGCGCCTGCGGCGAACGACGAGCGAGCCCACAAGGCCGGACACCATCGTCAGCGCGAAGAGCAGCACCCACAGCTGCGCCGGGTCCTTGGACACCTGCAACGACACCCACTGCTGCACGCCGTCGAACCGGACGACCACCCCGTCCGGCAACGTCACGGACTCCCCCGCCATGAGGTTCTTGCGCGCTTGCCGGACAAGCTTGCCCGACTCGACCAGCCGATGGTCGAGCGCGGTCGCAGACTGGGGACGCCCGGAATTGAGGCCCGTGTCGCCCTCGTACACGTCGATCGCCACGCCCGGATCGGTGAGCTCGGGCGAGAGCGAGGTCAACAGCGTCCCGTGCAGCCCGGCGCTCGGCGCGAAGAGCCCTTCGAGCGCGACGCCGTGCTTGTCCCGCTCCCCGAGATCGGGCCACATGCCCGCTGGCGGGTCGAACCGCGCGGCGCCGCTGGAGAGGAACGTGGCCCCGTCCTGCGGGATGAACGGCACGGTCTCGGTCCGGCGCTGCCCGTCCGGGCCGCCTGGCCAGGTGACGGTGAACGTTGGCGCGTAGCCGTGGCCCATGAGGTAGACCCGCAGGCCCTCCACCCGGAGCGGATGGTTCACCTTGAGCTGGTAGCCGTGCCAGCCCCCGCCCGCGAAGTCCGCAGGCAGCTGGTAGGCGACATCCGACTGGAAGTCGTCCGGCTGGCCGTTCGCGAGGAACTTCTCGTGGAAGCTCCTGGCTTGGAGGCAGAACGGGTCGAGGTCGGTGCCGTCTTCGAGCAGTCCGCCCCGGAACGAGTCGTAGACCGAGGTCGACGTGTTGCAGAAACCCGCCTCGTTGTCGCCCGCGATCAACGTCCGGGTGCCTTCGTAGCCCCACAGCCTGCCGAGCGCGATCGCGACGAGGATCCCGAGCAGGGCGAAGTGGAAGAGCAGGTTGCCCGCCTCGTGGAGGAAGCCCCGCTCGGCGGACAGCTCCCAGCCCTCCGCCGTCTCGCGGACCTCGTGGCGCCAGCCGCGCAGCACGGCCCGCACCTGGGCCAGCGCGCTCTCCGCCCCGGCGTGCCGCAGCCGGGCGTGGTGCGGGAGCCGGGAGAGGTTGCGCGGGGTCGCGGTGAGGGGCGCGCGCAACTGCTTGAACTGCTCGACCAGGCGGGGGGCGAGGCACCCCACCAAAGAGACGAAGAGCAACGCGTAGATCGCGGTGAACCACGGGGAGACGAAGATCTCGAAGAACTTGAGCTTGTCCATCCATGGGCCGACGCCGGGATGGTCCTGGATCCAACGGTCGACCTTGCCGATGTTCAGGTCCTTCTGCGGCAAGATCGCGCCAGGCACGGCCGCCACAGCGAGCAGGAACAGGAGCAAGAGCGCGGTCCGCATGCTGGTCAGCGCCCGCCAGCTATTGCGGAGGAAGGAGATCATGCTCGTGATCCTGGCGGATGAGATGCGAGGCAGCAGGAGTCGACGCGCACATGGGCGGTGGGGGTGCGCGAGACTCCGATAACGCGGCAGATCGCCGCCAGGGTGCGAGCGATCATATCGGCGAGACGTACTCCGCCCCTATACCGGACCGCAGCTGCCCGACGACGGCGTCCCACTGCCCGGTGACGAGCAGCAGGCCGATGAGCGCCATCGTCGCCGCGCCGACGATCCGCACGGCCCTGGCGTGGTCGCGCAGCCAGCTCGTGGCGCTGGCCATGGCAGCGGAGCCGATCGCCACGAGGAGGAACGGCACGCCGAGCCCGAGGCAGTAGGCGAGGACCAGCCCCGCGCCTCGGACGGCGTCGACGCCGTCCGTCGCCAGCGCGGAGGACACGACCACGCCGAGCGTCGGGCCGATGCACGGGGTCCAGCCGAGGGCGAAGACCGCGCCGAGCAACGGCGCCCCGCCGAGGTGCGCCACCGGCCGAGGCGCGAGTCGGGCCTCCCTGCCCAGGATGGGCGGCCAGCCGAGGAAGACCAGCGCGAGGAGGATCGTCACCGCGCCGCCGATCCGCGAAAGCGTCTCGCGGTGCAGGGCGAATTGGTCTGCCAGGCCGAAGACCAGCGCCGTCTCCAACAGGAAGACCAGGCTGAAGCCCAGGACGAAGAGCCCGGCTCCCAACGCCGCTCTCGACCTCGCCCCCGCGCCGCGCAGCTTTGCGCCCTCTGCTCCTGTGCCGTCCACGCTCACCCCGACGAGGCCCGCGAGGTAGGACACGTACCCCGGCACGAGCGGCAGCACGCATGGCGACGCGAACGAGACCAGGCCTGCGAGCGCGCACGCGCCCAAGGCCAACAGGATCGGCCCCGAGGCGGCCGCCTGCTCGAAGGTCGCGCCGAGGCTCACTGTGCCATCTCATTCATTCTGCGAGCACCTTGTCCAGCACGGGCTCGAGCACTGTCTGGCTCACGGCCCCGATATGCACCCACGCGACCGTGTGCGCGCGGTCGAGCACCACGGTCGTCGGGACCGCGCTCGTTGAGACGTGCGCCGAGAGGCCCAGAAGCGAGCGTCCCGGCGGGTCGTAGATCGACGGGTACGACACGTTGCGGTCGAGCACATAGTCTTTGGCGCTGTCGCGGGAGTCTTCCCGCAGGTCGACTCCGAGGAACGCCACGCCTTGGTCTTTCTTCGCCTGGTAGGTGGCTTCGAGCGCGGGGGTCTCGCTCCGGCACGGACCGCACCAGCTCCCCCAGGTGTTGAGCACCACGGCCTTCCCGGCGAATTGCGGGTCGTCGAGGGAGACGCGCGCGTCGGTCACGAGCTCCGGCCCCGCGACCGGCCCGGTGAGCGTCGGACGGTGGCCGGGGTCGTACCAGTGCTCGGGCTTCCCGTCTGGGGAGAAGATCCCGTTCGGGGACGGTTGGCGCACCACGCACGCCGCGCTGGAGAGCGCGACGAGCGCGCAACCGAGCGCGCAACCGAGCGCGACGAACAGTTGCCTCATATCCCCGCGCTGGGCTCGCTGTACTTGATCTCCGCCACCGCGTCGCCCTCGTAGACGATGCTCGTGAGCGAGGCGAGGTCGCATTCGCGCTTGCGCGGGTCGTGGAAGAAGCCCTTGCCCTCGTAGTGCAGGCGCAGCGTGTAGACCGGCAGCTGGTGGCTCACAATGACCGCCTCGTGGCCCCGGACGCTGTCGCGGACGGAGGTCGCCACGCGGACCATCCGGTCGCGGATCTCCGTGTACGGCTCGCCCCAGGAGGGCTTGAAGGGGTTGCGCAGCTTCCACCAGTGCTGGGGCTTGAGCAGCACGCCCTTGCCCTCGGCGAAGTTGGTGCCCTCGAAGACGTTGCCCGCCTCGATGAGCTCGTCCTCGGTCTCGATCTCAAGGCCGAGCGTCTCGGAGATCGGCCTCGCGGTCTCCTGCGCGCGCTGCAGCGGGGAGACGACAAGGCGCTTGATGTCGCGCCCGGCCAGATGCTCGGCCACTTTCTTCGCCTGCTGCTGGCCCCGCTCCGAGAGGTAGAAGCCGGGCAGGCGGCCGTAGAGCACCCCCGTCGGGTTGTGCACCTCGCCGTGGCGCATCACGTGGACGATCGTGCGGACGATCTGCTCGTCGCCGGTCTGGGTCATCTGCTCTCCTCGAATTCGGTGGCCTTAGGCATTCTAGAGGGCGTCGGGATTGTCCACGACATCGGCGAACACAGCCGGGCACTTGTCCTTGATACGGCTGACGTTCGCATAGAACAACCACGCCTTGACGCCTCTGGCGTCGGCAACGTAGTAGCCATCGAGGTAAAGACATCATTGGCCGCAGGTCTGCTGTCCGTGGAGCCTCGCGCGCCGTGGGGGGGGGGGGGGGGGGGGGGGGGGGGGG
>NZ_JBOFQF010000046.1:0-50417 GCF_051660745.1 Segniliparus sp. | reverse complement strand
CCCCGGTCGAATTCGACCGGGGCCCCTTCCGTTGATGCGGGGATCAGTGCTCGCTATGCCCTGCGCCGATCTCGGCAGGCGCGTGCTGGCCGTTGGCGTTCTCCTCCTGGAGCTGGCGGACGGCCTCAAGGGCGCGGTGCTCGGAGTCGTGCTCCGCGGCGACCAGAGCCTCGCTCTCGGAGGCCGGGTCGGCCGTGAAGAAGGAGCCCTTGCCGGGAGCGCCCGCGCTGCCCAGCTGGTTCATCTTCTTCGGGACGGCCGCGCCCTGGTACTCGAGCGGCACAGCGTGGCCGTGCTCGTCCACCGGGCCGAGCGGCTGGTGCACCTCGATGTACTCGCCGTGGGGGAGGCGGCGCAGGATGCCGGTCTCGATGCCGTGCTCGAGGACCGCGCGGTCGCTGCGCTGCAGGCCGAGGCAGAACCGGTACGTCGCGTAGTAGGCGATGATCGGCCCGACCACGAGAGCGATCCGGAAGAACCACGTCGTCGCGTTCAGCGAGATGTCGAACTTCAGCGCGAGGATGTCGTTGCCGCACGCCGCGGTGAGGAGGACGAAGACGGTGAACATCATCGCGCCGACACCGGTGCGGACGGGGGTGTCCCGAGGGCGTTGCAGGATGTTGTGGTGCGCCTTGTCGCCGGTGAACTTCTGCTCGAGGAACGGCCACGCGACCAGGAGGGTGATGAAGACGCCGAGGAACAGCGCGGCGAACCCTGCCTGCGGGATGGTGTGGCCGAAGCCGTAGAACTCCCAGGCGGGCCAGATGCGCAGCAGGCCGTCGGTCCAGCCCAGGTACCAGTCCGGCTGCGAGCCGGCGGACACCTGTGCGGGGTTGTAGGGGCCCAGCGTCCAGACCGGGTTGATCTGGAAGATACCGCTCATGATCGCCAGCACGCCGAAGACCAGGGCGAAGAACGCGCCGCCCTTCAGGGCGAAGACCGGAAGGATGCGCACGCCGACGACGTTGTTCTCGGTGCGTCCGGGGCCGGGGAACTGGGTGTGCTTCTGGTACCAGACCAGCGCCAGGTGGACGCCGATGAGCGCCATGATGATGCCGGGGAAGATGAGCACGTGCAGGATGTAGAGGCGGGGGATGATGACGTCGCCGGGGAAGTCGCCGCCGTACAGGCCCCAGTGCACCCAGGTGCCGATGACGGGCAGGCCAAGCACGATGCCGGACATGGCGGCGCGGATGCCGGTGCCGGAGAGCAGGTCGTCCGGCAGGCCGTAGCCGAAGTAGCCCTCGAACATCGAGATGAGGAACAGGCCGCAGCCGATCAGCCAGTTCGCCTCACGCGGGCGGCGGAACGCGCCGGTGAAGAAGATGCGCATCATGTGCACGAGCATGGAGGCCAGGAACAGGAGCGCGGCCCAGTGGTGGATCTGGCGCATGAAGAGGCCGCCGCGCACCTCGAAGGAGAGGTCGAGCGTGCTGGCGAACGCCTCGGTCATCCGCACGCCGGAGAGCGGCTGGTAGACGCCGTGGTAGACGGTCTCGGCCATCGACGGCTTGAAGAACAGCGTGAGGTACACCCCGGAGAGGATCAGGATGACGAAGCTGTACAGGGCGATCTCGCCGAGCATGAACGACCAGTGGGTCGGGAAGACCTTGTTGATCTGGCGGCGCATGCCCGCAGACAGGTGGTAGCGCTTGTCCGCCTCTTCCAGCTGCTTGGGGAACTTCACAGCGGGGTTCACAACGGTATCGACAGTGCTGGTCATGATCTACGCTCCCAGAACGCTGGTCCGACAGGTTCGATGTAGTCGCCGTTCGCGACGAGGTAGCCCTCTTCGTTCACAGTGATGGGCAACTGGGCGAGCGCCCGGGCCGCCGGGCCGAAGATCGGCTTCCCGTAATGCAGGGCGTCGAACTGCGACTGGTGGCAGGGGCAGAGGATGCGGTTGGTCTGCTGCTCGTACAGCGAGGTCGGGCAGCCGACGTGCGAGCACACCTTGGTGTAGGCGTAGTACTCGCCGAAGTTGAAGGTCTCCTGGCCCTTGCGCTTGACGACGCGGGCCGCGTCCTCCGGGCGCAGGCGGATGAGCATGACCGGGTTGCGGATCCCGTGGAACGACTCGAAAAGCCGCTCTCGGGACTCCTCGGTCTCGCCCTTGCCGTCGGACTCGCGCCACGGAAAGACGGTCTCCATGCCGCCGGAGGCGAGGTCCTCGGGCTTGACGAACTGCACCGAGTAGATGTCCTGCGGCGTGTAGCGGCGCAGGTAGATCGTCTTGCCCTCTTCGCCCTTGCGCGGGGTCCAGCCGGTGTGCCAGAGGTCCGAGTCGTTCCCCTTGGCCCACGGGTTCTTGATGATGCCGCCGAGGAACAGCACCCCCGCGCCGGTCGCGAACAAGCCGCCGCTGAACACCAGGGCCCGCTTGATCGTCGTGCGCCGGGAGATGGTGGAGGTCTGGAGCGAGTCGCTCAAGAGCGCGGCGAAGGTGAGCTTGTCCACCGGCTGGGAGCCGCCGTCGTGACGGTCCTGGACGGCGATCTCCTCGGGGATGAACCGCTTCGTGTAGACGATCGCGCCGATGCCGATGGAGAGGATCGACACGCCCAGGGTGATGCCGATGAGCGGCGTCTCCCAGGTGTACGCGGCGTATCCGGACTCGCCGGGGCCCGCGTACTCCCAGTGTCCGAAGAGGAAGACTCCGAGCAGGGCGATGGCGGCGAAGCCGCCGAGGAGGAGCCAGAAGGCCACGAGCCGCTCGGCCCGCTTCTCGGCCTTCGTGCCGGGCACGGCCCAACGCTCCTCGCGGTGCAGGAGGCGGACGCCGTCCTTGGCGAGGCCGAGGGTGACGAGCTCGTCACGGCTCATCTGCCCGAGCTCTTCGGGGGTGGGGTCGGGTGTTTGTGGAGCGTTGCTCATGTGCGGGATCCAATCCACATCGCGATGCCGAGGAGGGCGACGACGCCGACGAACGCCATGGCCGCGCCCTCAGAGACCGGCCCGAGGCCGCCGAGGTCGTATCCGCCCTGGGAGTTGCTCTCCGTGGCGGACTTGATGTAAGCGATGATGTCTTTTTTGGCCTCGGGGGAGAGCTGGCCGTCGGAGAACTTCGGCATGTTCTGCGGGCCGGTGAGCATGGCGGTGTAGATCTGCTGCTCGTTCGGGTCGTCCAAAGCCGGGGCGAACTTGCCGGAGGAAAGGGCGCCGCCCCGTCCGGTGTAGTTGTGGCAGGAGGCGCAGTTCATCCGGAACAGCTCGCCGCCACGGGCGATGGACTCTTTGTCCTTCCCGCGCAGCGACTCCTGGGCGATGATCTTGTTGCCCTCGGCGTCGAGCTTGAAGCTCCCGTCCGGGTTCTTCTCGTAGACCACCGACGGGCCCTCGCCGAACGACTCGACGTACGCGCTGACCGCTTCGATCTGCTTCTCGTCCCAGTCGGTCTGCTTGCGCTTGATCTGCGCCTCGTTGCGGGCCGCGGGCATGCGGCCGGAGGACACCTGGAAGTAGACGGCCGCGTTGCCGACGCCGATGAGGCTGGGCCCCTGGTTCTGGACGCCTTCGAGGTTCGCGCCGTGGCAGGTGATACAGGAGGTCTCGTACAGCTGCTTGCCGTCCCGGATCAACGAGAGGTCTTTCTCGTCGGCCCTCGCGACCTGCGCCTGCGGGGTCAGCAGGGTGGTGGCGAAGCCAGCGGCGACCAAGCCGGAGAAAATAACGGCTCCGCTGCGGGCGCGGCGGCGGAACTTGCCGCGCGCGCGCTGCTCGTCACCGCCCTCGGCGGAGCGTCGGGAGGCGCCTATCAGGCGGGAGAGGGGTTTCACTCGTGCTTCCTACTTCTCTACTTCACAAAGTAAATCGTGGCGAACAGTGCGATCCAGACGACGTCGACGAAGTGCCAGTAGTAAGACACCACGATCGCGGACGTCGCTTGGGCGGGGGTGAACTTGCTCATCTTGGTCCGGGCCAGGAGCAAGACGAAGGCAACGAGGCCGCCGATGACGTGCAGCCCGTGGAAGCCTGTGGTGATGAAGAAGACCGAGCCGTACGCGCTGGAGTCGAGGCGTGTGCCCTCGCTGTAGAGGTTCGTGTACTCGTAGCCCTGGCCGAGCACGAAGAACGTGCCCATGACCAACGTCAAGGTGTACCAGCGGCGAAGTCCGAACACGTCGCCCTTCTCCGCGGCGAACACGCCGAACTGGCAGGTGAACGACGACAGGATGAGGACCGTCGTGACCGGGATCGCCAAGAAGAGGTTGAGGTGCGTCGGTTCTGGCGGCCAGTTCTTGTGACCGTCCAGCGCGGGAGCCTGGCCCGCTCGGGTCACGAAGTACATGGCGAAAAGGCCTGCGAAGAACATCAGCTCGCTGGAAAGCCAGACAATGGTTCCGACACTGACCATGTTGGGCCTGTTGAGCGAGTGAACTCGGCTCGCGATGGCCGCGTGCGAAGGGGCTGCCGCGCTCGTCATGTGGATCAGTATGACACCCCGTAGTAGCTCCGTGGCCAAGGGGGTCGGATAGAGCCGGGGAAAAGTTCCGGGCGACTTCTTATGCGGGCAAAAGAGCCCACAAGGCCAGGGCGATGGTCGCGAACGCCGCTTGCGACACGGCCGCCCGCAGGTAGGAGAGCCCGGTGCTGAGCAGGACCAAAGCGGCTCCGACGATGCACGACAGGGCGAACACGACGAGGATTTCGCCCTGCGCCCTCGGGGCGGCGAGGCCGACGAAAATGCCGATGGCGAGGAAGAGGTTGTAGAAGCCTTGGTTGTAGGCCATGGGCTTGATCACATCGGCGTCTTCCGCCGAGCGCACGCCGAACCGGCCGTAGATCTGAGGCTTGGACCACAGCACGCTCTCCATGAGGAAGATGGCGACGTGCAAGAGGGCCGCGAGTGCGGCGAAGATTTCGAACGCGATGAACATCCCTGCATCGTAGGCAGTCTGCGGGGTTGCGGCCAGGCCCGGCTACGATCACGCTGTGTCGTCCCCCGGTCAATCCTCTCTCTCCTGGCCCGCGCTCCTGCGCGAACTGTTCGCCCGTCGCGAGCTTTCCGCAGGCCAGGCGCAATGGGCGATGGGGGAGATCATGGCAGGCCGGGCCGCCCAGTCGCAGATCGGCGCGTTCGCGGCGGCGCTCACGACGAAAGGCCCCACCGCTGCGGAGCTGACGGGCCTCGCCGAGGCGATGCGCGAGCGCGCGGTGCGGCTCGACGTCGACCGCTCGTGCGTCGACCTGGTCGGCACGGGCGGCGACGGGCTCGGCACCGCGAACATCTCCACCATCTCTGCCGTGGTGGCCGCCGCGTGCGGCGTCCCCGTGGTCAAGCACGGCTCGCGGGCGGCCTCGTCGAACTGCGGCTCGGCGGACGTGCTGGAAGCGCTGGGGGTGCGGATCGAGCTCGGGCCCGAGGATTTGGCGAGGTGTGTGGCGGAGATCGGGATCGGCTTCTGCTTCGCGCCGAGCTACCACCCTTCCTTGCGCGAGGTCGCGCCCGTGCGCCGGGAGCTCCGCGTCCCCACGGTGTTCAACGTCTTGGGCCCGCTCGCCAATCCGGCCCGCCCGAGGTTCGGGCTCGTGGGCTGCTCGTGGGAGCCCCTCGCGGAGGCGATGGCCGAAGTCTTCGCCAGCCGGGGCGACCGGGTGGCCGTGGTCCGAGGCGCGGACGGGCTCGACGAGCTCACCACCACGGGAGAGAACAGCGTGTGGCTCGCCGAAGACGGCAAGGTGGCGAGGCTCGGCCTCGACGCGGCGGACTTCGGCGTGCCGAGGGCGCGGATCGGCCAGTTGCGCGGCGGCGACAACGCGGCAGAGGGGGCGATGTTGGTCACAGCGGTCCTCGAGCCGCAAGCGCGGCCCCAGCCCGCTTCGGGCCCGGCGCCCGATTGGGATATAGGGGCGATCCGCGACGTGGTCCGCTGGAACGCGGCCACGGCCATCGCCGTGGCGAAGGGGCGGACCCTCGACCAGGCCGGGATCGGCGAGAGCCTCCGCGAGGCAGGAGGGGCGCTCGAAAGCGGCTCGGCGGCGGCGCTGTTGCGCCGGTGGGTCGAATTTTGCGCGGCCCTCTGAAAAATTCCGGTAAGATTTGTTGTCCCCTGAGCAGGGCCGAGGTGCGGGCATATAGCCGACACGGGGCTCTTGGAGTGGACAGGGCGGCTGTCGTTTCGTACTCTGTGTCGAGACGTACACCAAAATGTTATCTCGCGACGGCGCCGGAAGCCGTCATTCTGCCCCTTGCGCGAAGCAGGATCGCAAAGATCCCGAGGGCGGAACAGGGATCCGATGACTGGAGGTCGTAGGTGCTGGACTCGGCAAGTGGGACGCCATTGCGTCAGGGGACCGTGGCAGGTCGCGGTTCTGTCTCGCAACGGCTCGCGCGTCGGCTGTCTGCGGCGCTTCTCGCCGCCGCCGTGGCCGCGACCTTCTCGGTGGCGAGCGCATGGTCGGATCCGGCCGACCCCGTCGCCCAGCTGCGCGCCCTCGCCCGCCAGTCGGAGCAGACCGAAGAGGCCCAGTACCAGGCCATGACGGACCTGAACGCCGCGCACGCAGCCCGTGCGCAGGCGCAGAGCCGCCTCGCCGAGGACCAAGGCAAAGAAGAGCAGGCCAAAGCGGACATCGAGCGGTACCAGGGCGTCGTGGACGCGTTCGTCGAGACCGCTTACAACGGCGTCCGGCTCAACGAGGTGTACGCCCTGCTGGTGAGCAAGTCTCCCGGCCAGCTCCTGGACCAGATGTCCGACATCAAGGCCATCGCGGCCGACGTGCAGGAAAAGGTGACCAGCTACAAGGCCGCCCACGCGAAGGCGCAGCAGGCGGCGGCGGAGACCGCCCAGGCGCTCGACACGGCGAAGGCCGCCGAGCAGCGCGCGATGGCGAAGCGGGCCGAGCTGCAGGCGAAGGAAGCCCAGCTGCAGCAGCAGATCGCGGCGATCAAGGACCAGTACACCCGGTTGACCCCGCAGCAGCTCCACGACTTCAGCGTCAGCCCGATGGAGGGCGCCGCCCCGCAGCCGAACGCGGCTCCCCAGGCGCAAGTGCTCCCGCCCGAGGCGGACGAGTCGGTTCCCGCCGCGCCCCAGCCGAAGAAGCAAGAAGCGGCTCCGCGTCCTCCTGAGTCTTCCGACGCGCCCGAGCAGCAGGCCGCCGACACCGCGAAGGGCCGGGCCGTGCAGGCTGCGCTCAGCCGGGTCGGCAGGCCGTACGTCTGGGGCGGTTCCGGCCCGGGCGTGTTCGACTGCTCCGGCCTCATCATGTGGTCCTACCAGCAGGTCGGCCGTTCGCTTCCGCACTCCAGCAATGCCCAGGACGGGCTCGGCAGGCACATCGGGCGCGGCGAGCTGCAGCCCGGCGACCTCGTGACCTACTACTCGGGCGTCTCGCACGTCGCGATGTACATCGGCAACGGGATGGTCGTCCACGCGCCGACCTTCGGCCAGCCGGTGACCGTCGCGCCGATCGACGCCGCAGGCCCGGTGCACGCGTTCGTCCGGATGGGCTGAGCGCGGATTCGCCTCGGTTTGGACGCGCTTGTTCTTGTCCCACGTCGACGTGCTTTAGGCTGATCGAGTGTCTAAGGCCCTCTTGATCACGAACGATTTCCCGCCCAGGCCGGGTGGGATCCAGTCGTACGTGCACGCCCTCGCCATGCGGCTGCCCGCAGATTCGCTCGTCGTCTACACCGCCTCGTGGAAGCACGAGGAGGAGCAGCGCCGCTTCGACGCGGCGCAGCCGTTCCCGATCGTGCGCCATCCCCGCTCGTTGCTCTTGCCGAACCCGTGGACGGCCCGCCGCTCCCAGGAGCTCGTCCGCGAGCACGGGGTGGATTCGGTGTGGTTCGGCGCGGCGGCCCCGTTCGCCTTGCTCGCGAACGCGGTGCGCGAGGCGGGCGTCAAGCGAGTTGTGGCGAGCACCCATGGCCATGAGGTGGGCTGGTCGATGACCCCGGGCGCCAGGCAGGCGCTCCGCCGCATCGGCTCCACGGTCGACACCGTCACGTACGTGAGCCAGTACGCGCTTCGCCGGGTGCGCCGGGCGTTCGGCCCGGGCGTCGATTTCGTCCGACTCGCCCCCGGCGTGGACGCCGAGCGCTTCCAGCCCGACTCGCAGCTGCGCGAGACGATGCGCGAGCAGCACGGCTTCGGCGAGGCGCCGGTCCTGTTGTGCCTCGCGAGGCTGGTGCCGCGCAAGGGGCAGGACGTGCTGATCAAGGCCATGCCCACGGTGCTGCGCCACATTCCCGACGCGGTGCTGGCGATCGTCGGCGGCGGGCCGTGCGAGAAGAACCTGCGCGAACTCGCCGAGGAGTGCGGGGTGGCCGAGCACGTGCGCTTCGCGGGCCGGGTCCCCGAGGACGACCTGCCTGCCTGGTACGCCATGGCGGACGTGTTCGCCATGCCGTGCCGGACTCGTGGCTGGGGCCTCGACGTGGAGGGCCTTGGCATTGTCTTCCTCGAAGCGTCGGCTGCGGGCCTCCCGGTGATCGCGGGAGACTCCGGCGGAGCCCCGGAGACCGTGCGGGAGGGCGAGACCGGCACGGTGGTCTCCGGGCGGTCCGTGCCGGAGGTCGCCGACGCGGCTGTGCGATTGCTCTCGGACTCCCTGCAGGCGAGCAAGATGGGGGCCGCGGGCCGCGCCTGGGTGCAAGAGTCGTGGGGCTGGGACGCTTCGGCCGTCAAGCTGGCGGAGTTGCTCGACCTCTGACCCGTGGCCGACCGCCCAGACGGCGATCCGCCAGGGCTTGGGAGCGGGGCGACCTGATAGCGTTTTCGGCATTATGCACAGCATTCAGGTCGCCGATCAGACTTTCGTCGCAGCGCCTCCCTCCGTCGTCGGCCAGAGCCTCGAAGCTCCAGGCGACTGGCGGCGGTGGTGGCCGGAGCTGGACCTCCAGGTCCGCGAAGCCCGGGGTGAAAAAGGCGTCCGATGGCTGGTGAACGGCCAGGTGCAGGGCACAATGGAAGTCTGGTTGAAACCGGAGCTGGACGGGACTTTGCTCCATTTCTTCCTCCACGCGGAGCCTCCTGCGCCGCTTCGTCCGGGCGAGCTGCGCCGGTTGGTCCGCGATCTCAGACTGGCGGGCAAGGCGATGAGTTTCGAGCTGAAGGACCGCTGCGAGGCGGGAAAACAGCCAGGGCATGCGCCTAGGGTTCGGACGACGCGGTAGGTTGGGCGTATGGCAGATCACACGAACCAATCGATCATTATCGAAGCGAAGCCTGCGGAGGTGATGGCGGTGATCTCCGACCTCGACCGCTACCCGGAATGGGTGGACGCCGCGAAATCCGTGGAGATCCTCGAACGCGACGAAGCAGGGCTGGCCTCGAAGGCGCGGTTCGTGCTCGACGCGGCCCTCTTGAAAGACACGTACGAGCTGCGCTACACCTGGGCGGAGGACGGGTTGTCCGTGCGCTGGTCCTTGCTGGAGAGCACGATCATGCGCTCCCAAGAGGGCGCGTACATCCTCGAATCGGACGCGAAAGGCACGAAGGCGACCTACGAGCTGTCTGTCGACCTGCGCATACCGATGCTGGGCCTGTTCCGGCGGAAAGCCGAGCGGGCGATCATCGACACGGCGCTCAAAGAGCTCAAAAAGCGTGTCGAATCCCTCTCCTGACCCTCAGACAGCGATCTCCTGCGTTGTCGGCTCCTCGTGTGCCGGGCTCGTTCCTCGCCCATTTCGTACACGTCGTCGCCTGCCGCCTTGGATCTCATCTGCCTGAAGCCCAGGAACCTGGCCTCCTCCGGTGTCACGTGACGAAATAGGTAGAGTGATGGGCGTGACCACGAGCACCTCATCCGACTCTGCCGCGAATCCGCCGGTGCATAAAGCGCTGACGCAGGACTACTCCGGGCGCACGCTCTGGTACCGGGCCTTCAAGCATGTGTTCATCGGCCCCCCGCTGCACGTGCTGTGCCCGAGCACGGTGGAGGGCGTGGAGAACATCCCGAGCTCCGGGGCGGCGCTCATCGCGTACAACCACCTTTCCGCCACAGACTGGCTCTTCGTGCCGATGGCGGTGCCCCGGAAGGTGACCCACGTGGCCAAGAGCGAGTACTTCACCGGAACCGGGATCAAAGGCGCCTTCCAGCGCTGGTTCTTCTCGTCGGCGGGGCAGGTGCCGATCGACCGCAGCGGCGGCGACGCCTCGCGGGCTGCGCTCGACTCCTTGAAGAAGGTGCTGGCCAGGGGAGACTTGGCCGCGATCTTCCCCGAGGGGACCCGCTCGCCGGACGGACGGCTCTACAAGGGCAAGACCGGAGCCGCCCGGATCGCGCTCGAGGCCAAGGTCCCCGTGATCCCGGTCGGCGTCATCGGGACGGACAAGGTCTTGGCCCCGGACAGCGCGAAATTCCACCCCCACCCGGTGACGGTGCGGATCGGCAAGCCGCTGGACTTCTCCCGGTTCTACGACTTCGTCGGGAACCACTACATCGAGCGCTCCATCGCGGACGAGATCATGTACGAGATCATGCGTTTGACCGGCCAGGAGTATGTGGACCAGTACGCGGTCCGCAAGCAGAAGGGCCCGCGGGGCGAGGGCGCGAAGGGCGCGGGCCACAAGACCGCCTCGTCCGCAGCCTGATGCCGAGGTTCTTCTACGACACCGAGTTCATCGAAGACGGCGCCACGATCGACTTGGTCTCGATCGGCGTGGTCGCCGAGGACGGCCGGGAGTTCTACCGGGTGTCCACGGGTTTCGACGCGAACAAGGCGGGGAAGTGGGTGCGCGAGCACGTGCTCAACCAGCTGCCGCCGCTCTCGTCGCCGCTGTGGGTCTCCCGGTCCCGCCTGCGCGACGAGCTGCTGGAGTTTTTGACCTCGGGCGGGAAGGGGCCGGTCGAGCTGTGGGGCTGGATGGGCTGCTACGACCATGTGGTGCTCTGCCAGCTGTGGGGCGCGATGCCCGCGTTGCCGAGGGCGCTTCCCCGCTACACCAGGGATGTCCGCCAGCTGTGGGAGGACCGGGGCAGCCCGCCGCTGCCGCCGGTCCCCGAGGGGGCGCACGACGCGCTCGTCGACGCGCGGCATTGCCGCGACCGCTACCTCGCGATCAAGGCGGCGCAGCCCGCCGCCGAGGGGGCTCCCGAGCCCCGCGTGGACTCCTCGAAATAGGCGCTGAGCGCCGGATACTGCTGGCCCCGGATAATATTTTGGCCGCCGAGCGGGCGAGGGTTACTCTGGACAGCATGAACTGGACGGTCGACGTTCCCATCGACGAGCTGCCGGACTTGCCGCCGCTCTCCTCGGACCTGCGCACGAACTTGGACGGCGCTTTGGCCCGGCCCGCCGCGCAGCAGCCCACCTGGGACGAGGGGGAAGCCGCGCAGATGCGCAAAGTGCTCGAATCGGTCCCGCCGATTTGCGTCGCGAGCGAGGTCGACGCGCTCTCCGAGCAGTTGGCGAGCGTGGCGAGGGGCGAGGCTTTCCTGCTCCAGGGCGGCGACTGCGCCGAGACGTTCGTCGCCAACACCGAGCCGCACATCAAGGGCAACATCCGCACGTTGTTGCAGATGGCCGTGGTGCTCACCTACGCGGCGAGCATGCCGGTGGTGAAGGTGGCGAGGATCGCGGGCCAGTACGCAAAGCCGCGCAGCGCGAATCTGGACAGCCAGGGCCTGCCCTCGTACCGGGGCGACATGGTCAACGGTTTCGCGCCCGACGAGCGCGGCCGCCAGCACGACCCCTCCCGGCTCGTCCGCGCCTACGCGAACGCGTCGGCCGCGATGAACCTGGTCCGGTCCTTGACCGCGTCTGGCGAGGCGGACCTGCACCGGATCCACGACTGGAACCGCGAGTTCGTCCGCCAGTCCCCGGCGGGAGCGCGCTACGACGTGCTGGCCAAAGAGATCGGCCGGGGGCTCAAGTTCATGGCCGCCTGCGGCGTGAACGACCGCGAGCTGGAGTCCGCGCAGATCTTCGCCTCCCACGAGGCGCTGGTCCTCGACTACGAGCGCGCGATGCTGCGCCTCGCGGAGAACCCGAAGAACCCCGGCGGGGAGCCCGCGCTCTACGACCTTTCCGCGCACTTCTTGTGGATCGGGGACCGCACGCGCCAGCTGGACGGCGCGCATATCGGCTTCATGGAGCTCATCAACAACCCGATCGGGCTGAAGATCGGCCCGAGCACCACCCCCGAGCAGGCGGCCGAGTACGTGCGCAGGCTCGACCCGGGCCGCCAGCCGGGACGGCTCACGCTCGTCTCGCGCATGGGCAGCGACAAGGTGCGGGCCCTCTTGCCGCCGATCATCGAGAAGGTGCAGGCCACCGGGCACCAGGTGATCTGGCAGTGCGACCCGATGCACGGCAACACCGTCGAGTCCCCGAGCGGCTACAAGACCCGGCACTTCGACCGGGTGGTCGACGAGGTCCAGGGCTTCTTCGAGGTGCACCGCAAAGCGGGCACCCACCCCGGCGGGATCCACATCGAGCTGACCGGCGACAACGTCACCGAATGCCTCGGCGGCGCGAAGGACATCTCCGACGACGACCTCGCGGGCCACTACGAGACCGCCTGCGACCCGCGCCTGAACACCGAGCAGTCGCTGGAGCTAGCCTTCCTCGTCGCGGAGATGCTCCGTTCCTGACGCTCAGGCGGCGATCTCCGGCGTTGCTCCGCTCCTCGCGTACCAGGCTCGTTCCTCGCTGTTTTTGTACGCCACGTCGCGGTGCGCCTTGGATCTCATCCGCCTGAACGCCAGGAATCCGACGCTCAGGCGGCGGTCTCGTCACTGCGGCCCGGCGAGGCCTTGGTCGTAGGCGTACACGATGGCCGCGGCCCGGTCGCGCAGATCGAGCTTGGTGAAGATGCGCCCGACATGGCTTTTCACCGTGACCTCGGAGATGAACAACTGTTCTGCGATCTCCGTGTTGTTCGCGCCCCGCGCGATCAGGCACAGCACTTCGAGCTCGCGCGCGGTGAGCTTGTCGGCGGCCCGCTCCTGCCGGGGGGACGGCGAGGCCCGGTATGCGGCGAGCACCCGGGCGGTGACCGCAGGGTCGAGGAACCCGTCGCCCCTGGCTGTCGCGCGCACCGCCCAGATCAGTTCCTCGGCGGGGGAGTCTTTCAAGACGAAGCCCGCAGCTCCGGCGCGCAGCGCGCCGGACAGGAGCTCGTCGTCGTCGAAAGTGGTGAGCACGAGCACGGGCGGCCCTGAGCGGGCGCGCAGCAGGCGGGTCGCCTCGATGCCGTCCACCCGCTTCATGCGCAGATCCATGAGGACGAGGTCGGGCTGGTGCGCCGCCACTGCCTCGGGGACCTCGGAGCCGTCCGAGCATTCCCCGACGATGACGAACCCGTCCTTGCGCCGTAGGATTCGGCGCAGGCCGCTGCGGACGAGCTCCTGGTCGTCGACCAGGAGCACGGTGATCTCATCGTCCGCCATGTGCCCTCGCTGACTTGTCGGTCTGGAACATACGGGACGACGCCGTGCTCGGGCCGAGCGGTATCCCGGCGCGCACCGACCAACCCCCCGGAACCGGGCCCGCGTACAGCTTGCCGCCAAGCAGCTCGACCCGCCTGCGCATCCCGGCCACGCCGGAGCCCGCGGTGTCGTTCGGGTGCGGTGGGGGATGGGGCACGCCGCCGCCAGCGGCCGATAGCTCTGCGCCGCCTGCGACCGGCAGCGCCGCGTTGTCGACCGACAGCTCGGCGACGCTCTTCGTGATCCGCAGTCTGAGGACGGCTCGCGCGTTCGGCGCGTGCTTCGCGATATTCGCGAGCGACTCTTGCGCCACCCGGTACAGGCCGAGCCCGACCCAGGCGGAGACGGCTCGGAGGTCGCCCTCGACGCGGTAGTCCACCGCGACGCCCGCCTGGGCGAAGTCGTCCACCAACGCTTGGATGTCGGCGGCTCCCCGTTCCGGGGCCAGCCGGTGCCCGTTGGCGCCGCCCGTGTCCAAGAGCCCGACGGTTCGGCGGATGTCGGCCATGGCCTGGCGGCCGAGGCGTTCCGCGTCGACGAGCCCCGCCACCGCGTCGTCGACGTCGCGGTCCTCCTGCAGCGCGCGGCGGGCTCCGGTGAGGTGGAGCAGGGTGATGGAGAGGGAATGGGCGACCACGTCGTGGACCTCGCGGGCGATGCGGCGGCGCTCCTCGCCCGCGGCCTGCTCGGCGAGGCTCGTCTGGGTCTCGCGGACTTGCAGCAGCAGCCGCTGCTGCAATTGCATGATCAGACCCATCGACCACCCGAAAACGACGAAGAAGAGCACGTACACCACAGGTTCGGTGAGCCGATGGGCCGAGGCGACGGCGACCAGGAACGCCGCGCACGCCGCCGTCGAAGCAGCGCTGGCCCGGACGCTCGCCTCAGCCCCCACCGAGCCCGCGATAAAGGAGAGCAGGAACGGGGTCGCGTCCAAAGGGATCGGCGGCCATAAGAAGAAGAACATGGTCGAGGCGGCGAGGCCGAGCGATGTGACCACGGCGGGCGGGAGCCGCACCCCCCAGAAGAGGAAGGCAAGGATCTCGGTTGTCGCGAGCAGCCCGGCGAGCGCGAGCGGCACGGGTTTGTCGAAACCGCGCTGCATGATGGCCGTGCCGGTGACCGCGGCCATGCTCCCGTGCATGACCAGCGGCAACGCCAGCGGATAGGGGATCGGCATAGCCGCGCGGCGCCGTTGGACGAAATCGTGGAGCCACCGCATCCTTCCAGATTAGAGCCGATTCGGACGGAGCACGTCGTGCTGTCGGCGGTATCCGGCTCCGACTGCGGTAGGAGGCGGAATGTCGTCTGAAGCACGATGTTTGCGCGTTCCTGCGCCAGTACCTTCGAATCCTATGTGGACCAGACTCGCCGCGTTCTGCTCGCGGTACGCGATCCTCGTCGTCGGCCTCTGGGCGCTCGCAGCTGGGGCGGGCAACTTGTTCGTGCCGCAGCTCGAGCCGGTCTCGCAGTCCCATGCCAGGAGCTTCTTCCCCTCGGACACGCCGATTCTGCACACGACGAAGCAGGTCGGCAAGCTGTTCGGCGACGGGGACACCATCAACCTCAACTATGTGGCGTTGGAGGACGACCGCCCGCTCGACGAAGCCGCGCGGGGCTATTACGACCGGCTGGTCGGCGCGTTGCGCGCAGATTCGGCGCACGTGCAGTCTGTGCAGGACCTCTGGGCGGACCCGTTGACCGCCAAGGTCGCGGTCAGCGCCGACAACAAAGCTGTGTACGCGATGGTGCGTCTGACCGGCGATGTCGGGAGCGGCCCGGCCAACGAGGCGATTGAAGCGGTCCGGGCGATCGTCGCGAAAAACCCGCCCCCGGACGGGATGCACGCGCATATCACCGGGCCCGCGACGACGATCACCGACGAGTTCGACGCGATCGACCGCCAGATGCTGATGATCACGGGGGTCACCATCGTGCTCATCACGCTGCTCTTGATCGCGGTGTACCGTTCGCTGCTCACCGCTCTGGTCCCGCTCACCGCCGTGGGGCTCGGCCTGGCCGTCGCCCGCCCGATCGTGGCCTTCCTCGGCGAGCACGACATCATCGAGGTCTCGATCTTCTCCGTGGCGCTCTTGGCCGCGCTGATGCTCGGGGCCACGACGGACTACGGCATCTTCCTCCTCGGCCGCTACCACGAGGAGCGCAGGCGCGGCGCGGGGCACGACGAGGCGCTTGGCGCCGCGAACAGCCAGGTCGGGCCGGTGGTCCTGGCCTCGGGGCTGACCATTGCGGCAGGACTGTCCTGTCTGGTGTTCGGCAATATCAATATGTTGCGCACGGCGGGCTTGCCCTGCGCGATCGGCATCTTGGTCGGGATGGTCGCGTCGCTGACGGTGCTGCCCGCGCTCATCGGGCTCTTCGGCCGCCGGGGCTGGGCGCAGCCGCGCGAGGTGAAGGTCTCGCGCCGGTGGCGGAAGATCGGCACGGTCGTCGCCCGCTGGCCCGGCCCGGTTGTGGTCGTCGCCGTCCTCGCGCTGGTCGTGTGCGCGTTGCCGGTGCTGAGCCTGCAGCGCGGATACGTCGAGGCGCGCGCCATCCCGGACACGATGCCGTCCAGCCGGGGCTATCAGGCGATGGACCGGCATTTCCCGCCGAACGTGTTGCTGCCGGAGGTCGTCGTGCTCGAGTCCGACCATGATCTGCGCAACCCGCAAGGGCTGATCGCCCTTGAGAAGGCCGCCCGAGGGGTCATGGCGATCCCTGGGGTGCGGATGGTGCAGTCCGCCTCCCGCCCCGGCGGGGCTGTGCCCGCCCAAGCGCAGCTCTCGGACCAGGCCGGGGCCATCGGCGGGCGCCTCGACGAGCAGATGGCCGGATTGTCCCAGCGGTTGGCGGCCTTGGACCGGCTGCAATCCGCGCTGAGCGGGTTCTCGTCGGCAATCGGCCAGCTCCAGACCGGGTTGGACGGCAGCGTCACAGGGCTGCGGCAGGTCAACGGCGGAGCCGACGGCATGCGCGCGGGCATGGCGCAGCTGCAAGACAACGCGAACACGGTCTCCGGGTACCTCGACCCGCTGCGAGACATCGTGAACGGGAACCCGAACTGCGCGAACGACGGCATCTGTTCCGTGGTGATGAAGGTGGTCGAGCCGATGGACGGCATGGTGGAGGCCGCAGAGGCGCTCGCCAAAGGCTCGGCCGTCTTGGGCGCGGGGTCGAGCGATATGACGAAGTCGCTCGCCGGGGCGGCGGGCTCGACCCAGTCGATGCGCGCCTCCTTGGGCCAGTTGAACGCCGTGAGCTCGCAGCTCTCCGAGACGATCGGCTCGATCCGACCGATGTTCGCCGGGCTCACCGATTATTTGCGGGAGATGAGCACGGACTTCGCGGGCAGCGGCGAAGGCGGCTTCTACCTCCCGCAGCGCGCTTGGGACGATCCGACGTTCCGCCAGGCGTCCAGCTTCTTCTTCTCCAAGGACGGGCGGGCCGCCCGCTTCCTGGTGTTCGAGGACGGCGACGTCTTCGGCCCGGACGGGGCGGACCGGGCTCCGAAGGTCCTCGCGGCGATCCACGAGGCCACGAAAGAGGGCACGCTGGTCGGGAACACCACGAGCATGGTGGGATACGGCATCGGAACGGCGCAGATGCGCGACTTCGTTGGCCAAGACTTCCTGCTCCTCGCGGTGGTCTCGCTCACGATGATCTTCCTCATCATGCTCGTCATGCTGCGCAGCCCGGTTGCGGCGGCCGCCGTGATCGGGACGGTGATCCTCTCGTATCTCTCCGCTTTGGGGATCTCCACGCTGATCTGGCAAGACGTGATCGGCAGGCAGGTCCACTGGTCCGTCCCGTCGATCGCCATGATCGCTTTGGTGTCGGTCGGCGCGGACTACAACTTGCTGTTCGCCCTGCGCATGCGCGAGGAGGTGGAGGCGCACCAGGGCAAGCGGGACGGGTTGCGGACCGGGATGATCCGCGCCTTCGGCGGCACCGGCGGGGTGGTGACCACGGCGGGCATCGTGTTCGGCATCACCATGTTCGCGATGCTCTCCAGCGATGTGCTCTCCATCGAGGAGGTCGGGACCACGATCGGGGTCGGCCTGCTCATCGACACGCTGATCGTGCGCACATTCGTCGTGCCGGGGATCGCCGCCCTGCTCGGGCGTTGGTTCTGGTGGCCGCTCCGCTTCGGGGCAGCCAGGCGCGCGAGGCAGACCGCTGTGCGAGCCCCGGCTAGCTGAGCTGGTGCTCGATGAGGGCCGCCAGCCCGTAGCCCGCCGCAACGGCGACGAAGCCGAGGAAGAGCACGACGACGAGCCACATGGCGATCCGCTGCCAGGCGATCGGGCGGGAGAAGGGATCGCCGACGGGTTTCTCCAGCGGTCCGGCGAGGTCCGGCTGGTGGTCCCCGTCGGAGAGGAGCGTCGCGAGGTTGATCGTCGTGTGGTGCGGCGAGGGACTCTGCTCGGCGCGCTGCGCAGGGCTCGACGGCCCCGTGTCGGATCTCCTCGGGCTCGACGGCGGGAGGAGGACGATGGCGGGCGGAGCGGGGGGCCGCGCCGTGGTCGTCGGCGCGGGAACGCTGTACCGGGGCAGGTCGAGCTCGGTCCGGATGCGCTCCAAATCTGCGGCCATGCTCCGCGCGTCGGGGTAGCGGGCCCGCAGGTTCCGCTCGGTCGCCCGCAGCACCAAGTGGTCGAACTGCATCGGGACTCCGTCCACAGCCCTGCTCGGCGGCGGCACGTCGTGGCGCAACCGGGCTGAGGCGAGCGCGGCGGGGCTGTCGCCCGTGAACGGCAAGGCTCCGGTCAACAGCTCGTAGAGCACCACGCCTGCCGCGTAGACGTCGACGGCGGGGGACACGTCCGTCCAGAGCCCGGCGTCCACCTGCTCCGGGGCGAGGTAGCCAACGGTCCCGAAAACGTCGGCGAGGTCGCGCTCGTCTCCCGCCACAGGCGCGACGCTCCCGAAGTCGGCGAGTTTGACCTCTCCTGCGGTGGAGATCAAGATGTTCTCCGGTTTGACGTCGCCGTGCACGAAACCGAGGCTGTGCGCCGCGCCGAGCGCCCGCAGCACCGGGCCGACGAGCGCGGCGGCGGCGTAGGGCGGCATCGCCCCGCGTTCGGCGAGCAGCTCCCGGGCTGTGCCGCCCGCGACGTACTCCAGCACCAAGTACGGGCGCCCGCCGACGGAGCCTTGGTCGTACACCCCGACGAGCCCGGGGTCGGAGAGGCGAGCGATGGCCAGCGCCTCGCGGTTGAGCCTTTCGCCGATCCGTTGGTCGCCCGAGAACTGCTCGGCGGCGATTTTCACCGCGACGGGCCGCTCCAAGCGCTGGTCGAAGCCTCGGTAGACGACGCACATGCCGCCAGAGCCGATCTGCTCGTCCAGCCGGTAGCGTCCCTCGAGGACCGTGCCCGCCAATGGGCCGGACGGCGAGGACGGGCGGGTCATGCCTTGAAGGAGTAGCCCAAGTTGGTGAGCACTTCCACAGTCGCCTTGCTGAAGTTCATCGTGTTGAAGTGCAGGCAGTCCACGCCCTCGGAGACAAGCCGCTCGCACATGGTGGTGGCGAGCTCGATGCCGATGTCCCGCACCGCCTTTCGGTCCTCCTGCTCGCCGCCCCCCGCCGCTTTCGCGAGGCGCTCCTCGAGCGCCGATGGGATGGTCTCGCCGGAGAGGAAGACCACGCGGCGCAAGGTCTTCAGCGAGGTGATCGTCATGATGCCGGGGATGATCGGCTTGCGCCCCTGCTCGGGGTCGTGGGCGGCCACCCGGTCGCGCAGGCGCAGATAGTCCTCCACATCGAAGAAGATCTGCGTGATCGAGTACTCGGCGCCCGCGCGCAGTTTCTGGACCAGGTATTTCGTGTCGTTCTCGAGGTCGACGGCCCGGTAATGCCCGCGCGGGAACGAGGCGACGCCGACGTGGAAGCTGCCGAGCGAATGGACGAGCCGCACGAGGTCCTCGGCGTATTCGAGGCCGTCGGGATGTTTGACCCACTCGGCGAAGGGGTCGTCGCCGGGCGGGTCGCCGCGCAGCGCGAGGATGTTGTGCACGCCCTGGTCGGCGAACCCGGCGATGATCGAGCGCAGGTCGTCGAGACTGTGGTCCACCAGGGTCAGGTGGCCGACGACGGGCAGCGTGGTCTCCTTGGCGAGCTGCCCGGTCAGCTGGACTGTCTTCTGCCTGGTCTTGCCGCCCGCGCCGTAGGTGACGGTGGCGAACGCGGCGCCGAACCGCTCGAAGACCCTGGCCGCCCGCCACAGCGCCGCCTCCTCCGCGTCGTTGCGCGGCGGGTAGAACTCGACCGAGAAGGGCGTGCGCGTCTGTTTGATCCGCCGCCACTCGTCGACCACCGACTCGCCGGAAGCCACCACCGAGTTCTGGGCCGGGGAACCTTTTGCCGGCAAGATGGACCGCGACGCGGCGATTCGTTCGGCGAGAGAAGCTGTGCTCACCCGATCAGTGTAAAAGATGCTGGCAGACAGTTCTCGGAGATAACTCGTAAATGACCACGCCCCTTCCGGAGAGTCCTGCGCCGCCCGAAGGCTCCGCGCAATCGTTGGGCTACGTCCAGGCCTTCACACAGGCGCGGCTGGTCGAGTTCCTCGCCGCCCGGCAGGAGGAGGCCGTCCGGATCGGGAGCCAGTTCGCCGAGGTGGTCGCCGAGCTGTCCGCGTTCGTGCTCGGCTCCGGCAAGCGGGTGCGGCCCGCCTTCGCGTGGCTGGGCTGGCTCGGGGCGGGCGGCGACGCGGCGGGGCCGAGCGCGGGCGCGGTGCAACGCGTGTGCGCCGCGCTGGAGCTGCTCCAGGCGGGCCTGCTCGCGCATGACGACATCATCGACCAATCCGACCTGCGCCGGGGGGAGCCTTCGCTGCACCGCAGGTTCGAGGCGCAGCACGGCAGGGAGCGGTGGTTGGGCCACGGGGCCCGGCACGGCGAGGCGCTCGCCATCCTCGCGGGGGAGCTGGCGTTCGTCTGGGCGGACGATCTGGCCGCCGAGGGCCTCGACGCGGTCGCGGAGGCGGACCGTCCCGCGTTCCGCAAGGCCTGGTCCGCGATGCGCTCCGAAGTGATCGGCGGGCAGTGCCTCGATGTTTTCGCGCAAGCCTCCAGCGACGAGAGCGAAGAAGCCGCGACACGCGTGATCCGGTGGAAGACGGCCTCCTACACGGTGGCCCGCCCGTTGGAGCTCGGCGGAGTGCTCGCGCGGGCAGATGAGGCGTTGCTCACATTCTATCGGCGTTTCGGCGACGACATCGGCGTCGCGTTCCAGCTCCAAGACGACCTCCTCGGGGTGTTCGGCGACCCGGCGGTCACCGGCAAACCGGCCGGGGACGACGTGCGCGAGGGCAAACGGACGGTGCTCATGGCGCTCGCGCTGAGCGAGGCCCGAAAAGCGGGAACGGCCCAGGAGCAGGCATTGCGGGCGGCCTTCGGGCGCGACGGCGACGAGTCCGTCGCCGAGGTCGTGGCGATGGTCGACCGCCTCGGCGCCCGCGCGCATGTGCGCGGGCGGATCGAGCTCCTTCGCGGCAGGGCCGCCGCGGCGCTCGACGCTGCGCAGATGCCGGGGGAGGCGAAGGCGGGACTCGCGGAGCTGGCGGCTTCGCTGCTTTCGTGAGCGACTCGCCGTAACCTGGCGCAGGACCCCAAGATCGGGTATTATCCGACCCCAGCCAGACTAGATGTGGCTCGGCACGACAACGGGTGGTTCAGTTTTCGAGGATGAGGAGAGGAGCAGCACGTGGCTATCCCCATGATGGAGCGCAAAGCGCGTGGCGTTCTCCCCGCAGCGTTGAAGCCCGGCGGCGAGACAGATCTTGAAGCGGCGAGCTCGGCCAGGGCGCTCAGCAAAGGCTGGACGGTCGCCCTCGGCGTGATCGGCACCTGCCTGCTGTCGTTCATCAGCGTCGCGGTCGCAGGCGGCCTCAAGCACGACCAGGCCCTGGAAGACACCCACCTGTCGTGGATGCGCTTCGGCCACGGCAAGGAGATCGCCACCTACCTCGGCTGGCTCGGGCTCTGCCTTGTCGTGCTCGCCTGGGTCCGGGCGGGCCGGTTGGTCCTGGCGGGGCTTGTGGAGCTGCGCTGGCTGGCCCGCGCCATGGCGTGCTGGGTCGCCCCGCTGCTCGCGGCGGCCCCGCTCTACACCCGCGACCCCTACTCCTATCTCGCGCAGGGCGCGCTCCTTCGCGACGGCCACAACCCGTACAGCGACGGCCCCGTGATGAACCCCGGCGTCTACGCGGACAACGTCGCCGAGGTGTGGTCCACCACCGGCTCCCCGTACGGCCCGCTCTTCATGCTCATCATGAAGCTCCTCACCACCGTTGTGGGCAACCACATCGTCGCGGGGGTCATCCTCACCAGGATCGTCATGCTCCCCGGCGTCGCGCTGACGTTCTGGGCGGTCGCCTCGCTGGCCAAGCACTTCGGGAAGAAGCCCGAGACGGCCGTCTGGCTCGCCGTGCTCAACCCGCTCATGCTGCTGAACGTCATCGGCGGCGCCCACAACGAGATGCTCATGGTCGGCCTCCTGACCTCCGGCCTGGTCCTCGTGCTGCGCGGACAGCAGTACGGCGGAGTCGCCCTCGTGGTGACCGCGATGTGCGTCAAGGCGACCGCGACCTTGGCGTTGCCGTTCGTCGGTTGGATCTGGCTGGCGCAGATCGCGCGGCAGCACAGCCTCACGATGAGCGCCCGCCCGCTCTCGGCCCTGGCCGAATACGCCAAAGTGGTCGGCAAGATCGTCGCCGTCACGGTCGGCGTGTTCGCGCTCTTCACGTTCGCGGCGGGCGTCGACCTGGGCTGGAGCCAGCAGATCTCCGACACTTTGATCGTCGTCAACTGGCTCGCGGTGCCCACCGCTGTGGCGCAGCTGCTGACCATCACGCTCGGCCAGCTCTTCGATTGGAACGGCCAGGACGTCCTCGACGCGGCCCGCAGCGTCTTCACCGTCGTCTTGGTCGCGTTGTTGGCGACCTTCTGGTGGCGCTCGCGCGAACCGCTTTGGTCGGCGCAGGAGGCGGCGGTGACCGAGTCCAGCCGTCCCGGCCTCGCGGGCAGGGCGGAGCGCTTCATCCGGCAGAAATTCGCGGGCGACTGCGACCAGCCCGTCGGCAGGCGCGCATTGGTCGGCGCGGTGCTGGCCATGGTCGTTGCCATCGAGCTCACGGCAGCCTCGTTCCCTTGGTACTTCTGCTGGCCGTTGGCCATCTGCTCGGCCTTCATCGCGACCCCGGTCGCCCGGTCGTTGATCGTGTTCTGGTCGGTCGCGCTGCTGTTCATGTTCGGACTGGACGGCGATCAGCAGATGTACTCGGTTCCCGCGATGCTCTTCGCGGCGGTGACGGCGTTCGCGGCGGCCGCCATGTTCTGGCGCAAGAAGAACGCTCCGAGCGAGGACGGCCAGCTCTTGGCGGCAGGGGCGCCTCCCGCGAGCTCTCCGAGCGAGGGACTGCCCTTCAGCTGATCGGCTCCTGCGGCGCGTCGTCCTGGGGGAGCGGCAGCGCGCGGCCGAGGATGGCGAAAGGCCGCGCGTCGCCGGGGAATCGCATATGGCGGATGACGTCGACGAATCCCAGCCTGCGGTAGAGCCGCCACGCGCGATTCGCCTCCAGCGCGACCTCCGGGGTGGAGAGCAGCACATGTGCTTCGGTCCTGTCGAGCATCAAACGCCGCAGCAGCGTCTCGCCGAGCCCGTGCCCCTGCATCTCGGGGCGGACGTGTATCTCGGTGAGCTCCACATAGTCTTCCAACATGCGGCTGGCGGGCAGGCCTGCTTGGCCGAGCGCTTGAGCGGCCCTGGCGACGTGCTGATGCCACGGGAGGCCCGGACTCCCGGTGTACGCGTACGCGAAGCCCGCCAACTCGTTCCCGTGGAACGCGCCGACGGACTGCCACCCGGATCTGCGGGTGTCGTCGCGCCACGGCTGGGCCCGGTACGAGATCACGTCGGACGAGTACCCCATCGCAATGGTGTAGAGGGCGAGCGCATCGTGCAGCCTTGCGAGGAACACAGTCGGCGATAAGTCGTATACCTCCAGCTCAGCGAGGTTATTCAACGAACTCCACCTTTTTTGTCAGTGCCCTTGTGCACAATCTTCTCAAGCGGTTGGCCTGCTGCGGAGAACGTTTCCGCAGCAGGCTGGATCTCACCACCATAACCGTGGGGCGGGCCTCTTCGGCCCGGCCCACCCGGAAGCGAGGAAAGATGAAGACCACCAGAACCTTCGGGCGGGGCGCGATGACGTTCGTCCGGGGCGGCGCTCCGGGGCTCTGCGGCGAGTTGCTCGGCAGGGCCGACGCCAGATTGTTCGAGGCGATGGAGCCCGGCGAAGCCGCAGAGCGTTTCTTGCGGGCCTACCAGGCCGCGCTCGGCGGAGCAGGCGCCTTGTTGGTCGTGGTCGAGCGGCCGGGCGGCAGGCGGGCGGACCGCAGTGCCTGGGCGCGGCTCGCGAAGGCTCCGGGTTTCGAGCTGTGGGCGCAATATTTCCACAAGGCTTCGAAAACGAGGGCTTTGGCGCAGGCCGGGTCGGCGCAGGCCCCGACTGAGGAGCAGCTGCACGAGTTCGTCCGCAGGGTCGGGGAATTCCTCTGCGAGGTGGAGGATTTCCTGCGCGCGTCAGCCGGTCATCCGATGGCGAATACCAGGCAGGACCGCAAAAGCGCGTGAGCCGCGCAGTGCCTGAGCCCACGTGACGTCGAGGCGAAGAGGGCGTATGATTTGCTTTAGAGGTGTTCAAGCAGGTGGACACCCCCTCATACCGAGTGCCGATCGCCTTGGCGAAGCGAAGACCCAAGGAGGGAGCTATGCCACTCTCTGAACATGAGCAGCGGGTGCTCGACGAGATCGAGAGCGCCCTGTACGCGGAGGACCCCAAGTTCGCTTCGGCCCCCTGGGGCAAAGGTCTTCGTTCCCCGTCGAGCCGCGCGGGCCTCCAGGCCGCCGCGCTGTTCGTGGCAGGCTTGGTGCTCTTGGTGCTCGGAGTGGTCCTGCCCATCAAATTCCCCGGCTCCTTCCCGATTGTGAGCTTGCTCGGGTTTGTCGTCATGTTCGCCGCGGGCATCCGCTGGCTTTGGTCTTCCGACGCCGCGAGCGGCGCGCGGGGGCGGAGCGGCCCCCGGGGCGTCAAGGGCGGGCGGCAGCCTTCGCGGGGGAGCCGCAAGCCCGGCCTGAGCGAACGTATGGAGAACCGTTTCCGCAGACGGTTCGAGCAGGAGTAGCGAAGCTCCACTTCCCCCCACCCGGCCTTTCCTTCCTCCCACCGGCGCAGCATCAGCCCGGAGCAGTGGTTTTCACCATCTGCTCCGGGTTTTTTCTTGCCTTTTCCCTGTTTTGGGCCTGAATGTGTTGGAAAGTGGGGGGAAGTGGGGTAGTGTGGCGGGCATGCCAAGGACTGGCATATCCGTCGTCGGTACGTAAGGAGCTGTGGGTGAGGCCATGTTTCTCGGCACATACACTCCTCGGCTCGACGACAAGGGAAGGCTCACCCTTCCCGCGAAGTTCCGCGAAGCGCTCGCAGGAGGGCTCGTGGTGACGAAAGGGCCAGACCGCAGCCTTGCGGTGTATCCCAGGGATCATTTCGCCGATTTGGCCAAGAAGGCCGCCGCCGCGTCTCGCTCGAACCCGCAAGCCAGGGCGTTCGTCCGCAGCTTCGCGGCAGGAGCCGACGAGCAGCGCCCGGACGCGCAGGGCAGGGTCGTCTTGTCCGCAGACCATCGCGGCTACGCGGGCCTGGGCCGGGATTGCGTGGTGAACGGCGCGATCGACTTCTTGGAGATCTGGGACGCGCAGGCCTGGCAGCGGTACGCCGAAGAGAACGAAGAGAGCTATGTGCAAGCTCAAGACGCTTCTCTCGACGGGATCTTGTAGGCATGACAGCCCTTCTTTCGCCGACGGCCAGCCGAATGCCGATCTGGCGCGCTTCCCCGGCGCCAGATCGGCATTCGGCTGGCCGCCCGCGATCTTTCGCCGCGCCGTTCAGAGGAGTCCCGATGTCAGCGGAAGAGCCGCAGCACGTTCCGGTCATGCTCGACCGGGTTGTGGAATTGCTGGCTCCGGCTTTCAACGTGCCGGAGCCGGTCCTTGTGGACGGCACGCTCGGGCTCGGCGGCCACACCAAGGCGCTCCTGGAGCGATTCCCGTCGCTCCGGGTGGTCGGCATGGACCGGGACGCGAAAGCCATCGAGGTCGCGAGGGAGCGCCTCGGCAGCCTCGCGGACCGGGTCCGGTTCGTCCACGCCCGCTTCGACGAGGTCGAGCGGGCGCTGGGCGATGAGTCCGTGCACGGCTACCTGCTCGACCTCGGGGTCTCCTCGATGCAGCTCGACCAGGCCCAGCGTGGTTTCGCGTACTCGAAAGACGCCCCGCTCGACATGCGCATGGACGGCTCGTCCGAGCTCACCGCGCAGACGGTGTTGGCGACCTACGGCGAGCGGGAGATCGCCCGAGTGCTCAAGACATACGGCGAGGAGCGGTTCGCGGGGCGGATCGCCGCCGAGATCGTCCGCAGACGGGCGACGGCGCCGCTTGCCACCAGCGCCGAGCTCGTCCGCCTCATCGACGACGTCATCCCGATGAAGGCGAAACGAACCGGGGGACACCCCGCGAAACGCACGTTCCAAGCGCTCCGGGTCGAAGTGAACGACGAGCTGGGCAGCCTGCGCGCGGTCTTGCCGAAGGCTCTCGCCGCGCTCGCGCTCGGGGGGCGCATCGTCGTCCTCGCGTACCAGTCGCTCGAGGACCGGATCGTGAAAGACGAGTTCGTCCGGGCGACCGCCTCCCGCACGCCCATCGACCTCCCCGTCGAGCTGCCCGGCTTCGAGGCCGAGTTCGCCTCGCTCACCAGGGGCGCCGAGCTTGCGGGCGAGAAGGAGATCGCGCAGAACTCCCGGGCCGCGTCGGTGCGCCTGAGGGCGGTCGAAAGAGTTTCCGGAACATCTGTCCAGGGGGTTGGCGGCTGATGCGCAGTGGCACGAAACCGGGAGCGGCAGCGACTCGGCAGCGCTCGAAAGCCGCCGCCCGCGCGCTGCGGCGCAGAGACGTGCGGATGGGGCAGGCGAGCGACCGCCGTCCCGTGGTGGAGTCGAGCCGCCGCCAGTCGAACCGCAACGCGGCGAAGGGTTTCGCCCGTTCCGCCCTCCCGTCGCTCCCGGACGGGGAGAAGCTGTGGTGGATGATCGCCGTCCCGTCTCGGGAGCTTCTGCGCCGGGTGCCCTTCGTGATCGGTGTGATGGGGCTTTTGGCGGTGGGCTTGGCGACGACGTTGTGGCTCGCGACGAGGTCGACGGAAGACGCCTCGACCCTCTCCACCATGCGGGCGCACAACCGAGAGCTGCAGCAAGAGCAGGAACGGCTCGAACGCGGCATGGAGCAAGGACAGTCGATCACGGAGCTGGCGCGCCGGGCGGGAGAGCTTGGCATGGTGCCCGCGCGGGACGTGGCGAAACTCGTGCCGCAGCCGGACGGCTCGGTGCAGGTGGTCGGCGAGCTCAAGCCTGCGGCGGGAGGGCCGGAGCAGCAGCTCGGCCCCGGCCCCGCGAAACCGGGCGATCCGGCGAAGACTCCGCCGCCCGCCCCGAACGCCCCGGCCCCGCAGGGCGACAACGCCCCGGCCCCGGCTCCTGCCGCAGAGCAGGCCCAGCCGGACGAATCGGTGGAGCGCGTCCGTCCGACAGAGGCCGCGCCCGCAGCTCCTGCCGCGCCTGTGGACGAGCCCGAGCAGCCGCCGGTCCCAGGGCTGCCGTCCGCCGATCCGATGCTGCCCGTCCCGCCGATGTCACAGGCGGGGAGCCAGTCTCCTGCGGCCATGCCGGGCCTTCCCTCGCCCGCGCCTGCCCCGCAGCTCCAGGCTCCGCGAATCGTCCCAGTGCCGCCCGCTGACAACCCCGCGCCTCCACCACTCGAGCTCCCTGGGCCAGTAGCATCCCAGCCAGCCGTATCGGACCAACCAGAACAGGAGCCGCATGAGTGATCGAGCGCGCCGTACCGCGATAAGCGCGGCACGCTCGCCGTTCGCCAGGCTGCGGGGTCCGCTGCAATGGTTCACCGCCCGCCGCAGGCTCGGCCTCGCGGTGATCTACCTCGCGCTCGGCGCGGTGGCGGTCCAGCTCGTCTTCATCCAGACCATCTGGGCGGACCATTACAACGCGGAAGCCGCGAACCAGCGGTCGGTCACCCTTGTCGACCCTGCGGTGCGCGGCGTCGTCACCGATCGCAACGGGCGCAAGCTCGCGTTCACCGTGCAGCTGCGCAAGCTCACGTTCCAGCCGCAGCGGATTCAAGCGAAATTCGCCAAAGACCATGCGGCGCATCCCGCCACGCCCGCTCCGCAGGAACGGCTGGAGAAGATCGCCAAGGGAATTCGGGAGCTGGTCGGCGGCTCGGTGAGCGAATCGGATGTGCTGGGCAAGCTGAAGTCCGACCAGACGTTCGTCTATCTCGCCAAGCAGGTGGACCCGCAGGTCGCGGAGCAGATTTCGGAGCGCTTCCCGGATATCGGCTCCGAGCCGCAGAACGTCCGGGTCTACCCGAACGACTCGCTCGGCGCGAACCTCGTCGGCGTGACGGGGGAGGAAGGCCACGGGCTCATCGGCCTCGAGGCGATGCTCGACTCCGAGCTCGCGGGCCACGACGGCGCGGTGACCTACGACCGGACCAGCGACGGCGGCGTGATCCCCGGCAGCTGGCGGGACCGCCGCCCAGCGGTGAACGGCTCGGACGTGCAGCTCACCATCGACGCCGAGGCGCAGTACTACGTGCAGGAGCGGGTCCAAGAGGCGCTTGAGAAATCAGGCGCGAAACATGTGAGCGCTGTGGTGCTCGACGCGAAGACCGGGGAGGTGTTGGCCATGGCCAACGACTCCACGTTCAACCCGGCGCTCGGCCTGGCCAACGCCGACCCGGCGAGCCTCGGGAACCTCGCGGTCACCAGCCCGTTCGAGCCCGGCTCGGTGAACAAGGTCATCACCGCCTCCGGGATCTTGGAGTACGGCCTGTCGAATCCGGACGAGGTGATCCCCGTGCCGGGCAACCTCCAGATGGGCGGGGTGTCGATCCACGACTTCCTCGGCCACGGAACCCAGCGCCTCACGACGGCGGGCGTCTTCGGCTTCTCGTCCAACATCGGCACGCTGATGCTCGCGCAGCGCCTCGGCGAGGACCGGTTCATGGACCTGGTCAACAAGTTCGGGCTCGGCCAGCGCACCGATGTGGGCCTGCCGGGGGAGAGCGAGGGCCAAGTCCCGCCGCGCGACCAGTGGTCCGGCTCGACCTTCGCCAACCTCCCGATCGGCCAGGGGCTCTCGATGACGCTCCTGCAGATGACCGACATGTACCAGGCCATCGCGAACGACGGGCTGCGGGTCCCGCCCCGGATCATCCGCTCGGTGGCGGGCCACGCGGAGCCCCGGCCCGCAGGCGTCCAGGTGGTGCGCCCGGAGACGGCGCGGGACGTCCGGGGCATGTTCCGGGCGATCACGCAGCGGGACCCCATGGGCTACCAGCAGGGGACCGGGTCGACGGCGCGGGTCGCGGGCTACCAGATCAGCGGCAAGACCGGCACCGGCCAGCAGGTGAACCCGGCGTGCGGATGCTATTACGAGGACCTCCACAACAACATCACCTTCGCCGGGATCGCGCCTGCGGACAATCCGAGGTTCGTCGTCGGCATCTACATGGACGCGCCGCCCCGGGGCGCGGACGGCTCGGGCCACCAGACCGCCGCGCCGCTCTTCCACGACATCGCCCAGTGGCTGTTCACGCATTACGACGTGCCGCTTTCGCCCGAGGACGCCCCGTGGTTCCTGCTCAA
Organism: Segniliparus sp.; assembly: GCF_051660745.1. Lineage (NCBI taxonomy): Bacteria > Bacillati > Actinomycetota > Actinomycetes > Mycobacteriales > Segniliparaceae > Segniliparus > Segniliparus sp. Next base: position 21,255 of record NZ_JBOFQF010000046.1, on the reverse strand, counting down.
TGCGGACTTGCCCGCCGACAACCCGGCCTAGTCTTCTCAGCGGCGTTATCAGCTTCTCGCGTACCGCGCTCTGACGTACGCGTGCGCCTCATCCGCTGAGAAGCCTAGGCATCCTCAGACGAGGTCGGAGTATTCCTTGAGCTTCGAGATCCGGTGGTCCGCGTCGATGATCCGCACAGTGCCGGACGTCGAACGCATGACGATGGTCTGGGTCGTGGCGCTAGAGCCGTGGTAGCGGACCCCGCGCAAGAGGTCGCCGTCGGTGACGCCGGTGGCGGCGAAGAAGATGTTGTCGCCCGCGACCAGGTCGCCCGCGTGCAGCACCCGGTCGAGGTCGTGCCCTGCGTCCAAGGCTTTTTGGCGCTCGGCCTCGTCGGTCGGCGCGAGGACGGCCTGGAAGGCGCCGCCGAGGCAGCGGATCGCGGCGGCCGCGATGATGCCTTCCGGAGTGCCGCCGATCCCCATCAAGAGGTCGGTTCCCGAACCCGGCCGGGCGGCCGCGATCGCGCCCGCGACGTCGCCGTCGGAAATGAGCCGGATCCGCGCCCCGGTCTCACGGATCTCGGTGATGAGCTGCTGATGCCGGGGACGGTCGAGGACGACGACGGTCACGTCCGAGGGCTCGACGCCCTTCGCCTTGGCGACCCTGGCGATGTTCTCCGCGGTGGACGCGGTGATGTCGATGGCTTCGGCAGCCTCAGGGCCGGTCGCGATCTTGCGCATGTAGAAGACGGCGGACGGGTCGAACATCGCGCCCCGGTCGGCAACGGCGAGCACGGCGATCGCGCCGGGCATGCCCTTGCTCATGAGCGTGGTGCCGTCCACCGGGTCCACGGCGACGTCGCAGTCCGGGCCGTCCCCGTCGCCGACCTCTTCGCCGTTGTAGAGCATGGGGGCGTTGTCTTTCTCGCCCTCGCCGATCACCACGACGCCGCGCATCGACACGGTCGCCAGCAGCTGGCGGATGGCGTTGACGGCGGCTCCGTCGCCCGACTCTTTCTGGCCTCTGCCGACCCAGCGGCCTGCCGCGAGGGCTCCGGCTTCGGTCGCGCGGGCGAGTTCCATCGCGAGGTTGCGGTCCGGAGAGACCGGATGTGCTGGGACTTCGTGATGGTGAGTGCCATAGTCTGCCATAGCGGTTGAGTCTAATGGACGGCTCTGCGGGGCGTGCGCTTTGCTGCTAGCATCGGCTCTAACGAAGCGCGGTTCGGGCGAGAGACGGCGCCCGAGGCGTTCCCCCGAGGAGGTGAGCGACGAGCATGAGATTGCGTGCCGCCGTGTTGCCCATTGCCTTGCTCGTGGCGCTCATAGCCGGCTGCATGTCCTCCCAACAGCCAAGACAGGCAGCTCCTTCCGCTTCGGAGCCTGCCGGGTTCAACGATCCGGTCCTGCCGCTGTCTCCCACGCTCAACCAGTTCGTCAAGCCCGAGGTGACCGAACTCTCGTGGTACGACAAGCCCGACTCGTCGGAATGGACGGTCGTGCCCGCGGAATGCCAACTCGTGGGGGAGGCGGGCTACGCGGACCAATGGGGGCAGTCGTGGACGAAGTTCCACAGGCTGGTGCTCGCCGACGCGAAGAGCGCCCGCCCGCCGTTCGTCGACACGGTGAGCGAGGTGTGGGTGGAGGAAATCATGGTGCAATACTCGGGAGAGGCTGCGGCGCGGAGCGCATACAACGGTATGACCAGCAATTTCTCTCGCTGCGACAACCGGATGCTCTCCTCGAAGAGCAAACTGGGCACAGTCACCCCGTGGTTGTCGAAGGTGTACGAGCTGACCGAGACCAAGGCGCGGTGGGAGAACCTCCAAGGCGGCTCGACGTACTGGGGCTGCGCGTCGGAGGCGAGGCTCAGCGGCTATGCCATCGTCTCGGCGACCATCTGCAGCCGCGACCCCAAGCGCGGCGAGACAGTGGGGCGGATTGCCGACTTGATGGGCGACATCCGGGCATAGCTCCGGGGCCCACGCGGCGACCTCCTGCGTTGCTCCGCTCCTCGCGTACCTGCTCCGTGACCTCCGCTCTTGTGCACCACGCGCCCTGCCGCCTTGCGATGCATCCACACGGGTTCCCCAGGAGCTTGAGGGGTTGGCGCCTTGCGATCCATCCCTTTGATCTCCCAGGGGCTTGCTGCCTGTCGCCTTGCGATGCGTCCATTTGATCTCCCGGGAGCTCACAGGCTCCGGTAGGCTCGCCCCATGCCTTCGGTCGATCCGGATTTCTTAGCCCTGCCGCTCGCGCAGCTCGCCGACGCGGCGCTGTCCGAGGCCAAAGCCCTGGGGGCGGACCACGCGGATCTGCGGGTGCACCGGCTCGCCGACGAGCGGATCAGCCTGCGCGACGCGAAACCGCAAAGCGTCACCAGCACCACGCAGCTCGGGTTCGCGGTGCGCGTCCTCGTCGACGGGGTGTGGGGCTTTGCGTCCAGCGTGAATTTGACTCCGGAGTCCGCCTCGCGGACGGCCCGCCAAGCCGTCGAGGTCGCGCGGGCGCTCGCGCCGCTCGCCGTCGAACGGGTGGAGCTCGCGGCTGAGCCGGCGTATCCGGGCGCGGTCTGGGTGGGCTCGTACGAGCGCGACCCTTTCGACGTGCCGATCGCGGAGAAGGTGTCGCTGCTCGCGGACTACTCCGAGCGGCTCCTCGCCGCCGACCCGGTGGCGCACGCCACGGCGAGCGTCCTCGCGGTCAAGGAGCAGAGCTACTACGCGGACCTGGCGGGGTCGACGATCACCCAGCAGCGCGTCCGGCTCCACCCGCAGCTCGAGGCGACGGCGGTGGACCAGGCGGCGGGGGTCTTCGAGACGATGCGCACCCTCGCCCCGCCTGTCGGCAGGGGATGGGAGTACTTGGACGAGCGGGGCAGCTGGGGCTGGGCGGACGAGATCGCCCGCATCCCCGAGCTGCTCGCGGAGAAGGCCAAGGCCCCGAGCGTCGTCGCGGGTCCGACGGACCTCGTGATCGCGCCGTCCAACCTCTGGCTCACCATCCACGAGTCGATCGGCCACGCGACGGAGTACGACCGGGCCATCGGCTACGAGGCCGCGTACGCGGGCACCTCGTTCGCCACGCCCGACAAACTCGGCGCGCTCCAATACGGCAGCCCGATCATGCGGGTCACAGCGGACCGGGACGTCGAGCACGGCCTCGCGACCGTCGGCTGGGACGACGAGGGCGTGGCCACCGGGCGTTGGGACATCGTCAAGGACGGCGTGCTCGTCGGCTACCAGCTCGACCGGACGTTCGCGCTCCGGCTCGGGCTCGACCGGTCCAACGGCTGCTCCTACGCCGACTCGGCGCACCACGTCCCGATCCAGCGGATGGCGAACATCTCGCTCGAACCGGACCGGCAGACCGACCGCAGCACCGAGGACCTCATCGCAGCCGTGGAGGACGGGATCTACATCGAGGGCGACAAATCGTGGTCCATCGACATGCAGCGCTACAACTTCCAGTTCACCGGGCAGCGGTTCTGGCGGATCCAGGGCGGCAAGCTCGCAGGCCAGCTGAAAGACGTGGCCTACCAGGCGACCACCACAGACTTCTGGGGCTCGATGGAGGCGGTCGGCGGCGAGAGCACCTGGGTCTTGGGCGGGGCGTTCAACTGCGGCAAGGCCCAGCCCGGCCAGGTCGCGGCGGTCAGCCACGGCTGCCCGTCGGCATTGTTCCGCCAGGTCAGGGTCCTCAACACCGCGCAGGAAGGGAAGGCATGAGCCAGTTGGCAGCGCAGGGTTTGACAGCGCAGAGCCTCGTCGAGACCGCGCTTTCCCTCTCGAAAGCAGACCAGGCCGCCGTGGTGGTGCACGAGACGAGCGAGGCCTCGTTGCGGTGGGCGAACAGCACGATGACCACGAACGGGGTGTCCCAGTCGCGCTCGGTGTCCGTGGTGTCCGTGGTCGGCGAGTCCGTCGGGACGCGCACCGCGACGGTCGCCGACGCGGCCGAGCTCGCCGAGCTCGTCGCGGGCAGCGAGGCCGCCGCGCGTTCCCTGCCCGCCGCGGACGGCGCGCTCCCGTTCGTCGACGGCCTCGCCGATCCCGAATGGGACAAGGCCGTCCCGGCCACGGACATCGGGGTGTTCTCGGGCCTGGCCCGGGACCTGCCCAGGGGCCTCGCGGGCCCCGCGACGCTGTACGGCTTCGCGCACCACGAGCTCACGACCGTCTTCCTCGGCTCCTCGACCGGGCTGCGCAAGCGGTTCACCCAGCCCACGGGCTCGGTGGAGATCAACGCGAAGCAGGACAAGGCGAGCGTGTGGGCCGGCCGGAGCACGGAGGATTTCGCGGACTTCGACACGGACGGGCTGCTCGCAGAGCTTTCGAGCCGGATCTCCTGGTCGGAGACGAGGATCGACCTGCCCGCAGGGCGCTACGACACGGTCCTGCCGCCTGGAGCGGTCGCCGACCTCATGATCTACCTGTACTGGTGCATGGAGGGCCGCTCCGCGCAGGAGGGGCACAGCCCGTTCTCCCGCGCGGGCGGCACCAGGGTGGGGGAGCGGCTCGGCGAGCTCGGCCTGTCCCTGTACAGCGACCCCGCCGAGCCGGGTCTCGCCTGCGCCCCGTTCGTGGCGACGACGGAGTCCGGCGACCAGGTCTCGGTCTTCGACAACGGCCTCGACATCGGTCGGGTCGACTGGATCAAGGACGGCGTCATCGAGCGCCTCGCGTACCCCCGCGCCCTGGCCGCCGAGTACGGGCAGCCCGTCTCGACTCCTGCGGACAACCTCGTCCTGACCGGGGGCCGGGGGAGCACGGAGGACCTGGTCGCGGGCGTCGAGCGGGGCCTGCTGCTGACCACGCTGTGGTACATCCGCATGGTCGACCCCGCCGCGCTGCTGCTCACCGGCCTCACCAGGGACGGCGTGTACCTCGTCGAGGACGGGAAAGTCGCGGGCGAGGTGAACAACTTCCGGTTCAACGAGAGCCCGCTCGACCTCCTGCGCCGGGCGACCCATGCGGGGGAGTCCGTGCGGAGCCTGCCGAGGGAGTGGAAAGATTATTTCCAGCGGACCACCACCCCTGCCCTTCGCGTGCCGGACTTCTTTATGAGCTCGGTGAGCCAAGCGACATGACGTGTCGCTGTTCTAGCCTATGGTTGTTGTTCTTCTCGACGGTCCAGGTGTAGCCTGCGGCTCGATTTCCACGGTGCCTCGGAGTGATTTCCGGTCGCGTTTTTCGCCCCGATGGCACCTGCGACGGAGAGGTTCGAGCGGTTAGATGTGGACGCGCCGCGCTGACTCACGGTTGGGGAGGCGGCGGGGCATGTAGGGAAGTCGGTCCCGACTATCTACCGGTGGAGCATCCAAGGCTTGATCAAAGCGTATGGGGAGCGGATGTTCCTCGAATCCGAGCTCGACAAGGCGAAGGAGCGGTGCGAGGCGCGCAAGGCCGGGAACCTCAGGAGGCGGGCTGAGCGGAGGTATGTGATGCCTTCCTAAGCGGCGGCGACATTGACACCCTATTCTTTCGGGCATCTATCCACCGGCTGAATTGGGGTGCGTCCTGACCGAAAGAGAGCGAGCCTACTGTCCGTGGGCGCAGTGCTGTTCCATCCGGCCCGAAGTCTCACGCGCTTCATTCTGTCGATTCGTGAGCTTCTTTCGTGTGCGGATCCCGTCGACATCGATCTGACGCTCCGCTGGCGTGCCCCAGGTCTGTTCTTTTGCCGTTGGTCTTTTGTCGTTGGGCCGCAAAAGGGGCGCTATGGCGATCCTAGAGAGTTTTGCCTTCCCAAGGCGCGTTCTTGGCCTTCTGGCTGCAATCGTATGCAAAAGCCGATGAACCTCATCCGAACGTCGCAACGGTTCGGTTCTGTCTGGCCGATGATGCTCACGCGGTCGCCAGTTCTTGGTCTGTTCCCGCTTTCAAAGACAGGATGTCAACCACGCGGATCATGAGATGTCGACCGGCCGACTGCGCCGGCGCAGTCCTGGGTGGATACCGCGCGGCAGGTCGATACCGCCGTCCGGGTAGTCCTGTGCCGGGGAAGCCCAATCGCACGGCACCGACTCCAACCCGACCGGCACGCGAACCGGATCGCCCAACGGCGCACCAGTAACCACAGCAAGGGCGCACACGTTCGAATCCCGGTCACCGCTTGATTATGAACACGTGTACGACAAGATCGCAATCCCGGTAGCGATTCGGCTCGGGGGGATAGCTGAATCTGCTAGGGGGAAAGGCTGTAGATGGTAGGCGGTTCGTCGTAGAGGTGCGTTCGGGAGAAGAGCCTGGAGGGAGGATCGAGATCGTTTGCGAGCAAGCCCCGTAGGAATTCGACCATGCCGAAGGGATAGTGCTCCCACTGTTCGTGGGTGTCGTTTGTGACGAACACTGTCCACTGCTCCGGAATCGCGTCGCGCGTGTCCCAGTAGAGCGTGTGGCCCTCGTTGGTGGTTCCCCACGCGGTGAGCGCCTCGAGCCACGAGCGGGTTTCCTCCACGCCTTCGGCCTCTTCCTTGTCGGTCCGGTAGTAGGGGTCCACTTGCTCGCTCGCTGTGCCAATGGTCCGCGTTTGGGATGCTAGGTCGAAAGCGAGTTTCTGGTTGGGGCCCAGCACGATAAGGAGTTCCGAGATCTCCACCGAGCCGTAGGCATCGATGAACTGCTTGTAATCGGTCGGAAGACCTCGCCCGAAATCCCGTTCGTACTGCGGCCAGTCAACGGTTGGCGCGCGGGACGGCGGCGGGATGAGTCGGGCGAGGCCTTCGAGAGCAGTCATGGTCAGTGCGTCGATCCTACCGGCACATTCGCTGACTGTTCCGATGACTGTTCGTCCCCGGTCGTTTGGTCGGCGACGGAGTCCCAATCCGGAGCGTCAAAGAAAGGGTCGAACTCGTCGTTCGTCTCCGGTGTGATCTCCGGCGCGTCAGGGTCGATGTTGTCGGGGTCGACTGGGTTGTTGGAGATCGAGATGAGGCGCTGGCCCTTCCTGGCGAACCCTTGCACGATCTGTGTTGGCCGGGCGCGTGGGTCATCCAGGCCGACCGTGCCAGAGTTGGGGTCGTCGGGGTCCACCAAAGGGAGCGGGGGGTTGACCAGGCGCACAGCGTAGATAAAGGGCTGGCCGTTCAGGCCGGTGTCTCGCGCTTCGCGCTCCAAGGGCGACATGAACGAGCGGTTGACTCGCTGCGGTGCGGCTATGACGTTGCCGGGGAATCCGCCGAGGCCGAGGGAGTCGGCCAAGACGTGGCTCCTGTCGTCGCCCGGCTGAAGCCCAGGTACTTGGAGTCCCTTGTCGAAGTTCGAATTCCCGGTGTTGTTGTCGTAGCTGCGGACTTGGCCCGACACATCGCCGCGCCGGTCCACCCCGCCGCCACGGCCTTCTGGTTTGTCAGGGTTGAGGGGGTTGGCGCCTCTCGCCACGAGGAATCCGCCTTGCGGGCGGCCGTCATCTGTGGGCGGTTCGACGCGGGCGTAGCTTCCGTCGTCCCAGCCCAGTTGTTGGGAGCCGTCTGGGTAGACGACATGGTAGCGGGGGAGCTGGTTCGTCTCGTTCGGCCTTGACACCCGGTCTCCTGGGTCTTTGACGTATTTGCCGTTGCTCCGGTCGACGGTTTGGCCTCCGGCGGGCGGCACAGGTGCCCTTGACTCTGTGGGCACTAGAGACTGGGGGTTGTCGATGGCTGGGCCGCGTGTGGGCGGTGCGCCAGGGCGCACCAGGATAGGCGTGCCTTGGGAAGGTCCGCCGGGTGCGCCGGGCATCACTGGGGCAGCGGGTCGTGCCGGGCCAGTGGGGGGTCCTCCTTGCTTATCGCACCCGTCTGCTGTGAACTGATTGACTCCTGCGTCGCGCCTTGTCGAGTAGTTGTTCTCGATTTCGTTGAAGTTGTCGACCGCGTTCCCGTCGTAGCGATTCACCGACCCAGCGGTGGACTGGTGCTGCATCCAGTTGGCGATCAGCTGGTTGAGTTGAGCTATATCCGCTTGGCATTTCGGTGAGAAAGGCTCGGCGAACGCGGCGACCTGCGGCGTGACGAACGCGAAGGCCAGAAGAATGCTAATGAGGAACGCTCTGAACGAGCGTCGGACAACAGGGGAAGAGGATTGAGACTGCATGTTTCCCTCAAAGGTCAATGTATATGAAAAATATGTTGAAAGTGAAATCAGTGAACCTTGAGGAACGACAGGCGTCCAATGCTTGCTGCTATGTCATTTAGGCATACCTTTTTGCTTGACGCCGCACTAGGCCTGCGCCTGGAAACTCGGCAATCCAAATAACAGCGCTTGAAGCAACCATGAGCGTCACGCGCAACACCAGAACACGAAACGCTCACCGCAAGACCATCGCCAGAGGCGAGCTTCCTCGAGGGATTTTTGGGAGCGAGACCGACTACAGCCTTTCCCGTAGTCCTGTCTGATGGCTTGGACCCGGACTGAGGACAGATGCAGGGCTCCGACTGATCGAGCGTGGGCGAAAGCGGTCAAAGAGCGTGACAGCCACACGTGCCAGCGGTGCGGTTGCCAGGGCCTTGATGTGGAGGCAGACCACATCGTCAACGTGAAAGCGGGCGGGAAGAACACGATGGACAACGGGCAGACGCTCTGCCCGCGCCGCCATGGGGAGAAGACCCAACGGGAAGCCGCCGAGGGGAGGCGGATCAAGAAGGAGAGGCACACGCCGCCGCACCCCGGACCCCGGACCAGCCGCCCACGGCCGCGTACCCGCCTCGGATTCTGTACGGGTTTTGAAAAACGGGACAGCACCGCTACGAGGTTTTCGGTTCAGACGGTTCGTCTTCTGCGAGGCTCTGTAGTCTCTGCCGGATGTCGGGCAGGAGGATGCTGGCACTCTCGACAAGGCCGTCGAATTCCGGGTGGTTGGGCCAGCGTCGCCCGAGGGCGTGGATGCCTTCCACGAAGTTGTCGATGCGGTCGTGTTCGAGGTGCGCCTGCCCGTTTAAGCCCATCCCGACACCGGTGCTCTTCAGCGTGCGCTTGACGTGGGGGTTCGGGGCGTATCTGCGGAAGGTTCCGGCGAGGCTCCGTACGATCTCCATCGCGTCGAGCCTCCGGTCGTCTTCTTGGCCGGAGGGTGGTTCTTCTGCGACGATGCCCATCGCGCACACCGACGAGACGATCACCTCGTCAATCGAGAGGCAGCTGTTGCTGTAGTCTTTCGCGATCTCGAACCGTTCGACCGAGAGGGTGCGCCCGTCCGACTCTTCTGCGTCGAAGTCCACCCGGTGGCAGTAGGTGCCGTGGTGCCAGAACCGGTTCGCCCAAAGGCTCCCGAACACTCCGTAGTGGAGGATCGACACGTAGGCCGGGGCGAGATCGTCCTTTTGCTCTTCGGAAATACACGGCTCCATCCAGCGCACGGAGTCGGAGACGCCGAGCACGATCGCCAGTCGCACGAGGTTCGGCCAGTACGCTTTGATTTTCTCGCCGCTCGCTGCTAATTGGAGGAAAGCCACTCCGAGGTGCGGGAATTCTTTCCCACGATCTATCAGAAGGGATCGGATGGCTTCCGCCAGCTTCGACCAGTGGTTCGCGTAGGTGTTGGCCACGAACTCGGCGACTGCGCCCAGGTTGGTGTGGAGATAGCTCTGTTCGACCTCTTTCGCGAGGCTGGCGATCCGCCGAATGGTCTCTCGGGGGCTGTTGTCGCTGTAGGGGCTCGCTTCGGTGTAGCCGTGATAGTCGGGGAACCTCGCTGGCAATGTGGAGATGATCGCGTCAACCAGCTTCGGGAGCCATTCTTTCGGAATATCTCCGGGGAAGCTTTCAGCTTTCGAATAAGGGAAGGGCTTCGCGAGATGCGGGATCGGAGCGACAGGGTTGCTGTAGTGCTTTAGCTCCACAACGAAGCGTTCTTCTGACCAATCCGGGTCCGGGTACCGAGGAAATTTTCCGTCCTGGCGAAGCCCAAAGGTAAGGTCAGACCGGTAGGCGACGGGCTTTGGCTTTCTGGCGAGCGACCTCGCGTGGGTGGCGGCTTTGTTGAGGACGAACGGATCGCGGGCCTCCTCAATAGCCCGTAAGCTCGCGATAAACCTCGTGACACGGTCGGATTCGGCGGCTTTCAGATCGGCGGCCTCCCTGGTCGCCGCCTCCTTGCGTTTCTCTTGGCGGTCGCCGCGCCGGTCCAGTCTTCCTAGGACGAATCCGGCGAATCCGACGGCTACGCCTAGCTCGCCATGCTCATGCACGTACTGCCAGGCAGTGAGCAGGTCGTGGCTGGCGATTTCCAAGATGCCCATGGCCGATTCTAACGGCTTGTACCCCTGAATCAGGGACACGATTGGAGCCGCGAATGCCTGGTCCGCCCCTGAAGCGGCCTAGTGAGCGCCGCCGCGCGAATAAACGGGTGAGTTACAGGGAGTCTGTTCCTGTGGCGGTGGGCGGTGCTGTTGCGCCGCAGGGTTGGGTTTTGAGGCGCATCAGCTGGCCTTGGAGTTGTGGGGGTCGCTGGCGGGGTCGGTGGAGGCGCGGTTCTATTCCGCGGCGGATTGGCAGCGCGCGCGGTTGGAGTTGTTCTACTTCCAGCGGACCACCACCCCTGCCCTTCGCGTGCCGGACTTCTTTATGAGCTCGGTGAGCCAAGCGACCTAGTTCCTTGGGGCATTTTGGCGCCGGGCCGCGCGCCCTGGCAGACTGGGACCGATGAGCGCGGAGAAGAAGAATCGGCTGCTGCACGACCAGAGGGACATGATGCTGTCCCTCGCGCCGCTCGTGCTCGCCTGCCTTCTGGTCGCGGGCCTCGCGGGGAAATGCAGCTTCTCGCCCGCAGGCTTCTCCGGCCCCGCGAAGGCCGCGAGCGAGATCAAGGACGTGGACGCGAAGCACACGCTCGAAGAAGCCGCGCGGTTCTTCCCGTTCCCGGTCCGCATCGTCGCCGCGCCGGACAAGTGGCGCACCATCGCGGTGGACCGGGGCGAGATCAAGAGCGCGAACCTGCCGAACGAGCAGATCTCGGTCAACTACCTGAGCCCGGTGGGCCGCGCCTACCGGGTCACGCAGACCGACGCGACGGTTCCCGCGCTGTTCTCCTGGCTGGCGCTCTCCGACAGCGAGGACAAGCCCGCGCAGGACGTCGGCGGCGCGCATTGGCGGGTCGTCGCCCAAGGCCCGACCTCGGCGTGGATCTGGGACGACGGCGCATCGCGGATCACGCTGAGCGCCACGGGCGGCGACGAGGCCGCCTTCCGCGTTCTCGCCGGAGCGGTGGCCGCCGCGCCGGTCGCGAAGGCCGCGCCGAGCCGCTAGCATAGCCGCGTGTCAGCGCGCTATACCCGTCGCAAAATCCGCTTTGTCCTCTTTGTGCTGAGGCAGCGGGCCAAGCCGCACACGCGGATGTGGTTGTCGCGCGTGCAAGGCTGGCTGTCTCACGCGAGACAACATTGGCTGCCCCACGCGAAAGGACGGCTGTCCCAGGCACAAGGGCAACTGGCCCAGGCCCAGGGGCGGTTGTCCCAGGCGCGGCGCGATTACTCGCCCCATGTGCGAAGCAGGCTCTCCCAAGCGTGGAAGTGGCTGCGCGCACACGGCATACATCTCGAGCGACGCCTGCACGGCGAGTCTCTGCTTTCGGCGGTCCTGGTCGCGCTCGCCACGACGTCCGCCGTCGGCTGCCTGGTGCTCTTGGCTTTCCATCTGTGGTTCACAGTGAGCGACAAGCCCGTCGAATCTCTCGAAGTCACGAAGGTCGCCCTCGCGGTCGTCGCAGGTTTTGTCGGCGTGGTCGCCTTGACCGTCGCGTACCGGAAGCAGCGCGCTGTGGAGCAAGGCCGGTTTGTCGAGCGGTTCGGCGCGGCTGCCGCGCAACTGGGCAGCCCCGACGCCGCCGTCCGCATCGCAGGCGTCTACGCCATGGCGGCTGTTGCGGACGAGTCGTCCGGATCGCGCCGCCAGCAGTGCGTCGACGTGCTCTGTGGATATCTGCGCCTGCCCTACTCGCCGGAACAAGGGAAGAACCACCAGTCGAAGCTCGTGCGGAAGCATACGAGTCCTGGCGGGAGCGATGCGTCAGCGAGCGAGACCGAAGAGCATTTCGAGTACCGCCAGGACGACAGCGAGGTGCGCAAGACGATTTGCCGCGTCGTTCATCAGCATCTCCTGGAAGGAGCCGATGCCTCTTGGTCCACGTGCGACTTCGACTTCACCGGTGTTTATTTCGAAGGGCTTGATTTCGAAAGAGTCCTGTTTTCGGGAAAAAGGACGGACTTCGATGGAGCGAGCTTCAACGGCAATGTGTCGTTTGTCGGGGCAAAATTCTCAGGGGATTCGCTTTCGTTCGCCGAAGCCCATTTCGGCCCTTCCTCCAGGGTGGAGTTCTCTCGCGCCGAGTTCCACGGCGGGAAGCTCTCGTTCATAAGGCCAGACATCGAGGACGGCGCGCATTTCGAATGGGACGAGCAGCCTGCGGGCACAGCGCCTGGCTTCGGGCCGGGGGAGTGGCCTCCGTTTAATCCTCAGTCCGAATCTTCTGCTGAATCGTCGGAATCTGTGTCTTCCTGATTCGCCGTCAGGACCGCGTTCACCCGTTCGGCCGCGCCGTCGAGGTGCTCCTCGCAGCGCTTGACCAGGGCTTCGCCGCGCTCCCACAGCGCGACGGAGACATCGAGGCTGAGCCCGCCCTGCTCCAGCCTGCGCACCACGTCGACGAGCTCGTCGCGGGCTTCCTCGTAGCCGAGGTCCTGCACGGGCCGGTCTTGTGCCGGTCGCTGCTCCGTCATGGGATCTCCTTCGTCGTCATCGCGCCGAGCACGCCGCCCGCGAGGCGGATGCGCAGTCGCGCGCCGGGTTTGACCTGCGCGGGATCGCGCAGAAGCTCGCCGTCCGCGTCTTGGACGAGGGCGTAGCCACGGGCGAGGGTCGCGGCCGGTCCGAGCGCGGCGAGCCGGGCTGCCGCGGCGGCGACCGTGTGGCGCTCGCGTTCCAGCTGGCCGAGGAGGCAGCGGCGCAGCGCGCTCTGCGCCCCGCCGAGCCCTTCGGCCCTGGCGCGGAGCATGGCGTGCGGGTCGGCGAGGACCGGCCGGGCCGCGAGCGAGGCGAGGCGGGTCTGCTCCCGGTCGACCCAGCCGCGCAGCGCCGCCGCGCTGCGCCCGCGCATCTCGTGGAGCCGGTCGCGTTCGAGGGCCACGTCGGGGACCACGCGTTTCGCGGCGTCGGTGGGGGTGGCGGCCCGCACGTCGGCCACGTCGTCGGTGAGCGGGCGGTCCGTCTCGTGGCCGATCGCGCTCACGACGGGCACGGGGCATGCCGCCACCGCCCGGCACAGGGCCTCTTCGGAGAACGTGAGCAGGTCCTCCACGCTGCCGCCGCCCCTGGCGAGGATGATGACTTCGACTTCCGCGAGCCCTTGTAGCTCCCGGAGCGCGCCGATCACGGCCTGCGCGGCTCCGGGCCCCTGCACCGCCACCTCGCGCAGGTGGAAGTCCACCTGCGGCCAGCGGGCACGGGCGATGGAGAGCACGTCCTGCTGGGCGGCGCTGGCGCGGCCGGTGACAAGGCCGACGCCGCCGGGCAGGAACGGCAGGGGGCGTTTGCGCTTCGGGTCGGTGAGCCCCTCGGACGCGAGCTGCTTGCGCAACCGCTCGATCCGCGCCAAAAGCTCGCCGATCCCGACCGCGCGGATTTTGTCCGCCCAGAGGGCGAGCGTGCCCCGCGCGGTGTAGAAGGAGAGCTTGCCGTGGACGACGACCTCGGAGCCTTCTTTGATCGCCGGGTCTTCGCGGAGCAGCTTCATGGGGCACATGATCTGCAGGGAGGCGTTTTCAGCGGTGTCGCGCAAGGTGACGAACGCGACCCTGGCGCCGGGCCGGGCGCTCAACTCGGCGATCTGGCCGGTGATCCAGACCGCGCCGAGGCGGTCGATCCACCCGGCGACCTTCATCGCCACGGTCTTGACGGACCATGGCGACTCTTCTGCGTTGGCTATTGTCTGGACCGCCGGGGGACTGTTCTCGTTCTGAGCGGCCCCCACTCACGCTCCAGACGTGGTGATCCGGTTCTCCAGCAAGGTGATGAACGGCGGACGGTTCCCGTTGGCGCGCTCGAAGGCGAGGAGCTCGCGCAGCTCCGGCACGCTGAGGTTGCGCGCCCTCGCGCGCAGCTGGGCCAAAGAAAGCGTCTCGTATTCGAGGTAGTCGACCAGTTCCGGGCGATTCCCTTGCGCGGCGGCGACAGGCGCGGCGGGCTTCGCGGCTGCCGGTTTCGGCGCGGCCTCGGCCTTCGGCGCCGCCTTCACCGGGGCCTCGGCCTTGGGCGCGACGGGCTTCGCTGCGGCTGGCTTCTTGGTGGCGGACTTCGCAGCTGCCTGCTTCGGCGCGGGCTTCACCACAGCGGGCTTCGCCGGAGTCACGGCCTTCGGCGGGGCTGCCTTGACCGGGGCCTCGGCCTTGGGCGCAGGGGGCTTGCTCGCGGCTGGTTTCTCGGTCCTGGGCTTTGACACCGGGGGCTTCGGGGCGGCGGGTTTGGCGGCCGAAGGCTTCGTGGTGGCCCGCACCGCCCGGACGGGAGGCTTGCTGGCCGGCGCCGCCGAGGTCGGCTCGCCTGCGGTCGCGGGCTCAAGCCGGGCGACCGGCGCGACCCGTTTCGTCTCAGGGGCCTCCAGCGGGGGGAGCTCGTCGTCCTCGTCCTCGTCGAACGTGGCCCAGGCGGGCTTCTCCTCCGGTTTGTGGAAGATGAGGTCGAGGGTCTCGTCGCCCTTGATGACCAAGGCGTTGAAGTTCTGTTGCAGCCGGATCGCCGAGGAGACTGCGTCGGTCACGGCCTGGACCGGCAGCGAAGCCAGATTCACGGGGATCTTTTTGATCTCGTCCGGGAGGCGGGAGATGTCGTCGCGGACCTGGTCGGTCCACGACCGAATGTCCTCGTAGCTCTTCGCGAGCGCGCCAACGGCAAATCGGACCAGGACAGGGGGGCGATTGGGCTCCCGTTCACCACTCATGTGCTCATCCTGCCACAGGCGGGGCCGAGGCGCCAGCCACGTATCATGAAGACGTGGCTGCTTTGTCGACGGATCAGAAGGTCGTCTATCTCGCTTCCCCCCGAGGGTACTGCGCGGGGGTGGACCGGGCTGTGCAAGCCGTCGAGGAGGCGCTGGCCCGCCACGGCGCGCCCGTGTACGTCCGCAAGGAGATCGTGCACAACCGACATGTGGTGGACACGCTCGCCGAGCGCGGCGCGGTCTTCGTGAACGAGGCGGACGAGGTGCCCGAGGGCGCGCTCTTGGTCTTCTCCGCGCATGGCATCGCGCCAGCCGTGCGAGACCTCGCCGCCGAGCGGAGCCTGCGCACCGTCGACGCCACATGCCCGCTGGTCACCAAAGTGCACCAAGAGGTCAAGCGGTTCGCGCGCGACGACTACGACATCCTGCTCATCGGCCACGAGGGCCACGAGGAGGTCGAGGGCACCGCAGGCGAGGCCCCGGAGCACGTCCAGCTGGTCGACGGCGTCGACGCGGTCGACCGGGTCCAGGTCCGCGAGGGCGTGAAGCTGGTCTGGGTGTCGCAGACGACCCTCAGCGTGGACGAGACGATGGAGATCGTCACGAGGCTGCGCGAGCGATTCCCGCAGTTGCAGGACCCGCCGAGCGACGACATCTGCTACGCCACGCAGAACCGCCAGGTCGCGGTGAAGGCGATGGCCCCGGACTGCGACTTGGTCATCATCGTCGGCTCGCGCAACTCCTCGAACTCGGTGCGGCTCGTCGAGGTCGCCCTCGGCGCAGGCGCCACGGCGGCCCGCCTGGTGGACTACGCCAAAGACATCGACCCGGCGTGGTTGGACGGGGTCCGCTCGGTCGGGATCTCCTCGGGCGCGTCGGTGCCGGAGATCCTCGTGCAGGGCGTGCTCGAAATGCTCGCGGGGCACGGTTTCTCCGAAGTGCGCCCCGTGGTCACCGCGCAGGAGACTGTGGTGTTCAGCCTGCCCACCGGCGTGCGGGCGAGCCGCCGCGTCGGAGAGGCTTAGTCCTCGTAGTCGAAGCGGCGCCTGCGCTGCGGCGGTTGCCGCAGGTCCTGGGGAGCCGGAACCCGAGCGGGCGGCAGGGCGGCGTGCTTGGCGCCTCGCGCCGCCGCGGCGCCGCTCCTGGTCGTCGCGGGCTCCTGGCGGTAGCGGACTCCGCTCGGCAGCGGGGGAAGGCCGCGCGACGGGGTGTGCCGCAACGGGTCGAGCCCACGGTCGAGGCTCCTGGGGTCGATTCTCGGGCGGACCGGCCCGGTGCTCGACCGGCTCGGCGCGGTCCTGTGCTCCGCAGTCCTGTGCTCTGGGGGCGGCTCCATCCGCCGTCGGGGCACAGGCCCGGTCTCTCTGCGCGGGGCCTCGCCCGCGAGGGCGCGGACGGGCGCGGCGGGGGAGCTCCGGTGGCGGCGGGGCGGCACGGAGGACGGGACCCTGCGCTCGACCGGCTTCTTCGCGGCCTTCGGCTTCGTCTGGGCGGGCGCGTTGGCCTCTCGCCGCTCGGCGAGGCGCCACAGCGCCCATCTGACGAGGCAGATGGCGAGCGCGATCCCCGACACCCATGCCATCCAGGGGAACCTGCCGATCAACGGCACGGCGAACAAGAGCATGGACTTGAACGAAGCCTGCTGGTCCGGCGAGAGGATCCACGTCGTCACCGGGACCGAGACGAACAGGATCAACGAGGGCTGCACGGCGGCCGTGAACAATCCCGTGTTCGCCACCAGCAGCGCCGCGAGCACGCAGCCGATCGCGTACAGCCAGTTGAAGGTGTCGCCGACCGATTTCGCCGAGGTGAGAATGTCTGTCGAAGCCCCGATCGCGGTGCAGCCGACAGCCAGGACGACCGCGCCCCACCAGGGCACGCCGGGCAGCCCCGCAAGCGCGGAGCGCTTCGGGAGAGGCGCCACGGGCCTCGCTGTCGATCTCACGGACACACTGTAAAGGTACCGGCTTGTAGAAGATTCGTCCGCATTCGGGCAATCGCGAGGGTGTGTCGAGCCCCGCGGCCAGGGTAAAGTCAAGGGCTTGTGAGCTTAACTCTTGGCATCGTCGGTCTGCCGAACGTCGGCAAATCCACTCTGTTCAACGCATTGACCCGCGCGGGCGTGCTCGCGGCGAACTACCCGTTCGCCACGATCGAGCCGAACGTCGGCGTGGTGTCGCTGCCGGACAAGCGGCTGAACGTCCTCGCGGAGATCTTCGGATCGGAGCGGATCATCCCGGCCTCGGTCACCTTCGTGGACATCGCGGGCTTGGTCGCCGGGGCGAGCGAGGGCGCGGGCCTTGGCAACAAGTTCCTCGCCAACATCCGCGAGGCCGACGCGATCTGCCAGGTGGTGCGCGCGTTCGCCGACCCCGACGTGGTGCACGTGGACGGCAGGGTGGACCCGAGCGCCGATATCGAGACCATCGAGACCGAGCTCGTGCTGGCCGACATCGCCACGGTCGACAAGGCGCTGCCGAGGCTGTCGAAAGAGGCGAAGAACAAGAAAGACCTCGCCGAGGCCCTCGCCGCCGCCGAGCAAGCGGCCGCGATCCTCGCCGAGGGCAAGACGCTCTTCTCCGTCCGGGACAAAATCGACCTCGGCCTGCTCAAGGAGCTCTCGCTCCTCACGACGAAGCCGTTCCTGTACGTCTTCAACGTGGACGAGTCGGTGCTGTCCGACCAGAAGCGCGTCGCCGAGCTCAAGGCGCTGGTCGCCCCGGCGGACGCCGTGTTCCTCGACGCGAAGATCGAGTCGGAGCTGATCGAGCTGGACGAGGAGTCCAGGGCGGAGCTCCTGGAGTCCATCGGCCAGGACGAGCCGGGCCTCGACGCGCTCGCCCGCAAGGGCTTCCACACGCTCGGCCTGCAGACCTACTTGACGGCAGGGCCCAAAGAGGCGCGGGCGTGGACCATCCACCAAGGGGACACCGCGCCCAAAGCGGCGGGCGTGATCCACACCGACTTCGAGCACAAATTCATCAAGGCCGAGGTGGTGGCCTTCGACGACCTCGTGGCGGCGGGCTCGATGGCCTCGGCGAAGGCTGCGGGCAAGGTGCGCATGGAGGGCAAGGACTACGTGATGACGGACGGCGACATCGTCGAATTCCGCCACGGGTAGGCGTCTCGCCCCGAGCGCGTCTTCACAGAGGGCGGGGGTCCTCCTGTGCGTTTGGCGGGGGGATAGAATGTGGTGGTGAGCATCACAGAACTCTTGCCTGGGTTAGCCGGCTCGGCGTGCGTCGTCGCGCTCGCCGCCGCCGTCCTCATGTGGCACTGATCGCGGATCTTGCCTGATCGCCCGATCTGAGCGGACACGGGCGCCGAAGCGGTGCGACAAGTCGCACCGCTCGCGGAAGGATTTCATCATGGGGCCGAGCGAGGCCGGCGACATCCTGGGCCGTCCGACCAGCCGGGAGCTGCTGAAGCGCGGCCTGGCCCGGTTGGCCTATGTGGCCGAGGACGGCACGCCGAGATCGATCCCGATCGGATTCTTCTGGAACGGCTCGCAGATCGTCATGTGCACGGCGCCGAACGCCGCCAAGGTGTCCGCGCTGCGCCAGAGCCCGGCGGTCGCGCTGACCATCGACACGGAGGCGCACCCGCCGCTGATCCTGCTGGTCCGGGGCCGCGCCGAGCTGGAGCTCGTCGACGGCATACCTGACGAGTACTTCCAGGGCGGCGCCTGCGCGATGACTCCGGAGCAGCGGGCGGAGTGGGAGGCCGGGGTCCGCTCGCTCTACGAGAGCATGGTGAGAATCGTTGTCACGCCGACCTGGGCGAAGCTGATCGACTTCGAGACGACATTGCCGAGCGCGGTGGAGGAGCTGATGCGGCGGCGATAGGGCGGTTCGGATCAGGCGGCGGGGGAATGTGGCGGGCGACGAGCTCGACGAGCGAGGCGCCTGTCTGTTCGAGGGGGGCGGATGATCCGCCTGCGACCGAGACGACAATCGCCCCCTCTATCGCGGTGATCACGGTGGTCGCCAAACGTAGGGCGGTGTCGGGGCCGACGCCCGCTCGTTCGAATCGGGAGGCGAGGATCTGAATCCACGCGGAGAAGACCGAAGCCGCGGCTTCCGTCGCGCCGGGAGCCTCTGGGCGTGCCAGCGCGGCGGCCGCGACCGGGCATCCGGCCGTGTGCCCGGTGCGCGCCAACGAGCCGGACCACCATTGGACCAGGGCGGACACGATCTCTGCCGGGTCGTCGCTCGCTGCGGCTGCCGCCATAATGTCCCCCATGGTCTCGCCTGCGGCCCGGGTGGCCGCTTCGACCAGCTCTGCTTTGCCTCGGGGGAAATTCAGGTAGATCGTGCGCCGCGAGTGCCCGCTGTGCTCGGTCAGGTCTGTCAGCCCGGTCCCCGCCACGCCCTTGCGGCGGATCAGGGAGATCGCGCTTCGGACCAGGCGGTCGCGTGCTGCCATGCGCGTTCGGGGCCCTCCGGATGTCGTGTCGTGAACCTCTTGCCGAAGTATACCGGGCGGTGTACATTCGGGGTGAATAGACCAATCGGTCTATTCGTGATCGGTGGCGCGACGCCTCGCGCCCTGCGCTCTTCGAGGAGAATGAATGATGGGTGAACGTGCCCGGTACGACGCGATAGTCATCGGCGCAGGCCTCGGGGGGCTCGCCGCCGCAGCCTACTTGGCGGCGAATGGGCGCAGTGTTCTCGTGCTCGAGCGGTACAAGGTCGTCGGAGGGTCGTCGCACGTGTTCCGCCGCCGTGGCCGGTGGGAATTCGAAGTCGGCGTGCACTACCTCGAGGACGCGGGCGAGGGCGGCATATGGCCGACCCTTCTGGGGGGCGTGGGCCTGCGCGACCGCGTCGAGTTCCTTCCGATGGACGCTGGCGGGTTCGACACCATCCTCGGGCCCGATGTCGAGCTGCGGGTTCCGAGGGGCTGGGAGCTTTTCCGGGAGAACCTGCTCAAAGCGTTCCCGAGGGAGGAGCGCGCGATCGACCGCTACCTCAAGCTTTCTCGGGCGGTCTTCGTGCCGGACGTCCGGATGCGGGGCGATTACGGGACGGCGCGCCGGGTGCTCGCCGCAGGCTGGGCCTCCCCGGTGGCGATGGCGCCGCTCGCCGCGGTCTTAGTGGCGTGCGGATTCTCTCCGCGCGCGATACTCACGCTATCCGTGCAGTGCGGCACCTACACCACCACGCCCGACGTCGTGCCGTTCGGATGGCATGTCTCCTATTTCTACACCGCTATTGAAAAGGGGGCCTGGTTCCCGCGTGGCGGCGGGCAGGTCCTCTCGGCGAACCTGCTGCAGGTGGTGGAGGCGAACGGCGGCGCCGTTCGCACCGGAGCCGCAGTCGCGAAGATCCTCGTCGAGGGAAGGAGGGCGGTGGGCGTGCGCCTCGCCGACGGCTCGTGCGTCCACAGCTCGGTGGTGGTCTCCGACGCCGATATCAAGCACACGCTGCTCGACTTGGTGGGCCCCGAGCACCTGCCCGCCGGATCTGCGGTTCGGGCCAAGGCGCTGCGGATGGGCTGGCCGTTCGTCAACACCTATTTCGGGCTCGAACGAGACCTGCGGGGGACGCCCAACACCAACTACTACGTGATACCCAGCTGGGAGAAGGCGGAAAGCCTCTTCAGCCTGGTCAAGTGGTCCGGAAGCCTCCTGCGGGGAGCGCACCGCAGGTCCAGGTCCGATTGGCTCGACGACTTCGACACGAACATGCCCGCCTTCATCCATTCTGGGACCGTCCGCGACCCGCAGAACCTGCGGACTGCGCCGAGCGGGCACTCCAGCGTCGAAGCGATGACCCTCGTCCCCAAGTCTCCGGCATTGTGGGGCGTCCGCGATATCGACCCGGACAATCGCGACTATCGGAAAGACCCCGTTTACCGAGAGGTCAAAGACCGGCTCGCCTCGGCGATGCTGGACCGGATCGACCGTGTCTACCCAGGGGCCCGCGAGCAGGTCGTGTGGAGCGAGGCGGCCACACCTGCCACGCAGCGCCGGTACACCCGCACCACCGATGGCGCCGCGTTCGGGATCGCGGTGAGCCCCGACCAGTACGGCCCGACGCGTCCGGGCACTCGCACGGCGGTCGACGGCCTGTTCCTCGCGGGTTGCAGCACTCGCTGGGGGCCTGGGACGACGGGTGCTGTGATCAGCGGCGTCCACGCGGCGAGCGCTGTGCTCGGCCGTGACCTCCTGTCGGAGATCAAGCAGGGGGCTGTGTTCGGCGATCCTCGGAAACTGCCGTCGCGCGCAGCGGATTGGGACCCGCTCGCGGTGGCCAGGGCAGGCACTGCCGACGACGGGGACCGCGACGCAACCCCGATCGCTCTGGGGAAATAATCCTGCACGTTCGAGACGCCGCCTTGCCCGACGACGTGGGCAAGGCG
>NZ_JBOFQF010000045.1:0-45461 GCF_051660745.1 Segniliparus sp. | reverse complement strand
TGGGCGGAGAGGAGGGCGAAGTCGCGGGCGGTGGCGAGGGCGGCGTCGCTGGTGGCGCGTTCTTCGCCGATGCGCGAGAGCATGGCCCGCATGGCCTCCGCGATGGCCTCCACCTCCCGAGCACCCGTCACATGGGGCGGTTCGCCGACGCCGCCGGAGGAGGCGATCTGGTTCGTGGAGTCGGCGAGCTCGCGCAACGGCCGCACCGCGAACCCGCCCAAGAGCCACCCCAGCACCCCGCCAGCCACCACAGCGGCGAACCCGACCCCGACGATCACGCGGTGCTGGTCGTCGATCCGCTTGAGGGTGGGGTCCAGCGGTTCCGCCACCGAGAGCTTGATCTGGTCGCCCAGGCCGACGTTCACCGTGTAGACCCGGTACAGGCGCCCGTCGACCAACGCGGTGACGGGAGTGTTCCCGACCGGCAGGTCGGGAAGGGAGATGCCTCGGACGAGGTTCAGGCCCGAGGTGCGCACGGTGAAGTTGAGATTGGGGTCGAGATTGGCGTCGGGGAACTGCCTGCGGATCGCGGGCCCCTGCACGACGGTGGTCAGCCGTTGCAGCCGGGTGTCCGCCTGGTTGAAGTTGAAGTCCTCGATGAGGGTCCACAGGGGGATGGCGATCATCGTCACGATGATGAAGATGCCGATCGCCGCCGACAACGCCACTTGGGCCTGCAGGGAGCGCGAATGCCGACGGCTGAAGAGCATGCGCCGCACGCATGCCTCCCACCACTGGTGCAGCCTGTTCTGTTTCAGGTGGCTCGCATGGTGGTGGTGCGCGTCGTCCGGCAGGATGGTCGGCGGATGGGTTTCGTCGACCACGTGGCGCGCGGCCTCCGCGCGCGCATGCTGGTCGTCAGATCCCGTCATCGAGAGAGCGGTCCTATTGGCCTGCGCGCAGCACGAAACCGTAGCCGCGCACCGTGTGGATGAGCCGGTGCCTGCCTTTGAGCTCTAGTTTCTTGCGGAGGTAGCCGACGAACACGTCCACGACGTTCGTGTCCGCCGCGAAGTCGTACCCCCACACCCGTTCGAGCAGCTCGGTGCGGGAGAGCACCACGCCGATGTTCTCGGCCAGCGCGGCCAGCAGCTCGAACTCGCGCTTGGTGAGCTCCACCGGCTCGTCGTCCACGGTCACCCGCCTGCCGGGGATGTCGACGCCGAGGTAGTCGACATGGATGACGCCGAATTCGACGGTCGGGGCGGGGCGGCTCGTCGTGGAAGGCCTGCGCAGCAGCGCCTTGACCCGCGCGACGAGCTCGCCGAGGACGAAGGGTTTGGTGAGGTAGTCGTCGGCCCCGGCTTCGAGCCCTTCGATCCGGTCGCCGACGGAGCTGCGGGCGGAGAGGACGCAGATGGGGATGTCGTCGCCCATCGCGCGCAGCGCCGTCACCACGCTCACCCCGTCGAGGCCCGGCATGTTCATGTCCAAGATCAACGCGTCGGGATGCTGTTGGTGCACGGCGGAGAGCGCGGCGGCGCCGTTGTCAGCGGTGACCACGGAGAAACCAGACAAACGCAGTCCTCGTTGCAACGAGGACAGCACGTCCGGGTCGTCGTCCACGACGAGCACGGTCGGCGAGGGGGAGTTGGTCTCCATAATCCCGCATCTTACTCTGGGGGGAGCCCCAAAGCCGCTCGCCAGAGCGGATAGGCCTTCGCGCCGTCCAGGCTTTCTCGGATGATGTCGGCATGGCCCGCGTGCCGGGAGTGCTCGTCGACGAGGTGCGCGAGGATCCAGCGCGGCGAGAGCTCGGACTGGAAAACAGACAGCCAGGGATGGGCGGGCATCGGCAGGGACTTCTCGTACGCCTCGGCAGGGATGGCCCGGAAGTACGCCTCGGTGAGCTGTCCGGCCAGCCGCAGGCTCGCCACCGCGCCCGCGAGCGTCTCGTCCTCGCCGAGCTGGAAGCTCTTCTCGAACGCCTCGGCCCCGCCGCCTTGCGGCCTCGGGCCGGGTGCCCAGAACGTGAACGCCAGCGAGATCCAATTCTGCTCCCCGAACGCGGCGTGCTTGACCAGGCCCCCGAGGCTGAGGCTCGACGCGGTCGGCGTGGCCCTGGCCTGTTCCTCGCCCAGGCCGTGGCAGCTTGCGATGAGGGATTGGCGCTGCACGGCGAGGATGTCGAGCAGGATGTCGCGCTCGGCGTGCGGTCGGATCGGGGCTTCGGCCATACAGCAACTGTAGTGAACAGCCGTGCCGGCAATGTTCTCCGGCAGAGATGAACAACACGGCTGTGTATATATCGCGCATAATAAGTCAAAAATAGACTTCCTTCCGGAAAAGTATTCAGCTAAGCTGTGTAACTATGACGGAGACGACCATGGCCGCACTGGAGGCGGCGCAGTTGCAGGAAGACCTCATGGCGTTCCAGCGGCGGCTGCGCGCCAAGCGCGCGGACCACATGCTCACCCCGACGCAGCTGCAAGCCCTCGGGCACCTGCTGCGGGAGGGCTCGATGTCGTTGACCTCCCTCGCGCACTACGAGCAGGTCACCCCGCAATCCATGGCGCGGATCGTGGCGGTTCTGCTCGAACAGGGGCTGGTGCGGCGCGACCCCGACCCGCACGACGCGCGCGCGGGCATCATCTCGCTGACCGAAACGGGCGAGAGCACCCTCGCCGAAGACCGGCTGCGCCGCTCGAGCTGGCTGCAGGAGGTGCTCGACCAGGAGTGCACGGAGCACGAGCGCGAGCTGCTCTACCTCGCGGGCAAGCTCATCCGCCGTCTCGGGGCGGCGAGCTGGCGGGAGGCCCGATGAGCGCGCCGACGACCGGGCAGGAGCGGGCAAGCCCGGCGAGGCCGCAGGGCAGGGCCGAAGAACGGGACGTCCCGCTGCGCCTCTCCGCGTCGCTCGGCACTGGCTCGATGCTCCAACCGTTGAACTCGTCCATGATCGGCGTCGCCCTGGTCGGGATCGCGACCCAATTCGGCAGCGCGTCCAGCGTGGCCTGGGTGCTGTCGGCGTTCTACATCACCTCGGCGGTGTCCTCGACGGTCTCGGGCGCGCTCGCCGAGATGTTCGGCCCCAAACGGGTGTACCTCGTCGGCCTCGCGGCGATCGCCCTCAGCGCGGTGGTCGGGGGCCTCGCCCCGAACCTCGCCGTCCTGTTGTTGGCCCGAGTGCTGTTGGCGATCGGCACAGGCACGCAGTACCCGTCCGCGATGACCATCGTCCGGCGCTACGCCGACGACCACAACGCCAGGGCCAGCTCGGCAATCGTGGTGCTGTCGGTCTGCTCCCTCTCCGTCGTGGCGCTCGGCCCGACGATCGGCGGGGTCCTGGTCGGCGTGTGGGGCTGGCAGTCGATCTTCTGGGTCAACGTGCCGGTGGCCGCGCTCGCGGCGTTCCTGGTCTCCGCCGTCGCCCCGAAGGACGGGCCGATCACGCGCCTCGGCTTCGCCCAGCGGCTGCGCAGGCTCGACCTGCCGGGGATGGGCGCGTTCGCGCTCACGGTGACCTGCTCGATGCTTTTCCTCTTGTCGCTGACCACGAGCCCGGATTGGTGGTGGCTCGTGGCGGCGGCAGTCCTCGGCGGGGCGTTCGTCGGGCTGGAGCGCCGGGCCCCGTATCCGTTCGTCGAGGTGCGGTCGTTGACCGGCAACCGGACGCTCGCGACCACGATGCTCCGCGCGCTGTGCACGTACATCGCCTTCTACCTCGTCTTCTTGGAGATCCCGCAGTGGCTGCAAACGGCCAGGGCCCTCTCGCCTGAGCATGGCGGCCTGGTCCAATTGCCGATGGCGGTCGTCGGGGTGTTCGCGACGATAGCCGCAGGCCGCGTCTACGCGCGGGCGGGCGCGGTGTCGACGCTCTTGACCGGGACGCTCTCGCTGCTCGTCGGCGGCGCGGCGCTGGGCTTCGGCGTGCGGCACGACTCGCCGTGGCTGCTGCTGATGGCGGTGTTCTTGGTGCTCGGCGTCCCGAACGGGTTCAACAACATCGGCAACCAGAACCTCGTCGAATCCTCGGCCCGGCCGCATGAGCTCGGCGTCGCGCTCGGCTTCTACCGGACGGTGCAGTCCATCGGGGCGCTGGTCGCCGCCGCGATCATCTTCTTCGCGCAGCACGGCGCGGGCTCGGCAGACACGGTGCTGCACCGGGTCGGGCTGGCGGTGGGGGTCATCGGGCTCGTCCTGACGGCAGAGGTCGTGCTGCGCCGGAAGGCATTGGCGCGGCGCTGACGGCTCTGCGCTCAGCGCGCGGCGTTCAACCCAACATGCGGGCCAAGAAGTCCCAGCCCAGTTGGTGCGCGAGCGCGGCTTCTTGCGGGGCATAGCTCGGGAAAACCCCCTCGCCGATGGAGAACGCGTGGTCCACGCCCCGGAGCACGGCGACCGAGGACGGGGCCGAGCTGTGCGCCCGCGCCTGGTCGAGCAGGTCGAGCACTTCGGGGGGGTTGCCTTTGTCCAGCGAGCCGTAGACCCCGAGCCACGGCGCCCGCAGCTTGCCTGCCGACGCGAGCCCGCTTTCGACTCCTGGCCAGCGCTCCTCGGCGAGGGCGCCGCCGTAGTACGTCACGGCCGCGTCCACGGGCAGATTCGCGGCGGCGTACAGGGCCACCGTGCCGCCCATGCAGAACCCGGTGACCGCGACCTTGTGCGCGCCCTTCTGGCGCAGCAGCGAGATTGCCGCCGAAACGTCCTCGGCGATGCCGTCGCCGGTCAGTCCGGCGAGGAGCGGGCGGATGTCGTCGAAGTTCTCGGCGCTCTCGAAGACCGGGGAGCCTGCCCGGTGGTACAGATGCGGCACGGCGACGAAGTAGCCGAGCTGCGCGGCCTCGGCGGCGAAGCGGCGGATCGCGGACCAGGCGCCGAGCGCGTCGTGGACCACGACCAGCCCCACGACGGGGCTGTCCTGGCTATGGCCGCCCGAGGTGGGCATGTACACGCTGACCGGTGTGGGGCCGAAGGCCCATTCGTGGACGACCGGCGTGCTCGTTCGGCTCATCTGCCAGCCCGAGCTTATTTGATCGGGGCCGGGGCGAGGAGCGACTTGTTCGAGGCCGGGGCGGCCTCTTCGCTCGGGGTCGCCTGGGCGGGAGCCCCCTGGCTCGGGGCCTGCTGGGCAGTCGCCTTCGGGGCCGGGCTCAACCCGCCGAGGCCTTTCGCGAGCCCGCCGAGGTCCTTGAAGCCGAGGTCGACGCCGCAGGTCTTCTGGTAGCTCTCCCCGAAGCGCTGCAGCGAGTTCGCGGCATGCGTCGAGAGGTCCGCCACTTTGTTGGAGAGGTCCTCGCCGCTCGGCTTCGGCGCGCCGACGTTGGTCATCTGCTCTGCGAAGTCGGAGCCTTCGTCCAAAGTGCTCGCCAGCGAGAGCGTGGAGTCGTGCAGATCAGGCTCGCTGACCTCGTCCGCGGCGCCCCGGAGCTTGCCGCTCTCGTCCCGCAGAGTGTGCAGGATGTCTTGCGACTGCGAGTACAGGGAGACCAGGCTGCTGAGGTCCAATCCGTTTTGGACGCCGCCGACGAGGCGGGTGAGTTTGTCTTTCAGCCCGTTCAGGTCGCCTGCGGGCTCGGCGAGGGCGGCGCACGACGGGGAGGAGCCGGGCTTGGGCTGCGGGTCGCTCGGCGCGGGGTCGGCGGCCGCGACGGCGGCGGCGCTCAATGTCGCCGTGGCGGCGGCCAGCAAGGCCGCGAGACGGTGCGTGCGTCGCGTCATGAGAGTCAAACCTCCGGGTTGGGCCATGTCGTTCGGCTCCACTGTAGACACGCGGACCTGGCAACTCCCTGAAGACAGTGGCGGGTCTCGCGATTTCGTGACCTACTCGGGACAGAGCGACAAGGCGTTTTCCGCGCTACAGTGGGTCCGGTGACCCCCACCTGCTCTGCGGTTTCAGAGCGTGACGAGCCGTTGGCGGGGACGGCGGGCACGGGACGGCGCTGGCTGTGCGTGGAGCATCCGGGCCCATGGGGGCGCGATGTCATCGAGGCGAGGGTCTTCGGCGATCTCACCGACGCTGTGGCCGCATGGGCGGAGCGGGCAGGCGCCCGACTGCTGTGCGTGCGCAGGCCCGACGCGAGCTTTTGGCCCGACGGAGAGCCGCCGCGCGTGCGCCGCGTCCTGCTCGCCGCGACGGAGCAGACGGCAGGCGCGAGCCGTGCGCGCGAGGTGGAGCTGGGCGACATTCGGGATCTGCTGGACGCGGACCCGGAACTGCTGTTCTCCTGGGACGAGCAGTTCTGGGGCCAGGCCTTCTCGCCGGATCCGCAGGCGCAAGCCCAACGGGCTTGGAGCGAGGTGCGGCCGGTGCTCGTGTGCGCGCATGGGCGCCGCGACCAGTGCTGCGCGGTCAAGGGCAGGCCGGTCGCCTCGGCGCTCGCCGCCGCAGGCCAGGACGTGTGGGAGTGCTCGCACACCGGCGGCCATCGGTTCGCCCCCTCGGTGGTCTTCCTCCCCGAGGGGAGTGTGTACGGCAGGCTGACCCCGCAGTCGGCGACTGCTGTGGCCGCAGCCGCGGACCAGGGGCGGATCGAGCTCGTCGGTTTGCGGGGGCGGACCTGCTGGACGGCCCGAGAGCAAGTCGCCGAGATCGCGGTGCGCCGCCTTCTCGAAGACCGGGCCCAGCCCGGCGACGATGTGGCGGAGCTGCGCGCCAAGGAGCGAGAAGACGGCGACGTGGAGGTCGTGGCGAAGCTTCAAGGCGACCGAGAGCAGGTGTTTCTCGTGGTCGTTCAGTCGGAGGAGCTCCCGCCACGACCGGCGAGCTGCGGCGCGGAGCCCAAGCCGGTTGTCGCGCTGCGCTGTGCCGGAGTACGGCCGGTCGGAGTGCGGGCAGAAGCGATGGCTGCGCAGAAGCCGGGAAAGGCCTCGGAATGAAAAACGCGTGCGTGAGGGTCGGCTACGGCGAGGTCAGATACGACGATCCGGCTCGGCCTCGTACCACTGGTCGTCGTCAGACTCCTCGGCATGCGAGCCGCCCAGCTCACGCTTGAGCTGGTCGAAGTCTGTATTGGGCGAGTTGTACTTCAACGACCTCGCCACCTTTGCCTGCTTTGCTTTGGCACGGCCACGGCCCACGGGGAACCCCCTCGCGCTGATGGGAAACCTTAGGGGGTGGCTCCCATGTGTCTTCATTACTATTGGCTTACTTATTCATCATAGCGCGTCCTTGACGCAGGTGCGCACGATCCCCGTCGCATTCACCGAATGTTTCGACCAGCTGTGCTCGTCAAGCGCCATTTTGCCACAGCCGCGCGACCGGGCTTGTGCTCTTCCTCACCAAGGACGGAATCCGGATCGAGCTGCGCCGCCCGCCCTCCGACGACGAGCGGGCGGGCGGGGTCGAGCCCGCGCTTGACCAACGCCAGCGCGATCGCCCCGAGCTCGTAGTGCGAGGCCGTGGTGCCGAGGCGGCCGACCGAGGCGCCGTGCTCGTCGACGACCGCCTCGCCGGGGCGCAGGTCGACCGCGTCGTCGCCGTCGAGATGGACGAGGGCCAGTTGGCGCGGGGCGCGGCCGACGTTGGCGATTTTCGAGACCGTCTCCTGGCCCCGGTAGCACCCCTTCTCCAGGTGCACGGCCTTCCATTCGCCCAGCTCCGCGCCGCGCGGGTTCACCCAGCGCGCCTCGTGGGGGAGGGTCCGCTCGTCGGTGTCGAGGCCGAGCCGGGGCTCGAGCGCCGCGACCCGCAGCGCCTCGACGGCCCAGGTCCCGACCGGGCGGAAGCCCTGCGCCCCGGTCAGCGCCCCCCAGGTCTTCTCGAAAGACTCGGCGGAATGCACATCGTCGAAGCATTTGCCCTGTTCGAACGTGGTGATCACCCGGCGGTCCGGCGCGGCCTCGGGCACGACCTCGGCCCAGAAGACCATCTTGGCGAGGTAGCCGAGGAGCGCTTCGCCTTTGCCGGGCTCGGTGACCACCCAGGTCGTGTCCTCCCCGGTCTCGAAGAGGCGCATGTGGTGCTCGACCCGGCCATGCGCGTCGAGGATGAGCGCCTGGGCCTGCGAGGCGGCGGGCAGCTCGTCCACTTTTTGGGTGACGACCTTGTTGAGCCAGGTCAGCCGTTCCGGCCCGGTCAGCTTGAGCACGTCGAGATTGGACCGGTCGGCGATCGCGCGGCCCTGCTCGGCGGCGCGCTGCTCCCCGAGGGGGTCGCCGTAATGCCACGGCACGCCTTGGTCCGGCCAGTGCTCGGGGGGGAAGACAGGCGCCGGGGTGCTCATTGCTCCATGCTACTCGTCGCGGCTACCCGTCGGCGGGAGCCGAGGAGCCGTCGTCCACGCCGCCCAGCGGCGCGTCGGGGCCGCTGCCGGACTGCTTGCCGATGGCGTCGTTGCATTGGGCGAACAGCGCGTGCTGCGCCGCGTTGCGCTCGTCGACGTCCGTCTGGAACGAGTCCAAATCCTCGCTCACGATCGCTTCGGCGAATTTCCGCTCGGCGGTGGTGTAACGCCTCGTCGTGGTCTGGAAATCCGTGGGCGTGTCCTCCGCGTCGATGGCGTCGGCCTCGTCGCGCAGCTGATGGATGAGGTCCGCGCGCGTCGCCCGGAACTGCGCCTGCGCCGTGTCGTCGGTCGGATCGCTGTGGTTGAGCACGTCGGTGAAAGCGTTCGACGCGTCGAACACGGACGAGGCGTGGGCGTGCGCGACGTCGCACACGGGGGGCGCGTCGCCGATGGCTTGGGCGGCGGAGGGGAACAGGATTGCCGCCAACCCTGCGGCCGGGGCTGCTACAAGAACAGGGATACTTCGCATCGGGCTTCCTTCAGTAGGGTCGTCTGCAGTGACACAGCTTACTCGTCGGAGCTTGCGTGCGGGTAGTTCGGATACTGCGCGTCGCATCGCGAGAAAAACGCGACGCTTGTCTCGTTGAGGTTGTCGACGGCGGGCTTGAGGTCGGGAAGCTCCTTGTACAGGATGGTGTCCGAGAGATCGCGCTGCGCGGCGACGAGCTGGTCGGCGAGCTCCCGCCAGTCGTATGCCAGCCCGGGAGGCTCGTTGTCCTCGATGTTGTCGGAGCTGGTCCGCAGCTGCTGCCCGGCGGCGGCGCGCAATCCGTGGATACCGGCCTGGGCGCGTTCGATGGTGGCTTCGCGGTCTGCGGGAGCCGACTCGTCGACACGCTTGCCCGCCTCCTGCAACGCGGTGACCATGCCCTCGATCGAGCGTTTCGCGGCGGACGCCTCCCCGAGGGAGTCGTGGCAGAACTTCTCGACGTCGGTGCCGGCGTCTGCGCGAGCGGAAGCCGCGAAGGGCCCGACGAGGACTGCGCCGCAGGCTGTGCCCGTGGCGAGGGCACAAGCGCCCAGGATCCCTTTCCAGCGGAGCGGACGGTTCACACGGACCTCACTGACTTGATGGGACTGGTTCGGCGGTTGCTCGTCACCAGGGTAGTCGGTCTTGCTGGGAGTCGGCGCTAAGCTTTTCGACTATGTCCGCAGCGTTCCTCGTCACCCTCGACGGCCGTGTCCACGATGTCGCGAAGCCGTTCCTCCACGCCGACGATTTGGCCGTCCTCCGGGGCGACGGGGTGTTCGAGACGGCGCTGGTCCGCGGCGGCAAGGCGCTCAAGCTCGATCTGCACCTCGAACGCCTCGCAGGCTCTGCTCGGCGGATCGGTCTGCCCGAGGTGGAAGCCGGCGTGTGGGCGAGGGCCGCCGGGGTCGCGGCGCGCGAGTGGGGGACAGAGCGCGAGGGGGTGCTGCGCTTGGTGCTCTCCCGAGGACGGGAGAGCGTGCCCGTCGAGGCCAGGCAGCCGACCGCGTTCCTCTACATCTCCCCGGTGCCGGAGGCGACGCTCGCCAGGCGGGCCGACGGGGTGGGCGTGGTGACCTTGGAGCGGGGGTTCCCCGCCGACCTCGGCGCGCGCGCCCCGTGGCTGCTGCTGGGCGCGAAGACTCTGTCGTACGCGGTGAACATGGCGGCGCTGCGCCACGCGGCAGAGCGCGGCGCGCAGGATGTGATTTTTCTCGACGCGCTCGGCCAGGTGCTCGAGGGCCCAACGGCCACAGTCATCGCGACCTCGGGCAGAACCTTGCGCACCCCGCCGCCGAACGAGGGGATCCTCAACGGCACGACGATGCGAGCCCTGTTCCGGCACGCCGGAGAGATCGGGCTCGAATGCCGCACGGAGCCACTGGTGAGAGAAGACCTTTTGGCGGCGGACGGGGTGTGGCTCGTCTCGAGCGTCGCCTTGGCGACAAGGGTGCACACGTTGGACGGGGAGCCGCTGCGCCGTCCGGAAGGCGCGCTGGACCTGAAGCCTTTGATCGACGAGGCACTGGTTTAGATCGACGAGGCACTGGTTTAGCCAGCGCCCGCGCAGCTCCTCGCCGCGTTGTCGGCGCATCCACGCGTCTCGCCGGCTTTGGCGCGGTTTGCTTTAGCCGATGTAGCGCTGGAGGCGGGCCGACCTGGCAGGATAGAACTCGCCTTCGCCGACGCTGCGCTCTTCGACGTAAGCGAGGTCGCCGCCCGCCCGGTCAGGGTCCGTGACGATGCCGTACAGGCGTTTCGCGGCGGCGCTGATGCCGCCGGAGCTGGTGCGCACCACGACGTCGGTGCCGAGCTCCCAGGAGGTCTGATTGCGCGGTTTGCCGTAATACACCTCGATGGCCCCGCTGGCGTGCGTGAGGATGAGCTCGACGTCGTCGTTCGCGTCGATGCGCCAGAAGCCGGACTCGCGCGCGTCCGGGCCCGCGTAGTTCCCGTCCTGGTCGATCCGCCAGGAGCGCGACTCCCAGATCAGGTAGTCGCCGCCGTCGTGGGCGGCGACGATCTGCTGCCCGAAGTGGTAGTCGCCCTGTCCTGGCTCGTGCGCCTCGCCCTCGCCGCGCCATACGCCGACGAGCGGCAGCAAGCCCAAAAGCCCCTGGGAGAGGTCCGGCCCGAACCGCAGGTTCGCCGTGTCCTCGGGCAGCGGCAATCCCGGCAGGGCAGGGAGGTTCTGCGGCGGCGAGGTTTCGGTCACTTCTGGTTGCTGAACAGCGATTTCGCCAGGATTGCGCCGAACCAGACGATGACGACCCCCGCGATCACCAGGAGGGCTTCGAAAAAGTGCACGACCATGCCTTCAGCCTATCAGGCCGAGACGGTGAGGTCGTTCTGGTGGATCCCTGCGGCCTGCGGCCGCACCTCCAGCGTCGCGGAGCCGTTGCGGGAGATCGCGCGCAACGTCCACGTGCCGGGGGCCGCGAAGAAGCGGTAATCGCCGGATGCGGAGGTGACCACCTCTGCGGTGAACTCGTCGGTCCCGTCCAAGAGCCGGACGAAGGCGCCCGCGACGGGCGAGCCG
The DNA here is from genome assembly GCF_051660745.1 of Segniliparus sp. Lineage (NCBI taxonomy): Bacteria > Bacillati > Actinomycetota > Actinomycetes > Mycobacteriales > Segniliparaceae > Segniliparus > Segniliparus sp. Next base: position 34,225 of record NZ_JBOFQF010000045.1, on the reverse strand, counting down.
TCGGAGCGGAGCACTCGGCCGGTGAGCACGGTCTCCTTCTCCAAGTCGACGCTTGTCGGCAGGGTTTGGCCCTGGCGTGGCGCTGCGCACATAATTTCTCCTTCAACGGTGAGACAAGGCCCTAAGTCCTTGAGGAATCAGATAGATGGGATGCAAGGCCGCGAGTGCCGACGTGCACAAGAACGGAGGCCACCGAGTGGGCACACGAGGCGCGAAGTAACGCCGCAGACCGCTTATCTGAGCCTCAAGCCCCCAGTTGGATGGGGACGCCGACCAGGGCGCCGTATTCCGTCCAGCTGCCGTCGTAGTTCTTCACCCGGCTCTGGCCGAGGAGCTCTTTGAGCACGAACCAGGTGTGCGAGGAGCGCTCGCCGATCCGGCAGTAGGCGATGGTCTCTTTGCCGGGGTCCAGGCCTGCGCCCTCGTACAGGGAGCGCAGCTCGGCTTCGGATTTGAAGGTGCCGTCCTCGTTCGCGGCCTTGCTCCACGGCACGTTGATCGCGCCGGGGATGTGGCCGGGGCGCTGGCTCTGCTCTTGCGGCAAGTGCGCCGGGGCGAGGATTTTGCCGGAGAACTCGTCCGGCGAGCGCACGTCCACGAGGTTCGCCGTCCCGACGGCCGAGAGCACCTCGTCGCGGAAGGCCCGGATCGAGGCGTCCGGCTCGCTCGCCTGGTAGCTGGTCGCCGGGCGGGGGTCGACGGTCGCGATCAGGGGGCGGGCGTCGAGCTCCCATTTCTTGCGCCCGCCGTCCAACAGGCGCACGTCGGGGTGCCCGTACAGCTTGAAATACCAGTACGCGTACGCCGCGAACCAGTTGTTGTTCCCGCCGTAGAGGACGACGACGTCGTCCCGTCCGACTCCTTTGGACGAGAGCAGCGCCTCGAAGCCCTCTTTGGCGATGAAATCTCGTCTGACGGGGTCTTGCAGCTCGGTGCGCCAGTCGAGGCGAACCGCTCCGGGCAGGTGGCCGAACTCGTAGGCGGCGGTGTCTTCGTCGACTTCGACGAAGACGACGGCGGGGTCGTCCAAATGCTGCTGGGCCCAATCGGCGGTGACGAGCACGTTCTCGCGAGACATGGGTGTTCCTTTCTTCGCGTCGGGTCGGGGGGTTGCTTTATTGGGAGGGTTGCGGGCGGGCGCCGCGCAGACGAAGGGCCAGCGGGTACAGCTCGCAGCCGAGGCAGAGGCCGAACGCCGCGTTGAGGAACGCGGCGACCAGGGCGAACGCGGTCGCGACGACGCCGGCCAGGGTCGCGGCGGACGACGGCAGGGCCAAGCCGAGCGCGAACCCGACGACGCCTGCCGCGCCGAAGACGAAGCCGACGAGCTGCGCGAACCGCAGCGGGGCGACTGGCTCGCGCTCGCGCGTCGGGCCGAGGCGGGGCGCCACGAACCGGGCGAAGAACTGCCCGTAGGGGCCTTGCTTCGGGCCGAGGGCGGCGGTGGTCGCGAACACCGCCGTTTGCAGGGCGAGCAAGACCAGCGCCGCGGGCTGGCTGACGCTGGAGAGCAGGAGGACCAACGCGATGACGACGCTGGTGACGGTCGCGGCGAACCGGGGCCCGCGCACGTCGACTTGGTCGGACGGAACAGACGGAGAAGGAGCCATGGCGAATTCCTTGGAATGGGGTGTGGATCTCAGGGGGAGTCGGGAGGGCGGAGCGGCTCGGCTTCGGCCTGCTCCGTGCTCAGGGGCGCAGCAGACAGAGCTGCGAGCTGCACCGGCCCTGGTCGAGGGCACGACGACTCGTGAGACACAAACCCATGGCTCTCAGCATACGCGCCAGCCCGCCCGCCTCGTCCGCGTCGGATCAGGCGCGGGCCGGGTCGGATCCGAGGAGCTCTCGCAGTGTGTCCGCTTTCGGCACGCCCGCGATGCGGGCGACAAGGCCCCCCGCGCCGTCGTAGACCAAGGTGGTCGGCAAGGACAGCACGCCGAGCTTGCGCGCCAACGCTTGGTGCTCGTCGAGGTCGAGCTCCACGTCGCGCCCCGCGCCCTGCGCCACCACGGATTGGATCACGGTGCGCGCAGCCTTGCAGGGCGCGCACCAGGCGGCGGAGAAGTGCAGCACCACCGGCTCGCCCGCGCCGACCCCGTGCTCCGCCAGCTCGCCGAGATGCGGAGCCTGCAAGGCTGCGTCGGGCCGGGCCCGTTTGACTTTGCCCTGGCGAGAGCGCCACAGCGCCCCGACCGCGATCGCGACGACGAGGGCGACGGCCAACGCCGCGAGCGGCACAGCGGGACTCGAAGCGGCGGCGTTCATGCGAAGTAGAACCGCTGGGGGGTGACGTCCATTCCCTTGGTCTGCCCCTCGATCACGATTTTGGACCCGACGACGCTGACTTGCTGCGCCGCGATGTCGAACGGCAGCGGAAGCTGCGGCAGTGTGACGTTGAAGAGGTTCAACACGTCCGACTCCGAGCCCGGCGGGGTCGGCACCGCGTCGGGAGCCTCCGAGCCCGTGTACGGGCTCACCGGCACGATCCGCACGGATTGGCCTTCAAGCCAGACCCCCGCGCGGACGGCGACCCGGCTGGCGAAGCCGTCGCCGAGGTGGACCGTCCCGGTGAGCACCACGCCGTAGGTGGTGAGCGTGCGCCGAAGGGCGGGGAAGCTGTAGGGCATCTCCTGCGTGTACGCGGTCGCCGAGGAGATCCTCAAATCGGGGACGCCGAGATAGCGTCCGAGGTTGCGGGCGTCGAGCCGGGTCCGGGCCCGCGCGGAGTCGACGTGCAGCCGGTCGGCCCCGAGGATGGCCACCCCGCCTTTGGCCGCGGAGACCTGGCCGAGGGTCGCCTCCATGTCCGCGTACCTGCCCTCGCCGAGGGGCACGTCGGCGGCCTGGATGGTGATCTGCTCGTATTTCCCCTGTTCGCTGTGCCACAGGAAGGGGAAGCCGTCGATGGTGACCGCCGGGTCGTCCTTCAAGCCGCTGGCGCCCCGGACCGCGCGGGAAAACCGGTATTCGGAGTGGGCGGCGAGCAAAAAGTCGGCGAGCACGAGCGCTCCGCAGAGGAGCGCGACGCCCGCGAGGGCCTTTTTCCACATCACATCATTGTGCATTGCGCGAGTGCCGAGAGCCGCACGATACAGTAGCAATGCCGCAACCGCCGCAGGTTCTGTGACGGACGGCCCGAGAAGTCAACGACAAACCAGATGTATGGAGGCGCGATGGACCTGCTGTTCATGAGCGCCGACCCCCGCCCGGAAGTCGCTCTCCCGGCGTTGAGCCTGTTGGCGCACAATGTCCGGGTCCTGCCGCAGGACTTCGCGGCCTTGGTGGACGTGGGCCCGGTGGACGTGATCCTCGTCGACGCGAGGACAGACCTCGGATCCGCGCGGGGCTTGTGCCGCGTCCTCGCCGGGGCTGGGACCTCGCCAGTGATCGCCGCCTTGTTCCAAGAGGGCGGGCTGGTCGCGCTCTCCCCGGACTGGGGCATCGACGACTTCTTCCTCCCCGGCATCGGCCCGGCGGAGCTCGACGCCCGGCTGCGCCTCTTGCGCGGTCGCGCGGCGGCGAGCAGCGGATCGGACAAGGTGACGCTCGGCGAGCTCGTCATCGACGAGGGGACCTACACCGCGCGGTTGCGCGGGAAGTCCCTCGACCTCACCTACAAGGAGTTCGAGCTGCTGAAATACCTCGCGCAGCACGCAGGCCGGGTGTTCACCCGCGCGCAGCTGCTGCAAGAGGTGTGGGGCTACGACTTCTTCGGCGGCACCCGAACCGTCGACGTGCATGTGCGCCGCCTGCGGGCCAAGCTCGGCCCCGAGCACGAGGCGCTCATCGGGACGGTGCGCAACGTCGGCTACAAGGCGGTCCGCCCCAGCAATCGCAACGCGAAAGACCGTCGCCGCGACGAGGAAGAAGACCAGGAAGGCGAGAGCGCGGTCGCGGAGGCGGCCAACTAAACGGCGGCCTGCGGATGATGGACGATTTCAGCCGGGAAGAACTGGCCGACGGGACGCGGCGGATCGTCGCGCTCGTCGGGGAGGGCGACGAGGCGGGGTCGGCGGCCATCGAGCCCGGCAGGCCGGGGCAGCCGTCGATGGTCGAGGTGGAGGTTCGGCCCGAGCACCGGCTTTGCGGCCTCGGGACGAGGCTGGTGGGCGCGGCCCTCGCGGAGGCAGGCCCGGGGGCGTACCTGTGGGACCACGAGAACAGCCCGGTCTCGCAGGCCATCGTCCGGCGGTTCGGGCTGGTGCCGGTCCGCACGCTCCTGCAGATGCGCCGCTGGCTCGCGCATCCGCCGCTGCCCGAAGCGCGGCTCCCGGACGGCGTGTCGGCGCGCGTCTACCGTGGCGCGCAGGACGACGAGCAGCTGCTGCGGGTGAACAACGCGGCATTCGACTGGCATCCGGAGCAAGGCGGCTGGAGCCTCGCGAAACTGCGGGAGCGCTTGGCGCAGCCGTGGGTGGACCCGGCGGGGATCTTCCTCGCCGTGGACGAGGACGACCGACTGCTCGGCTTCCATTGGACGAAGGTGCACCCCGAGACGGCTTCAGAGCAGCGCAGAGGCGAGGTCTACGTCCTCGGGGTGGAGCCCGCGAGCCACGGCAAGGGCCTGGGCAAGGCGCTCACCCTGATCGGCCTGGAGCACCTGCGCGCGCAGTCGCTCGGACAGGCCGAGCTCTACGTGGAGCAGACGAACGCGCCCGCCGTCGCGACGTATCGGGGCCTGGGCTTTCGCGTCCACGCCCAGCACATCGCCTACGTCAGGGGGTGAAGCCCGGCGGCGGCGAGCATCTGCGGCACGGCGGTGAACTTGTCCCTGACCCGGTTCGCCGCATGTCCCCGCGCGAGCTCGGCGGCTTCGATGTTGAGCCAGCCCCGCCGGTCGACGACATCCGGCTGGCGTTGGCGCACCAGCTCGTCGAACGGGCCTTGGCCGTGCTCAGGGTCGGGCAGCAAGCCTTGGTTGTAGTCGTCGACCAGGGCGAACACCGTGTCGCGCGAGCAGCTCTTGTTGGTGCCGATGAACCCGCTGGGACCGCGTTTGATCCAACCGACCACGTACACGCCGGGCAGCGCGGCTCCGGTGGCCGGGTCGAGCACCCGCCCGTCCTCGTTCGGCACGACGGCGCGAACCTCGTCGAAGGGCAGGTCCTTGACCGGGAGCGCCCGGTATCCGATCGAGGTCAGCAGGAGCCCCGCCGGGATGGTCGTCGGCTCGGACGAGCCAGGGACCGAGCCGCCCGCTTCGAACTGGACTCCTTCGACCCGGTCTTCTCCGACCACGCGGACGGGGGAGAGCTGGTAGCAGAGCCGGATGTGGCGGCCAGAGCCCGAGGGCTCCGTCGGGAGGGTCGCGAGAAGCTCCAGCTTCTCCCTGCGGACCCGGTCGTCGGTCTCGGCGAGGGCCTTGAGCACCAGCTCGCGCGCGGGCGGGTCGAGCACGACCTCGACCGAGGAGGCCAAACCGATCAGCTCGGGCATGGTGAACGCCGAGAACTCCGGTCCACGGCGGCCGACGACGACCACTTCGCGCACCTTGCTGTCGTGCAGCGCGGCGAGCGCCGTCCGCGAGATGTCGGTGCCGTCGAGCGCAGCGGGATCGAGGGTCAGGACGCGGGCCACGTCGAGCGCCACGTTGCCGTTGCCGACGATCACGACCCGCTCATGGTCCAAACGGACGGGCAGCTCGGCGTGGTCGGGCAGCGCGTTGACCCATGTGACGAACTCCGTGGCCGTGAAGCTGCCAGGCAGGGCCGCCCCCGGGATGTCGAGGCGGCGGTCCGACGAGGCTCCGACCGCGTAGACCACCGCGTGGTGGTGGCGCAGCAGGTCCGCATGGGTCAGGTCGCGCCCGACGTCCACGTTCAGGTAGAAGGAGAAGCCGTCCTGGTCCGCGATCATGTCGAAAAGCTCGGCCACCTGCTTGGTGTGCTGATGGTCCGGGGCGACCCCCGCGCGGACCAAGCCGTACGGGGTCGGCAGTTTGTCGAACACGCTCACCTCGACTCCCGCCTGGGTGAGCAGCTCGTCCGCCGCGTACATGCCCGCGGGGCCGGAGCCGACGACCGCGACGCGCAGCGGGGTCCGCCGTTCCTCGACCTTCGGCGCCTCGGGGATCGGGGCGAGCATCGGGCTGTACCACAGCGGCCGCTTCCCCTTGGGGAAGTACGAGGCGTTGATCTCCAGGAACGGGAGCTGCTTCGGGCTGAGCTTGCTGTCCGGGACGATGGCTTCCACGGGGCAGGCGTCGACGCATGCCCCGCAGTCCACGCAGGCGCGCGGATCGATGTGCAGCATCTCGGCGGTGAGGAAGTCCGGCTCGTCCGGCGTGGGGTGGATGCAGTTCACCGGGCATGCGAAAACGCAGGACCCGTCGCTACAGCAGGACTGGGTGATGACGTGCGGCATAGAGGGCTGTGTCCGAACGCCGGGTCAGCCGACGAGGGCCGGTTGCTGCGGCTGGGGCAGGGGCTGCGAGAAGTGCCTGCGCTGCGGCTCGCTGCGGAAGCGCGAGGGGCGCCCGTCGATGGCCATCGCTTTCCACAACAGCTTCGCGACCGGGTTCATGATGCCCATCTCGTGCGCCAGCGCCCGCGAGTCCGCCAACAGGCGGCGGCGGAAGTCGCGAGCCTCGGGGCTCTCCCAGAAGATCTCCTTCTTGACGGCCTTGGGGATGTCGAACCGCCGCCAGAACGACTTGGGTGGCACCACGATCAGCTCCTCGACGAACCGCATGATCAGCGGGTACGCGATCGACAGCGCGAAGCGCGGCAGCCTGCCGACGCGCGGCGTGCGCAGTTTGAGGAACTCGTGCGCGAACGAGATGTGCCGGGCCTCCTCGGCGACGTGGATCGCCATGACGCCCTCCATGATCGGGTGGACCGACTTGCCCTCGCGCAGGATGGACTTCTGGATGAAGTCGATCGGCTCCTCGCCCGCGAGCACCGCGGTGAAGAACGCCGAGGGGAAGAACTCGGCCAGAAGCTCGGCCCCGAGCCCGATGACAGCGCGCTTGATCCTGCCGATGCCGCCCACCTCGGCCCCGATCCGGTTGACCATCTCCTGGAACATCTGGTTGTGGTTGCACTCCTCCGCGATCTCGTGCACGCAGTAGCGGTACTCCGGGGAGCCGTTGGGCAGCGAGACGCTGTAGAGGACCATGCCGCGGATGAGGAACGTCTCGAACTGGAGGCCGACCTTCGCGACGTTGGCCTGGCGCCACATCCCGACCTCGATCTGCTTCTCCTCGGGAAGGGACTGGTACCAGTCGGTCTTCGCGATGGGGTCGGTCTGCGGGAGGATCCACCGGGCGTCGTTCGGGACCACGTCGAACTCGGGCGAGTCCCAGGCGATGTCTGTGAAGGGGTTGAAGCTGCGTCGCACCGATCCCTCGGAGAGGGTCGCGAGCCTCTCGCTGTAGGCCTCGTCAGCGACGGGGTCCAGCTCTGCCAGCCAAGTCTGCCGCTTGATCACGGTGCCTCCTCATGGTGGATCGGTTTTCGTTGTCTAGATCACGGATGCTCCGTAACCTGTGTCACTAACTTTAGTCCTGCGGGCGGGGGGTTTCAATGCGCTATGGCCCATTCGTGCCGCATAGATCACATCGGCTAGATATGTGACCGATCTCTCAAACGGGGGATTGGGGAGGGTTTGTTCCACGTGGAACAAACCCTCCCCGGCGGCTCAGTCGGTGTGTGTCAGGCGTTCGGCGGGCTCAAGGCCGAAGCGTCCCGCCTGGTAGTCCTCGAAGGCCCGGACGATCTCGGCTTTCGTGTTCATCACGAACGGGCCGTAGTGGACGACCGGCTCGCGCAGCGGTCGTCCGCCGAGCAGCAGCACTTCGAGCGCGGGCTCCGCCGAGGGCTGGGCCGTGCTCGCCGAGAGGCTCAGGGCTTCGCCGTGTCCGAACACCACGAGCTGGCCTTTGCAGATCGGGCGGCCTTCGCTCCCGGCGGACCCGCTTCCCGCCAGCACGTAGGCGAGGGCGTTGAAGTCCGCGCGCCACGGCAGGGCCAGGCGGGCGCCGGGGCTGATCGTGGCATGGGCCATCGTGATGGGCGTGTACGTGGCCCCGGGGCCGGTGTGGCCCGCGACCTCGCCCGCGATGACCCGGACCAGCGCCCCGCCGTCGGCCGTGCTCGCGAGCGCGGCCGACGTGCCACGGATGTCCTGGTAGCGGGGCAGGACGAGTTTCTGCGCGCGCGGCAGGTTGACCCAGAGCTGCACGCCGTGGAACAGGCCGCCCGAGACGACGAGCTCCTCCGGCGGGCGCTCGATGTGCAGGACGCCGCCGCCCGCGGTCATCCATTGCGTGTCGCCGCCCCGGATCGTCCCGCTGCCGCCGTGCGAGTCGCGGTGCTCGAAGGTCCCGTCGATCATGTAGGTGACGGTCTCGAACCCTCGGTGCGGATGCCACGAGGTGCCCTTCGGCTCGCCGGGGGCGTATTCGACCTCGCCCATCTGGTCCATATGGATGAACGGGTCCAGCTCGGACATGGGCACTCCGGCGAACGCGCGGCGGACCGGGAAGCCTTCGCCCTCGTGCCCGGTGGGCGCGGTGGTGACGTACCGGACCGGGCGCTCTTCGGTCGTGACGGGATCCGGCGTCGCGATGCGCGGCAGGGTCAGAACGTCTGCGGTGATGGCGGGCATGTCAGTCCTTTCGGTTGTTCCGGGTTTCCGGTAACATAGTTGCTATGTCAACTACTACTGGGCCAAACGATCCCGAGGACAGCTTTATTCCGCCGTCATGGCTCGACGAGCGGGAGACCGCAGGCTGGCGCGGGTTCATCGACATGCACGCCGCGCTCATGGCGAAGCTGGACCGAGAGCTGCAGCGGCAGAGCGGGCTGTCCGGCGCGGATTACGGCGTGCTCGTCGAGCTGTCCGAGGCGGCGGGGCGCAGGCTCCGGTTCGGCGAGCTCGGCGGGCGGCTCGGCTGGGAGAAGAGCCGGGTCTCGCGCCAGGTGTCTCGGATGAACACCCGAGGACTGGTGGGCAGGGAGGACTGCCCCGACGACGGGCGGGGCGCGTTTGTCGTGCTCACGGCAAAAGGCCTCGCCGCGATCGAGCACGCGGCGCCGCGCCACGTCCGCGAGGTGCGGCGGTGGTTCGTCGAGGCGCTCACGCCACAGCAGCTGGAAGCCATGGCCGAGATCGCGGGCGCGGTCGTTCGCCGGTTAAGTGAACGCGAGGTAGACTGAGCTCAGAGCAGCCCCTCGTCAGTTTGGAGACTTCCTGTGACCGTCCCCCACTCGGAGAGCTCCCGGGAGGCATTCCCGGCCCCGGACCCCCTTGAGAATCCTCCCGGCGAGGAATGCGGCGTCTTCGGCGTGTGGGCTCCGGGCGAAGACGTCGCGAAGCTCTCCTACTACGGCCTGCACGCCCTGCAGCACCGAGGCCAAGAGGCGGCAGGGATCGCGGTGAGCGACGGCAGCCGGATCCTCGTCGTCAAAGACTTGGGCCTGGTGAGCAAGGTCTTCGACGAGTCGTCGCTCTCCACGCTGACCGGCCACATCGCGATCGGCCACTGCCGTTACTCCACCACGGGCGCCCCGGTCTGGGAGAACGCCCAGCCGATCTTCCGCACCGTCGCCTCCGGCGGGTGCGTCGCGCTCGGCCACAACGGCAACCTGGTCAACACCCTTGAGCTCTTGGAGCGCAGCACGGCGGGGGCGAGCGTCTTGCCCGTCGACCCGAAGAACTACAACCGGGACACGGTCGGCACGGACTCCGATCTCATCTGCGGCCTGCTCGCACAGGTGGCGGACGACCCGCAGCTCGAATTCGAAGACCTCGGCGGCGGCCGCACCGCGCTCGAGCGGGCGGCGTTGAAGCTGCTCCCGACGTTGCGCGGCGCGTTCTGCCTGACCTTCCTCGACGAGCACACCCTCTATGCGGCCCGCGACCCGTGGGGCGTCCGCCCGCTGTGCCTCGGGCGGCTGGAGCGCGGCTGGGTCGTGGCCAGCGAGACCAGCGCCCTGGACATCGTCGGCGCCTCGTTCGTCCGCGACATCGAGCCGGGCGAGCTGCTGGCCATCGACATGGACGGGGTGCGCTCCACTCGGTTCGCGAGCCCGCAGCCCAAGGGCTGCGTCTTCGAATACGTCTACCTCGCCCGGCCCGACTCGGTCATCGCGGGGCGCTCCGTGCACGCGGCGCGGGTGGAGATCGGCCGCCGCCTCGCCGAGGAGCACCCGGTGGACGCGGACCTCGTGATCCCCGTCCCCGAGTCCGGCACGCCCGCCGCGATCGGCTACGCCCAAGGCTCCGGCATCCCGTACGGCCAGGGCCTCACGAAGAACGCCTACGTGGGCCGGACCTTCATCCAGCCGTCGCAGACCATTCGCCAGCTCGGCATCCGGCTCAAGCTCAACCCGATGCGTGAGATCATCCGGGGCAAACGGCTCGTGGTGGTGGACGACTCCATCGTCCGTGGCAACACGCAGCGGGCCCTGGTGCGGATGCTGCGCGAGGCGGGCGCGATCGAGGTGCATGTGCGGATCGCCTCGCCGCCGGTGCGGTGGCCGTGCTTCTACGGCATCGACTTCCCGAGCACGACCGAGCTCATCGCGAACGGGGCGGACGGGCCCGAGGGCATGCTCGAAGGGGTGCGCCGCTCGATCCGCGCGGATTCGCTCGGGCATATCTCCCTCGAAGGGCTCGTCGCGGCCACCGAGCAGCCGCCGACCCGGTTGTGCACGGCTTGCTTCAACGGGGTCTACCCGATCCCGCTGCCAGAGGAGTCGGCATTGGGCAAGTCGGTGCTGGAGGGCCGCGCGGGCTAGTCCGCAGGCGCGGGGCTGCGCAGGCCGTGCCCCCGATGAGCGCGCCTCCTTATGCCGGAGGGCTCACCCCCGGCAGGGTCGGCCACGGAATCCGTATTCGTCCCATTTCTCGATGACATGGGTTTGCAGGTGCTCGGGGTACGCGTTGGCGAAGCTCGCGACGGCGCCTGTCGTCACGCCGGAGAGTTGGCTTGGCTGCAGGCAGCTGATGATGGCTTTCCCGCCGCGTCCCGCCGCCCGGTCCTCGTCGGTGAGATAGGGGACGAGCGGGATGCCGGGAGCGTCGTCGAATCGGTACACGCCGGTCCGGGGGTGGTGGCGGGTCGCGAGAGCCCACACCACTTGCTCGACGTCGGTGATGTCGATATCGTTCGCGACGAGCAGGACCTTGGGCACGAGCCAGCCTGCGTGCGAGGCGAAGAGCACCCGCGCGACGGCGTCCACCAGCTCGTGCTCGCTGGCGGGCCGAAGCCGGAGCGCGTCGAGGTCCACCGACACGACGAGCCAGCAGGTCGCGGCCTCGTAGCTGCACCAGGCCATATCGACCGGCAGCCCGTTGGAGCGCAACAGGTCCAACACGGAAGCGGAGATCATGGTTCCCCACACGGTGTGGTTCTCCTCTGCGGGAAGCCCGGCGACGCAGAACGGCAGGATCGGATTGTCGCGATGGGCCACGGCCTCGACGTGGAACACCGGTTGCGGTTTCGGATCTTCGAACTGGTAGCCGTGGTACTCGCCCATCGGTCCTTCCAGCGCGGTCTCGTCCGGGCTGATGTGTCCTTCGAGGACGATCTCCGCGTTGGCCGGGACCAGCAGCCCGTTGGTCTGCGCCCTGACGACTTCGACCGGGCTTCCGGTCAGCGCTCCGATGTACCCGTCCTCGCTGACCTGCGCGGGCAGCGGCATGCCCGCCGCGATGATCGACGCGGGCGGGGCCCCGACGACGAATGCCCACGGGGTCGGTTCGCCCCGGTCGCGCCACATGCCGTGGATCATCCCCAGATGTTGTTGCGGCATCGCGGGTCCGACGAGCGACCTGCGGTCGCGCAGCATCGCGCGCGAGATGGACCAGCTGGTCCACGATCCGTCCGGAGTCTGGACCACGTGGAAGCCGTACGTGCCGAAATAGCGTCCGCCGTCCTGCATGTGGAGCAGCGGGACGGGGAACTGTTCGAGGTCCACCGCATCGCCGAGCTGGATGTTCTGCCGCACGGGCCCGGTCTCGACCACGCGCGGCGGGATGGGGGCGGCGCGCATCGCGGCGACGAGGTGGTCGAGCAAGTCTTTGGGCTTCGCGCCCCGAGGCAGCCCCATGTGCGCGGCGAGGCGCCCGTAGCGCCCCCCGGGCAGCGAAGAGAGCCCTGCTGGGGCCCCGAAGAGCCGGAAGCCCGGCTCTGCTCCGGCCAGCCGTTCGAACAAGGGCGCCGGGCTTCGCGTGTCGTAGACCCGCCGGGCGATGGCCGCCGCTTCGAGGTTCGGGTCCACCTCGGCATGGATGCGGACCGCGTCCCCCTCGTGGAGGAGCTGGGCCACGAAATCCCGGAAATTGAGCTCGCTGCCGTGCTGTGCCACGGGATGCCCTCCTCAGATGTCGAGCGTGGGGACTGGTCTGCGGCGGGGCGCGTGCCCGCCGCCAAAATAGGACGTGCACGTCCTAGTCGGTCAGGCTCTATAATAGGACGTGTACGGAATTTTGTGTAGCCGCGACAGGGAGACGATGACCACAGACCGCTCGGCAATCCTCGCGGCCTTGGACGGGGTCGGCCCGTTGATCCGCAGGCTCGGCCAAGCGCACACGCAGCTCTGGCAGGAGCGCGTCGGGGGCGAGACCACCGGTCCCCAGTTCACGGTCCTCGGCCTCCTCTGCGTGCACGGCGCGATGGACCAGGGCGCGCTCGGCGCACGGGCCCATCTCGATAAATCCACTGCCGCAGACGTGGTCGAGCGCCTTCGTCAGCGCGGTCTCGTGACGGTCGGGCGAGATCCCCGGGATCTGCGGCGCAAAATGATCGGAGCCACCGACCAAGGCTGCGCCCTCGCGACGGGCCTCGCCGGAGACGTCGCTCGCATCGCCGACCAGCTCCTCGCCCGCCTCGCCCCAGAGGAACGGGCGGCGTTCATCGCCTTGGCCCGCCGCCTGGCCGCAGGCGATGAGGAGCCCGAGCCGTGGGGGCCGTCCGCTGGACCAGTCCGACCGAAGCGGGCACACGTCACAACTCCAGGGCAACGAGACTAGCGGAACGGGGAACGCGCGGTAGAATTCGCCGCATGTTCGTGCGGCGGGTGGTTTGTGCTCTTTTGGGAATGTCGGGCGTGCTGTGGGGAGGCCTCGCGGCGGCGCATGCGGGGCCGATCGACCCCGCGCAAGCCGTCCTCCAGCTCACGGAGCTCCCGGCATGGGGGCCTGTTGCCGATCAGAGCGCCCGCTTTGTCGGATTCACCATCGACCGCTCGCATGCTGAAGCCGCCGTGAAGGACGGCGAAGGGCGAGTGCGCGCGCGGGACGAGCGGCCGCTGCCCTCCGAGTTGTGGACGACGCTCGTCGCCAGGGCGAGCGGGCTCGCCCTCCCCGCGACCCCGTTCGTGCCTTCGGCTCCGCCCGACGGGCCGAAGACCATGCTCAAAATCCTGCAGAACGATGTCGAGGTCGCGCGGTTCGACACGACGAAAAGTGCGGCGGTCGCACAGGGGATCAAGGACATCGACACGCAGGTGAGAGCGCTTTTCGACATCCGCGCTTTGCAGGACAAGGCGAAGTAGCGGATTCCCGCGCGCTGGGCGCTCTCCGGCGGACAACCGGGAGCGGGCCGTGCCGCAGGCGCGCGCCTCTGCCGCCGTTGGCGCGACTCGGCTTTGCGCGGCAAAGCGCCTGTCCGCCAATATTTTAGATTCTTTCCGGGCGGATGTATTGACAAAGGGGCCGGAGGCTATTCACTGCAATTGATCTCAATTCGATTTGACACATTGTGCAGGATCATCTGACATATTCGAGCCTCGAACGGGGGCGGCCGCAGGTTCCGGCGATTAGTCTTCTCCGTTGAGAGATTGGCCAGGAACACGGGCCGAGCGCCCTGTCGCGATGGCTGTCGGGCGCGAATCTCTAGGAATCGTGAAACGGATGAATTGGGAAAGGCTGGTTGGAGCGGTTATGCCAGAATTCGCTTCGACTTTGCCAGCGAGCAATTTCCGGGTCGGTGTGAGCCGGGGCTTTCTAGGATTGTCGGAGATCGACCCCGCCACCGGCGAATGGGCCGGGTTCGACGTCGATGTCGCCCGAGCGGTGGCTGTCGCCCTCTTCGGCTCCGAGTCCGTGCTCGAGTTCGTGCCGCTCTCGTCGGCGGAGAGGTTCGAGGCCCTCGCGTCGGGGGAGGTGGATCTGGGTTGTTTCAACGCGACGACGACCTCGCTGCGCGAGCTCGTCGAGGGCGTCGTGTTCTCCCCGCCGACCCTGCACGACGGGGAAGTGTTCGCCACTCGGGCTTCGAACCTCGAAGACGCGGGGGAGCCGGTCTTCGCGCGGGCGAAGAGCAGGCGCGTGGCAGTGCTCAACGGCTCCACCACGCTCGTGAACGTCGAGCAGTACAGCCGGGAGCAGGGCGTCGACTTCATCCCGGTCTTCTACGACCTCCCCTCGGAGGCGTTGGCGGGCTACCGCGACGGGGCGGCTGACGTCGTCTGTTTGGACTCCTTCCTCCTCGCGGGCGAACTGGCCCGGCTCGGGGAGGCCGGGCATGTCCTGCTCGACGACGAAGTGACCCTTGAGCCGATGGCCCCGGCGGTGAGCATCCGCAGGCCGGAGCTCGCGACCGCCGTGCGGTGGGTCGTGCACACGCTCGTCGAAGCCGAACGTCTCGGGATCTCGCAGGAATCGCTCCGCGGCGGGTCCGCCGAGCGGGCCGATCACGGCGGCTATGTGTCCCAATTCCTCGACGGAGGACATCTGAAAGGGCGGGAATCGATCTTGCGGCCGGGATTTGTCCGAGATGTGGTCGGCGCGGTGGGAAATTACGCCGATGTCTTCCATCGAAATCTTGGTGCGGGTTCGGCGCTCAATTTGGACAGGAAAAAAAACCGGCTTGCGCAATTCGGCGGACTGCTCCACTCGCCACGGTTTATTTGATCACCACACATATTGGATTATTGGATGAGATATCGAAAAGGAATAGCATGACCAGCACTCTCTCGCGGCCTCCGCTCACGGGTAAAATTATTTCGGAAGGCTTTTCGTTCATCGAATCCGGCGTGGACGACATCAACGCCGAGGCGATCAGGTCGATCATCTTGGACGGGGACCACAACGGCGCGGTCGTGTACGTCATCCGGAACTCCTTCAGCGAACAGACCGGCGCCGCGATCGTCGAGGAGTTTGACCGGATCCTCGAACGGACGCAGGGCGGAAGCCGCACGAACGACAGCTACGTGCGGACCCAGCAGATCGGCTCGACCCAGTTCGCCAAGACCGGGCGCGAGTACGCGCTCGACCACGCCTCGCGCGCCCCGGAGCTGCTCGGCCTGCTCGACTCGGTCAGCGAGGAGGAGCTGGAGACGGTGTTCCGCACCGGGCTGGTCGAGAAGGTCCTCGGCTCGGCGGGCGTGACCTTCCGCGCGAGCCGGTACAAGAACCTTTCCGCGGGTTTCGCGACGTTCCGCCGCTGGCTGGACAACGGGGAGATGTCGCTCATGCCGCACGACGACTCCGCCCAGTTGAAGTACGCCGCGCGCGACAGCTTCGAAATCGCCTCGGTCCCGCACGTCGTCAGCTACAACGCGGCGATCCAGAGCAGCGCCAGCGGCGGATTGCTCAGCGTGTGGAACCTCAGCCCCGACGACGAGTACCGAGCCCATTTCGGCGTGGTCGAGACGGGCTACCCGTATCCCGTCGACGTGGTGGTCGAGATCGAGTCGATCCGCCTCGAGCTCCGGGTCGGCGATGTCTACTTCCTGAATTCGAGCTTCATCCATGGCGTCACCAGCGTCGCCGCCGGGCAGCGCCTGACGGCGGGCCGGTTCATCGGGCGGGTCTCGGCGGACGCGGCGGTGTACTGGACATGACGACGAGCCCTCTTCCTGTCCGAGGCCCCGAGGTCGGCTCCTCCGTCGCGGCATTGCGCGCCGACGGATACGCGATCATCCGGGGGAGCGTGTTCGAGGAGGCGATCGTCGGGCAGCTCGGGGTCGAAGCCGCGAGGGCAGGCCTCGCCGAGCTGCGCGACGGTTTCGGCGGGTCCCCGAAGGACCCCTATTCGCCCGGCAACCGCAGGCGCTCCTACGCCCAGGTGCGGCTCACCGGGTTCGACGATTTCGAATTCGGCATATACGAGCCCTACCTGCAGACCGCGAAGTACAACCCGGACACCGGCGGGGTCGTGCGGGAGTACCCGCTCATCGAGCCCGCGCTGCGGGAGAACTCGGTGCTGCGGGCGCTCGTCTCGGCGGACGTGGGTTTTGTCCGCGAGTACCGGGAGATCGGCGATCCGTCGGAGACGATGATCGGCGTGCATCTGTTCCGCTACGAGGCGTATCCGGGCGACCCGGCCTACAGCTCCCCCAACTGGCTGCACCGGGACGACGAGGATGTCGTGTTCGTCCACCTGGTCGACAGGTCGCGCGACGCCGTCGGCGGCGACAGCGTCATTGCGGCGAACGCGAAGCAGATCGAGCTCGTGCATCCGCTGGCGGACGTCTTCGACACCTTGGTCACGAACCACAAGAAACTGCACGCCGTCACCCCGGTGGGCAGCGCGAGCGCCTCCGTGCTCTCGCCCGCGGTGCGCGACATCATCCTCGTGACGTTCCAGCGGCGCGCCCATGCCGAGTGAGCCGCGGCCCAGCGTCGCGGTGGTGACCGGCGCGTCGGGGGGCATCGGGCAGGGGATCGTGCGGGCCTTCCTCGACGAAGGGGCTTCGGTCGTCGGGATCGACGCGGTCCCGGGCAAAGACTTCGGCGGACGCTACCGGCACCTCGCGCTCGACGTGACCGACGCGCGCCGCGTCGCCGAGGCCGTCGCCGAAGCCGTGGATTCGAGCGAGGCGACATACACATTGGTCAATGCGGTCGGCGTGCGCGAAATCGTGCCGACCCGCGAATTGCCGGTCGCGGAGTTCGAGCATGTCCTGCGCATCAACACGACTTCGCTGTTCGTCGCCAGCCAGGCGTTCTGCGAGGCGGTCATCGCGCGGTCCGCGGCCCACGCCAGCATTGTCAACATCGCTTCGGTGTCCGGCTTCCTCGCGGAGCCCAACCGCACCGCGTACACCACGTCGAAACACGCGGTGATCGGCCTGACCAAGCAGTTCGCCCTGGAATACGCCAAGCACGGGATCCGGGCCAACGCCGTGGCCCCCGGCGTCATCCGCACGCCGCTCACCGAGGCGTACTTCCATGACGAGGAGCAGCTCGCCCGAGTGCTCCGAGGCCAGCTGCTGGACCGAGTCGGAGCCCCGGAGGACGTCGGCCATGCCGTCGCCTTCCTCGCCGACGAGCGGTCCGCGTTCATCACAGGGGCTATCCTCGTCGTCGACGGCGGATGGACTGTGGGAAAAGACCTCTGAAAACGGTATTCCGTAGGAAAGGATCCACACTATGACGACTTCGCCCGACCACGCGGACGAGGACTACATCCTTATTGTCGGGGCCGACGTGGTCCTGCGCGAGCGCACCCTCGCAGGCGCCCTCAGGGCGGCGGCGGGCAGGCCCGTCTTCTCCGTCGGGTCGGACCGCAGCTCGCCAGGGCTGCGGTATTTCGACGGCAGCCTCCTCGCGAACATCGCCGACGGCGAGGGCATCGTGGCCGCGGCTCGCGAGCACGAGTCCCGCACCGGGGCCAAGCCGTTCGCGGTCGTCCCGACGAACGATTTCACCGTCACCTCGGCGGCGCAGGTCGCCGCCGAGTTCGGCCTGCCGCACAACTCGTTGGAGACCGTCGAGCGGTGTCGGGACAAGGCGCTCATGAAAGAGGCGTTCGCGCGGGCGGGGGTGCCGACGCCCCAGCACCGCGGGTTCACCTCGTACGACGAGCTCAAGCAAGCGGTCGCCGACCTCAGGTTCCCCGTCGTGATCAAACCCCGGCAGATGGCGGGCAGCCTTGGCGTCATCAAAGTGGACGACCCCGAGCGGTTGGAGGAGGTCTACCGCGAGTCGGCCGCCGCTGTCGAATCCCTCGGCGGGATGGCGAACTCCCCCGAAGACCTCTTCCAGGTCGAGGAGTACATCGACTATCCGTACGAGGTCAGCGTCGAAGTCGCGCATATCCCGGGCGTCGGCAGGCAAGTGCTCGCGGTGACCGACAAGCTGACCGGGGCCGAGCCGTATTTCGTCGAGGTCGGGCATATCGTCCCCTCCCGCCACAGCGCCAACGAGGCGCTCGCGGACATCGCCCTGCGCGCGTGCGAGGCGCTGGGGATCGAGTACGGCGTGGCGCACTTCGAGGCGAAGGTGAGCGAGGAGGGCGACGTGCGCGTCATCGAGGTCGCGGCCCGGACGGGCGGCGACGCGATCATGGATCTCGTCGAAGACGTGTACGGGATCAACCCGTACCAGGTCCACGTGCAGTCGTATCTGCCGGGCGAGCAGCAGTCTCCCGCGCGGCGGGAGCCTGAGGTCGTGGCGGGCATCGGCTTCCTCAAAGCCCAGCCGGGGGTCGTCGCGCAGGTGCGGCCCGCCGACCTCCTCAAAAGCCCGGAAGTGAAATTCTTCTCGATCACCGCACGCAAAGGCGACCTCGTCAAACCGCTGACTTCGTGGCGGGACCGGGAGGGGTTCGTCCGCTACCGCTGGCCGATCGACGGGGCGGGCGCCGACGCGCCGGCCGAGCGCCTGCTTTCGACGACTCGGGCGATCGCCGACGCGACGTTCGTCGTTGTGGGCGAATGACCCGGTCCGGTCAGGCGCTGGACTTCCGGCGTTTCATGCTCTCGCGGGCGCTCGGATCGCTGTGCGACCAGTTCCTCATGTTCGCCGTGCCGCTCGCCATCTTGCAGGAGACGCATTCGGCGCGGCTGACAGCGACGGCTTTCGTCATCGAGTGGATACCGCGAGTGGTCGGCTTCCCCGTCGTCGGAGCCCTCATCGACGGGTTGAATCTGCGCCGGACCTTCGTCTTCCTCGATCTCGGACGTGTTGTGGCGCTGCTCCTCGCCGCCGCGCTGCTCCACACGACAGGGACGTTCGCCACGCTGTCCGCGCTCATGGCCTGCATGTCGATCGGGTACGTCACGAACTTCCTCGGCATCGAGGCCGTCATCCCGAACAATCTGGAGCCGTCGAGGTTCCCCGCCGCGCATTCGACGGTGCAGGCTGTCGAGCAAGGGTCCCAAGTCTTGGGGCCCGCGCTCGCCGCAGTGCTCTACCAGCACGACGGCATCACGCTCGTGCTCCTCGTGTGCGCGGGGGTCTTCGCGCTTTCGGCCCTCAACACGTCCGCGCTCTTTTTCAAGGATTCGTCCCATGCGAACACCGCGTCCATCAAATCCGCCGTCGCGACGAACCTTTTGGCCGTCCGGACGCTGATGGAGAGGCCCTCCGTTTTCTACCTCAGCGGCATGACGTGGGTGGTCAACCTCGTGTTCGGGACCACGCTCGCCATCGCAGCAGCGGTCGTCGTGCAGTACTTCGCCCGCTCGTCCGCGACGTTCGGGCTCATGCAGTCGAGCGCGGCCGTCGCGGCTATCGCAGTGTTCGGGGTGGTCCCGTTCCTGACTCGCCGGCTCGGAGTCGCCGCCGTTGGCAGGTTCGCCCTGATCGCGATGATCACCGCCGGGCTCGTCCTCGGGCTGGCGCCTGCGTTTGTGCCCTTCGCCGTCGGATATTGCGTGCTCAACGCTTTCGACGGCGTGTTCAACGTGTACGTGCGCACGATGCGCAGCACGATCCTCCCGAAAGAGCACCTCGGCAAAGTCATGGGGATCGTCGGGGCGATCAATCTCCTCTCCATACCGCTGGGCGGGCTTGTCGCCTCGGTCTTGAGCGCGACGCTGCCGTTGCCGAGGGTCATCTTGGTCTCGACCGCGCTCGCCGTTGTGCTGTGCCTCGCGCTGATCCTCGTCGGCAAGTTCAAGCTCGGCTACCGGGACGGGTTCCCGGCAGTTCCCGTCGGTTGAGCCCCTGCTCGGCGCGATCCGCCTTGCTGTAAGCTGCATCACATGCTCAGGTCCGTCCTCGCGCTCGCCGCGCTCCTCGCGCTCGCGCCTGCCGGGGTCTCGCTCGCAGATCCCGACGAGATCACCGCGGCAGACGTCACGCGCGGAGTCCCCGCCGCGCGCCAGGGCGCCCTGGGCTGGGCGACCTACACGGTCACGGTGCGCCCGAACTCGGCGGACTTGGTGATCCGCAACCGCGCGGGCGACGACCTCTCCCACTCCATGGTGCCGCTGCGCGATGACGGCGGGGCGCCCGTCCTCGCGGCGCTCGGCGGCGCAGGCGGCTCGTGCGGCGGCGGCGGCTCGTGCGGCGGCGGCGACCGCCTCGTGGTGTGGTCGGGCGGAACTGTCGTCGCGGACCGGGCTGCCTGCTCGGGGGCCTTGGGCGCGGCGCTCGCGCCGGTGGACGAGGCGCTTGGCCTGCCGGAGCTGTTCAGCCAGATGTCCGAGCCGCACGAGTGGCCTGCCGACCCGAACGGATATCCGCTCCAGCCAGGCCGTCAGCCGTACATCTGAAGCCGGCCGCGTCTCCGAGTTGTAAGGTATGACACATGCGTAGAACCAGCTTGATCATGGCGGCGATGCTCGGGCTGGCGGCCGCGCCCGCCGTCCCCGCTGCGGCGGACGGGGGAGAGGTCTCGGTCGTGTACACCTACCTCGGGAACCATTTCCCGCCCACCGACCACTTCCCGTGGAATGCCACGCCCAACTACCACAGCGAGTACATCATCGTCGCGAAACCAGGTTCGGCGGAGTTGAAGCAGGGCGACTACGGCACGGTCGACGGCTCGGAGGAGCCCGCCGTCCATATCGTCCGGCCGATCTCCGGGGCGATATGGTCCGAGCTGGCCGCCGCCGCCAGCCGCCTGCCCGAGCCGTCCGTGTCCCACCCGAACCTGGTCCGGGGGGACTTCCCGGTCGAGGCCGAGCTCTACCGGGGCGACACCTCGGTGCGGCGAGGTTTTTACTCCGACGCCGCGACGGCGCAGATCCACGACGTCTTCCTCAAAGTCTTCGCGGGCGTGCCTGGGCTTTCGCCGCGCTGACGCTTCCGCTTGCGCTCGTCGGGTCTATACCACATGATGGAACTCACTTGAGCCACAAAAGCTCACTTGAGCACCAATAAGAGAGGATCGGATGCGAACGCTCGCACGGTGGGGCATCCTCGGGTCCCGTCGAGACGTTCCGCCTCGGCGCGCTGGCGCGGGCCGCGCGGGGGCAGTGCTGCAGAAGGCGTCGAAGGGGTCCTTCCTCCTGGCGTTCTCGCTGCTCGCCGCCGCGTGCGGGATCGGCCACGGCTACCGGCACATCCCGAAGGAAGCCACGCTCATCATCGGGACCACCGACCACGTGTCCTCGCTCGACCCCGCGACGTCCTACGAGAACGCGTCGTTCACCCTGTACGGCCAGGTCTACCCGTTCCTCCTGAACTTCCCCTACGGCAAGGCGACGCTGGCCCCCGACGCGGCAGAGCATTGCGACTTCGCCGAGCCGACCCGGTTCCGCTGCGTGCTCAAGCCGAATCTGGCATTCGCAAACGGGCACCCGCTCACCGCGAAGAGCGTGAAATTCTCGTTCGACCGGATTTTCAAGATCAACGACCCGGACGGCCCGATCTCCTTGCTCGGGAACCTCGACCGCGTCGAGACCCGGGACGACCGGACCGTCGACTTCATCCTCAAGGTCGGCAACGACCAGACGTTCCCGCAGGTCCTCGCGGTGAACCCCGGCCCGATCCTCGACGAGCGGGTCTTCCCCGCCGACCGCACCATCAGCGACGCGCAGATCGTCGCGGCGCAGCCGTTCGCGGGCCCCTACACGATCGCGACCTACCACAAGAACGACCTCGTGCTGCTCCAGGCGCGCAAGGGCTATCACGGGCTCTACGAGCACCCCGCCACGGCGAACGTCGTCTTCAAGTACTACGCGAACCAGGTGAACCTCAAGCTCGACCTGGTGGAGCACCACGTCGACATGGCTTTCCACACGCTCTCGGTCAACGACTTCGAGGAGCTTCGGCACAACGCGGGCGTCCGGGTCTGGTCCGGAGCCGTCGGCGAGATGCGCTATCTCGGGTTCAACCACGCGGCGCAGCCGGGCCAGGGCGAAGCGCAGAAGCTCGCCGTGCGCAAAGCGGTGGCCGCGAGCATCGACCGGGGGGCCCTCTCCCGGGAGGTCTACCACGGCCAGTACAAGCCCGCCTGGTCGGTGGTGCCCGATCTTTTCCCCAGCTCCGTCCCCGCGTTCAAAGACGCGTACGGCGAGCGCCCGGACAAGGCCAAAGCGGCGGGCTACTTGCGCGCGGCCGGGGTGCAGACCCCGGTCACCCTGCGGCTGCAGTACACCCCTGAGCACTACGGGTCGGCCTCGTCCGAGGAGTACGCGCTGATCAAAGGCCAGCTGGAGGGCACGGGCCTGTTCCAGGTCGAGCTGCAGGCGACCGAGTGGAACACGTTCGTCAACGAGCGCGGGAAGGGCAGCTACCCGATGTTCCAGGCGGGCTGGTTCCCTGATTTCCCGGATCCGGACAACTATCTGACGCCGTTCTTCGTCGACAACAACAACCTGAACAACGGCTTCTCCTCGCCCGAGCTGGTCCGCCTCCTGAACAGCGAAGTGAGCGACCCCGACCCGGCTTCGCGCGCGGCCAGCCTCGCGGCGGCGCAGCGCGGCGCGGCGCAGGACTTGCTCTCGGTGATCCCGCTGCTCACCGGGACGCAGACCGTGGCGACCGGGGTCTATGTCACCGGAGTGCCCGATTCGATCGAAGGAGCCTACAAGTTGCGGGTCGGCGCTCTGAAGACGACGGGGGGCGGCGCGGCATGAGCGGCAGCTCGCGTTATCGGAGCCTCTTTCGCTACCTCGGAGTCCGGGCCCTGCTCGTGGTCCCGACGGTGTGGTTCCTGATCACCCTGGTGTTCTTCCTCGTCCGGCTCTCCGGAGACCCGATCACCGCCGCCCTCGGCGGGCGGGCCTCGGTGGACGAGATCGCCCGGCGCAAACATGAGGCGGGCTACGACAAGCCCCTCTACGAGCAGTACTGGGAATTCCTGAAAAAGCTTGTGACCGGGGACTTCGGCCTCACGTCCACCGACCGCCAGCCGGTGAAGGACGTGCTGCTGCACTACGCGCCCGCCACGTTCGAGCTCGCGGCCTGGGCCATGCTGATCGCCGTGGCGATCGGAGTCCCCGCAGGCAGGTTCGCGGTGGCGCGGCGGGACCGGCTCCCCGACGTCGTGTCCCGGTTCGGCGCGATCCTCGTCTACGCCGCCCCGGTGTTCTTCGTCGCGATCCTCCTGAAGCTCGTGTTCTCGGTGTGGCTCGGCTGGCTGCCCAACGGCGGGCGCTCCTCCACGCTCGTGGAGCTCGAGCTCGCGGACTACCACCCCCGCACCGGGATCATGATCCTCGACGTGGCCCTCGCGGGAGACGGGTCGGCAGTGGTGGACGTGCTCAAGCACGCGGTGCTGCCCGCCCTCGCCCTCGGGCTCATGACGGCGGGGATCGTCTTCCGCCTCGTGCGCGCCAACCTCATCCAGACCAGCCAGGCCGGGTATGTGGAGGCCGCCAAGGCGCGAGGCCTCTCCAATCGCCGGGTGTTCGGCAGGCACGCCTTCCGCAACGCCCTCATCCCGGTGGTGACGGTGATGGGCATGCAGACCGCGGCCATGCTCGGCGGCGCCGTGCTCACCGAGAACGCCTTCGACTGGAAGGGCCTCGGCTACGCGCTCGCCGACTACCTCGTGAAACGAGACTTCGAGGCGGTGCAGGGCATCGTCGTGTTCGCCGTGGTCGTCATCGCCGTGTTCAGCGTTCTCGTGGACGCGGTGACCGCGATCATCGACCCGAGGGTGAGGTTCTGATGGCCGACGAGGAGTTCTTCCACCCCGCAGCCGACCCGGCGGGTTTCCCCCTGCCCGAGCCCGAGCTGCCCGAGCCTGCGGAGCCCGCCGCCGAGGCCGAGCCGGGCGCGCGCCCGAGGCGGCTCTTCCGCAACGTCCACGGCGTGCAGCGCGCCATCCTGCTCGCAGGCCTTGGCCTATTGGCGTTCCTGCTGATCATCGCAGTCGTCGCCCCGTGGATCGCCCCGTACAAGTTCGACCAGACCACGAACAAGTACGGGGTGGGCTTCGCCCGGCAGGCCGCGCCCAGCGCGGCGCACGTCTTCGGCACCTCGGTCCGAGGGGAGGACGTGTACTCGCGCGTGCTCTACGGGACGCAGACCGCGTTCGAGGTCATCGTGGTCTCGCTCGTGGTCGCGGGCGTGATCGGCGTGGTGCTCGGACTGGTCTCCGGGTACTTCGGCGGGTGGCTCGACAGGATCCTGACCCTGCTCATGGACTCGCTCTACGCGTTCCCGTCCCTCCTGCTCGCGATCCTCGTGTCCGTGGGGCTCTCCAGCGGCGGGTTCAGCGAGTGGACGCGGGAGCTCTCCCGGTGGCTGCAGAGCAACAGCCTGCCCGACTTCACCGGGATCGTCGCCGGGGCGCTGGCGGTCTCCGCCGTGTTCGTCCCGCAGTACTACCGGGTGATCCGCGCCAGCGCGCTCGTCGTGAAAAACGAGCCGTACGTGGACGCGGCCCGCGTCTCGGGCGCCTCAACCGGCCGGATCTTGTTCCGCCACGTCCTGCCGAACATCACCCAGAACCTGCCGGTGATCGCGGCGCTGAACAGCTCCGAGGCGATCCTCACCCTCGCGGGCCTCGGCTTCCTCGGCTTCGGGGTGGAGCCCAGCCAGGCGGCGGAGTGGGGCTACGACGTGAACAAAGGCATCCCCGACATCACTGGCGGCGTGTGGTGGACCAGCGTCTTCCCCGGCGCCGCCATCGTGCTCGCGGTCCTCGCCACCGCGTTCGTCGGCGAAAGCCTGTCGGAGGCGGGGAACCCGCTGCTGCGGTCGAGGCCCAAGCTCCGCCAAGCCGACCTGCTCAAGCTCAAGGGGGTGTCGTCGTGACCGAGCCAGAGGAATCCGCGGACGGCAGTTTCGCCCTTCCCCAGGGCTGGGACGAGCGGGAGCCGTCCGCGTTCGGCGACGCCCCGCACGCGCTGTCCATCGAAGACCTCCAGGTCTACTTCGCCACCGACGCAGGCCCGGTGCAGGCGCTCAAGGGCATCTCCTACGAGGTCGCCCCGGGCGAGATCCTGGCGGTGGTCGGCGAGTCCGGATCGGGGAAGTCGGTGAGCGTGCGCGCGGTCCTCGGCATGCTGCCGGAGAACTCGCACCGCGACGGCGTGATCCGCGTGGGCGGCAGGGACATCGCGGACTGGAGCGAGAAGCAGATGCGCGCGCTGCGCGGCTGCGAGGTCGCCATGGTGTTCCAGGAGCCGGGGGCCGCGCTCGACCCGCTCTTCACCGTGGGCGACCAGATCGTGGAGACCCTGCGCGCGCACCAGAAGATCTCGAAAAAAGCCGCGAAGGCCAAAGCGGTCGAGCTCCTCGACCTGGTTCGGCTGCCCGACCCCGCGCGCCTGGTCAAGCGGTACCCGCACGAGCTCTCCGGCGGGCAGAAGCAGCGCGTGGCGATCGCCATGGCGATCAGCTGCGACCCCAAGGTGATCCTCGCGGACGAGCCGACCACCGCCCTCGACGTCACCGTGCAGGCGGAGATCCTGCAGCTGCTCTCCGACCTGCGGGACCGGATCGGCACGGCAATCGTCTTCATCACGCACAACCTCGGCGTGGTCGCGAACTTCGCGGACCGGGTGGTGGTCATGCGCTCCGGCGAGGTCGTGGAGTCCGGCTCCGTGCGCGAGGTCTTCACCGATCCGCAGAGCGAATACACCCAGGAGCTGCTCGCAGCGACGCCTCGGCTCGACACCGCCTCGGCTCCCGAGGCCGCGTGGCCGCAGACGGAGTGGCCGCAGGCTCAGGGCCATGGAGAGCAGGGCCAAGAAGCGGCATGGCCGGTGACGGAGTGGCCCCAACCAGAGGCGCAGGGCCCTGCGGACCTGTTCCAACCGCAATCATGGCCTGAGCCTGAGCCTGAGCCTGAGCCTGAGCCTGAGCCTGAGCCTGAGCCTGAGCCTGAGCCTGAGCCTGAGCCTGAGCCTGAGCCTGAGACAGCGCCCCAACCAGGGCCTGAGCCTGAGCCCCAACCGGCGTTGAAGACAGACCCTGCGATTGCGGAGGCTGCGGCCGCCGGGATCTTGGCGGCGGCGAAGTCGGGCAAAATCCCATGGCCAGCCGCGCTCGCGAAGATCAAAGAGCTCAAGGCAGGATCGCAAGCCTCCGCGCACAGCGCGGACGACCCGTCGCAATCGCAAGGCTAGGAGCACAGGGTGGAACAACCGACCCCCGAGGGGCCAGCCGCCGAAGGCCCCATCGCAGTGATCGAAGATCTCGAAGTCGCCTACCAAGGCCGCGCGGGCGCGCGAGCCGTGGACGGGGTGAGCCTCACCATCCTCCCCGGCGAGACCGTCGGGCTGGTCGGCGAGTCCGGATCGGGCAAATCCACGATCGCGCGCTGCCTCGCGGGCCTGCAGAAACCGAGCGGCGGGCGGATCGAGTTCCTCGGCCGCGAGCTCGGCAAAGGCTCCGCCCGCACGCTGCGCAAGTCCCGCGCGAGCCTCGGCTACGTCTTCCAAGACCCCGCGACCTGCCTCAACCCCCGGATGACCATCGGCGAATGCGTCGCCGAGCCCCTCGCAGTGCACGGAAAGCTGAAAAAAGCCGAGCGCGCGGCGAAAGTCCGGTCGCTGCTCGACAGCGTGGCATTGCCCGAAGGGGCCGAGAAGCGCTACCCGCACGAGCTCTCCGGCGGCCAGCGCCAGCGCGTCGGCCTCGCCAGGGCGCTGGCCCTCGCCCCCAAACTTGTCATCGCCGACGAGCCGACCAGCGCGCTCGACGTCTCCGTGCAGGCCAAAGTGCTCGAACTGTTCGCCCAGCTGCGGGCCGAGCACGGGTTCGCGACCCTCTTCATCACCCACGACCTCGCGGTCGTCGACCAGCTGTGCGACCGCATCGTCGTGCTCAAGGCGGGGAAGGTGGTGGAGTCAGGCGTCCGAGACCAGGTGCTGCGCGCCCCGCAGGAGGAGTACACGCAGAAGCTCATCGCGGCAGTGCCCGACCCGCGTCCGGAATGGCTGCGCTCCGCAGTCTGACCTCACTGCGCGCGGCGATCCGTCCGCATGGGAGGATTAAGGGGTGACTTTTCCTTCCGATAACCCGCGACCGGCCTCCTACGCCTCTGCGGGCGTGGACATCGAGGCAGGCGAGCGGGCAGTCTCGCTTTTCGCCCCGTTCGCGGGCAAAGCGACCCGCCCGGAAGTCCTCGGCGGCCTCGGCGGGTTCGCCGGGCTCTTCGCCTTGAAGGACGGCTACCGCGAGCCGGTGCTCGCCGCCTCCACCGACGGCGTCGGCACCAAAGTGGACATCGCAGCCAAGCTCGACAAACGCGACACCGTCGGCCTCGACCTCGTCGCGATGGTCGTGGACGACCTCGTCGTCTGCGGGGCTGAGCCGCTGTTCCTCCTCGACTACATCGCCTGCGGCAAACTCGTGCCCGAGCACATCGCCGAGCTCGTCTCCGGCGTCGCCAAGGGCTGCGAGATCGCCGGATGCGCCCTGCTCGGCGGCGAGACCGCAGAGCACCCCGGCCTCATGGAGCCCGGCACGTTCGACCTCGCCGCCACTGCGGTCGGCGTCGTCGAGGCAGACTCCGTGCTCGGTCCCGACCGAGTGCGCCCCGGCGACGTCGTGGTCGCCATGCGCTCCTCCGGCCTGCACTCCAACGGCTACTCGCTGGTCCGTCACGTCCTCTTCGAGCAGGCCAACCTCGACCTGCATGCCCACGTGGCCGAATTCGGCCGCACCCTCGGCGAAGAGCTGCTCGAGCCGACCCGGATCTACGTCAAAGACTGCCTCGCGCTCGTCGCGGAGACGACCGTGCGGACGTTCTGCCACGTCACCGGCGGCGGCGTGGCCAAAAACCTCGAACGAGTCGTGCCGGACGGGCTGACCGCCGTGCTCGACCGGAACTCCTGGACCCCCGGCCCGGTGTTCGACCTCGTCCGCAAGACCGGCAACGTGGAGCTGGCGGAGCTGGAGAAGACCTTCAACCTCGGTGTCGGCATGCTCGCGGTCATCGCCCCCGAAGACCTCGACCGCGCCCTCGCGGTGCTGACCGCCCGCCACGTGGACTGCTGGCTGGTCGGCGACATCCGCGCGGCGGGGGAGGACAACGGGAAAGTCCTGCTCACCGGTTCGCACCCTGGCTTCTCAACTGGCTTCTAGGAGTTTGGCGAGCGAGGCAGGCTCGTGTTAGCCTTGGTAGCCCCTTCGGCCAGGTAGCTCAGTTGGTAGAGCACACGCCTGAAAAGCGTGGGGTCGCCGGTTCGAGCCCGGCTCTGGCCACTTTTGGATTGTTCGCGGAATCAGACTGCGAACGGCCGAGAGACGATGAAAACCCCTCCCGAACTAAATTCGGGAGGGGTTTTCGCTGTTCTAGGCAAGTTTTTTGAGGCTGGCCCACGGTCGGCGCCGTGCCGGGGCCGTGCCGGGGCCTTAGGTCGCGGCGATGACGGGCGGATGGGTGCCGCCGGTGATGGCCAGCTCCTCGAATTGGACGACCTTGCCGCAGGCGGCGCATGTGCAGTCGACGTGCAGGAGGGCGCCGCAGGCGTGGGTGAACTCGGCGGTCTGCTCGCCGTCGCGGCACCAGCGGTCGCCCCACTGCTTGAGCGCGAGCAGCACGGGGGCGAGGTCGCGGCCTGCGGGGGTGAGGAGGTACTCCTCGCGCGGGGGGCGCTCGCTGTATTGGCGGCGGGACACGACGCCTGCGTCGACGAGCTTGGCGAGCCGGGCGGAGAGCACGCTGCGGGGCGCGCCGAGCTGCGCGACCAGGTCGACGAACCGATGGTTCCCGTAGAAGAGCTCGCGGATCAGTTCGAGGGTGTAGCGGTCGCCGACAATGCCGAGGGCGTCGGTGACCGAGCATTCGCGAGGGGTCGGTTTGAAACTTGGACTCACGCTGTGCTAGCTTACTCGCAGGAGTCGGTCCAGATTCCATACCAACTATCCGATTGGGGTACGCATATGTCCACCGATGCCGCCAGCCGCGTCGTGCGCCGAGTGTTGGCCGACGGCGAGTTCGTCGTCAACCATTCCGTTGTCATCGGCGAGTCCGGGCCGTCCGCGGTCCGCTTCGATTTGTGGCGCAACGCCGAGGGCGTGCCGGTGGAGCACTGGTCCGACGAGGAGGCCTGGGCGTCGACAACTGCCAATGGGCACTCGCAGATCGATGGCGGCGCGGCTGTCGACCGCTCCGCCGACTCCGAGGAGACACGGCGGGTCGCCGTCGAGACGGTCCAGAAGATTCTGGTCGAGGGCAAGGTGGATCTGGTCGGCGAGTACCTCGCGGGCGAGGACTATGTCCAGCACAACCCGCGTTTCGCCGATGGGATCAGCGGGCTGGTCGCGGCGCTCGCAGCACTGGCCGCGCAAGGCGTCACGATGTCCTACGACGGGATCCGCCAGGTCGTCGCCGAGGGCGACTTCGCCTATCTGCGCTCAGAGGGCTCGTTCGCCGGAGCGCCGTTCGTGTTCCACGACTTGTTCCGGGTCGCTGGCGGCAAGTGCGTCGAGCACTGGGATGTCATGGTTCCCCGTTCCTGACCCGTTCATTTGCAGGCCGCGCACCGGCGGCGGAGGCCCTGTGCGCCGCGTGCGACTTGGGCAATATCAACCTCATGGAGGAGAAAACGTGACTACCGATTTCGGCTACGAGGTGTTCATCGTCGAGCCGATTCCCCAAAACGTGGACGCGCTGGTTCCCAACGGCGACCGCTACATGTGGTCGCCGCAGTCGGCCACGCTGATCTACGGCGAACGCGACGCCGTCTTGGTCGACGCGCCGTTCACTGTCGACCAGGCCCGCGATGTCGCCGCCTGGATCGGAGCCACCGGCAAGAACCTGACCCACATCGTCGCCACCCACGGCCATGGCGACCACTGGTTCGCCGCCGGGATCCTCGCCGAGGAGTTCGGCGCCCGGGTGGTGGCCAGCCCTGGCTCTATTCGGCTCATGCGCCACGAGGTGGCCAATCGCGCCGCGACCTGGGACCGGCTGTTCCCCGGCCAGATCGCGGCGACCGAGGTCACTGCCGTGCCGGTCCCGGGCGGCCGGATCTCTTTGGAGGGCCACGTCCTCCAGATCGTCGAGGCAGGCCACAGCGACACGGACGACACCACCGTGCTCCACATTCCCGACCTCGGGCTTGTCGTCGCAGGCGATGTCATCTACAACGGCGTCCACCAGTATCTCGCCGAATCTGCGGGGGGAGGCGTCCAGAAGTGGCTCGCGGCGGTCGACATTGTGGAGTCGCTCGCTCCGCGACTGGTGGTCACCGGGCACAAGGACAAGGACCTCGACGACGACGGCCCCCGCGTGATCGCCGAGACCAGGGAGTACCTGCGCTATGCGGATGAGCAGCTCGCGCTGCGCGACACAGCGCGGGGGTTCTTCTTCGCGTTGCTGGAGCGCTATCCAGACCGCCTGAACCCCACCGCGCTTTGGATGAGCGCGACCGCGCTCTACGCCTCGCGCTGAGGCTGCTCCTGCGACGGAGGCTTCCTCACTCTTCTCGACGCGAGAAGGCTTCGGTCGAGCTCACGGACACCATCATGAGGAGGGAGAAGGCGAGATAGCAGAGCGCCGCCTCCAGGGCGAGCAGGTTGGGCTGCGGCAGGAGGAACGACACGGTCAGCAGCACGTCTGCGAGCAGCAGCGCAGCCAGCGCGAACGAGATGAGGCGCGATTCCCAGGAGGGCTCCGATTTCACCGAGAGGAAGGCGAGCGCGAGCATGGCGATATCGGCTGCGACCCGCAGCGCGCGCACGAATATCCCGCTCGTGGGGAGGTCCGTGAAGTGCCCGGCCGCGAGCGAGACAAGCGCCGAGACGGCTATGGCGGCGACAAACGCCCACACGAACACCTGCTTCTGGCCGAACTGCCGAGGGAGCGCCGCCGCGAGCCCTGGCAGCACGAAGAGCGGGAGGAGCAAGGACAAATAGTCGGCGACCGAGAACGCGACGGGATGAGGAAGGGCCCCGATCTCGTCCGCGACCAGCGCCCGCACCCGCCACAGCGTCCATCCGGCCATGCCCAATGCGAGCCAGAGCGACCGTTTGTCCCCGCGTCGGGAGAAGCAGGCGAACCAGGCCAGAGAGGCTGCCGCGCCGAAGGCCGTCAGCGCGATGTCGGTGACGGTCTTGTCCGCGTCCGGGTTTCTCGGGGCGAAAAAGCTCAATGTCGCGGCGAGGGCGAGGAGCAGGCAGAGCGCGACGCCGGTGGCCAAGGCGGGAAACTTGTCGCTGCGGGGAGGCGGGGGGAGGTCCTGCTCGACGGGGACGTGGTCGGTGGTCTTCGGCCCGGTGTCCATACACGCCATCCACAGCTGGCGCAGACGGTCCACATCGCCGTCCAAACGCTGCGCGATGGCCTCGACGACATCCAGGCGCGGGACGGACTCGCAGCTCAAGGCCCTGCTGACGGTGGCGTGGCTCCACCCGGTTTGGTGCGCGATGGCCCGGAGGCTGGGCTGGCCTTTGCGCAGCCGCAGTTGGCGCAGCTCTTCCCGCAAGGCGTCCAGCGGTTCGACGACGCTCTCGCTCTGCTGTCGCTCCGACCGGGCGTTCACCGGTCCAGCCTTGCTCTGACTCACAACTAAAACCTATCCCCTCCCCCAGGCGTATGCAATGCCGCTTTGTCTTGAGCTGACCTGCGCCAGCACGGGAGCGGCGCGGCGTCACAGTTCGTCACACGCTGATTCCGCCACAGGCGCAAGTGTTTCAGCCTGTGACTTTGGCTTGACCAGGGCCGGCCATCGCGCGCAAGGTGGTCGGGAGCGCAGGGCATGCGCTCTCTATTTCCTCCCCCCGGATATCGAGGAGAAGCTCGTGGCGCGTCAGGCACATTTCGACCCCTACCCGAACATGGTGCGGCAATACGGCTATGTCGACGACGAGGAGGAAGTCGTCCCCGTTGCCAAGCCGCAGCCGAAGCCCCGGCCGGTCTCGAAGCGGTCCAAGCATTTCGACCCGTTCCCGAACATGGTGCGCCAGTACGGCTATGCCGAGGAGCCGGACGAGTCGGATTACGCGGCGGTCGGCGGCCGCGACACGCCCGCCGGGCGGGCGACCTCCCGCGCGGCGGCCGCGCTCGCCTACCTCAAGAGGCAGACCGCCTGGTACCCGGGGATCGGCTGGGCGGTCGGCGCGTATTTGAACAGCAGGAACGAGGGGGTCTGCTACGCGGTGAGCAACGAGGGCCGCGGCTATCTGCCGTACGGCCTGCGGTGGGACCCGGAGATCAGGCCGGTGTTCGGGCTTTCGGTGCCGGTGGGCCACTCGCCGTCGTGGCAGGGGGCGGCGAACCCGGCCAGGGTGATCGCCGACCACTACGAGCACCAGCGCCATTTGTCCGGCGGAGCGACGCAGTTGGTGACGATCCTCGCCACCGCCCCGCTGGGCCGCCCGGTGGTCGACATGATGCGCGAGCGCGAGGCCCAGCAGGCGACGACGGTGTTGTTCTCGCCCGCGTTGCTGCCCGGCGACCGGCGGGTGCGCAGGCTGGACACGGTGTCGCCCACGTTGTTCCGGGGCTCGGTGCAGCCGGTGCAGGGCAGGATGCGGTGGGAGGCCGCCTGCGCCTTGGCCGCGAGCGCCGTGGAGGCCAGCGGCGTTGCCAAGCAGCACCCGTTCCTCGCGCAGGCGCTGGCTTTGGCGCGCGGCAAGCAGGGCAGCGAGGCGAATCCGCTGGTCCGCAAGACCTACTGGCGGCTTGCGGCGCAGGCCCAGGCGCTGCGGGTGGAGGACGACCGGGCGGGCGCGGTGCTGCTCAACCCGAACCCAGAGTCCAAGGCGGAGCAGGACGTGCTGCCCTCGGGCGGCATCCTCGGCTACGCGAAGCTATTCTGGGGGGCGCGGGCCTGCTCGATCCTCGACCGGCTCACCGACTTCGTCGCACGGGGCCGGGAGCTGGACGCGGAGGATCTGGCCGAGCTCGCGTACGAGCATTACTGCGTGGTGGAGAACGTCTCGGAGACCGCAGAGATCCTGGGCCGGTTCTCCTAAGCCGGTTCTCCCAAGAGAATGAGGAAGTCGAAATCATGGCGGCAGCAGACGGCGGTGGGATCGACAGGACCAGCATCTATCTGAGCAGGTCGGGGATGGCCGCGCTGGCCCAGGCTCTGCGGTCCTCGGGCCATGAGCTCGCCTCGGTGGGCCAGGACGTCGATGCCGCCCCGGCGGCGCTGTCGCTCGCGGGCACCGGCGCGGGCCGGGCGTTGGCCGGGATCGGCGATGTGGTGCAGCAGGTCTTCGGCGCGCATGCCAAAGAGGCCGACGAGTCCGCCTGGAAGCTGGATCGGGTGGTGGAGATCTACGGGGGCAGGTCCGAGGAGGCCGCTGCGGCTGTGGAGTCGACCGGCTAGATGGGGATCGCGAAATCCAAGTTCCAATCGCTCGACCTGAGCGCGTTGGCCGAGCTTGCCGAGCAGCTGGACAAGGCGGCGCAGGTCGCCGAGGAGCAGGCGGCGGCGCAGTCGAAGGCGCCGGACGAGCTGTCGCAGCATTTCCGTGGCGGCGCGTCGGCTTCTGCCGCTGACAGCCTGCGGCGGAAAGCGGGCCTGCTGCAGTCGAACGCGACGGCGCTGGCCCAGTTGAGCGAGGCGGTGTCGGACGTCTACACGGGGTTGTCCGCCTCGCGCGACGCCGTCGGCGAGCTCCTTCGGGCGGCGCAGGCCCAGGGTTTCCAGGTCGACGAGCATTGGCGGGTCACCGATATCAGCGGCAACCAGGGGCTGGCGCGGGAAGCGGCCTGGCGTTCGTTGAGCGAGCAGTTGCGAGCGGCCCTCGGCGGGTACGACTCCGCGGACCAAGGGGCGGTGCGGCGCATCCGGGAGGCCGTTGAGAGCTTCGCCGTGCCCCAGCTCGACGCGCCACAAGGCGCCAGCGCCGAGGCGTAGCGCGGCGACGTCGCGGGCAGGTCGGATAGGCGAGGTCAGCGGCCTGCTGTCACATTGTGTTTCAGTTCGCCACGCAGGCCGATCGGTGTGTCTCAATGCGTTCCCAGCCCTTGACGGGGGGTTTGTCCGGGCGCGAAGGTCAGATGCACAGGCCTCGGCGCGTCCCGTATCGGGAGTCGTTCTCGGGTTTGGTCATGAACTTCAATTTTGCGAGAAGGAGCAGGGATCGATGGCAGCCAGTGTGACAAAAACAACCAGTGGTTCGCTGGAGAAGGCGGCGCAGACGCTTTCGGGGCATGCGGAGTCGTATTCTTCGTTGAAGAGCTCGTTGGAGAGCCTGTTGGAGTCGAGCGCGAGCTCGTTCCAGGGGCAGGCGGGGT
>NZ_JBOFQF010000044.1:0-101458 GCF_051660745.1 Segniliparus sp. | reverse complement strand
TCGGGCTGCGGTGCGCGCAGCCCGACGAGGCCGAACACGGGGACGGGGCCTGCTACGAGGTGGAGGGGATCGAGGACACCGCCGCGGCGATCAGGCCGACGTAGCTGATGCAGCCGAGCGCGAGCAGCCCAAGGCCGATCCACAGGGCGAGGCTGCCCCATTTCTTGGCGTCTGCCGAGGCCTTCTCCGCGCCCGCGAAATCGCCAAGGCGCCAGAGGACCTCGACCTTGGACGAGGCGAAGAACGCGGCGAGCGCGAGCGGCAGCAGGAAAAACGCTCCGGCGATCGCCCAGCCGATGTTGCTCGGCGGCGGGACGTTCGCCGGGCCTGCGGCGGAGGGCAGGCCGGCCGGGCCCCCCACAGGGCCCGAGGCCGCGTACGGGGAGAGGCTCGGCTGGTTCGGGTCGGAGCCGGGGAACTGTTGACCGGGTGGGTACGTCATGGGAAGATCCGCCTTTCGTTCCTGCCGCGTGAGCAGCGCCGCTATGGTGCTCTCCACCCTACACGCATGATCATTTGCGCGGGCGGACACGGCGTTCAGACGCGGTGCGCGAGCCCGGGGTAGTCGAGGATGAAGCCGTCCGAATCGATCGTGATCACGCTCTCCGAGACCGGCGAGACGACGCGGATGCCGCCGGGGTCGACGCGGTAGCGCAGCGTGACCTCGGAGACTTCGAGCTCGGGCAGGCGCAGGTACATCACCGGCACGTCGACGTCCTGGGCCTGCCGGTGCAGCCCGGCGCGGCGCAGCAGCAGCGTGTTGAAGAAGGACGAGAGCTCCATGTCCACGTCGAGCGCCCCGTTGAAGCCGGACTTGACCACGCTGCCGAGCGTGTGCACGAGCCAGTTGCCCTGGGTGTCTCTGGTGATCGACACCTGGCGGTCGCCGCCCGCGCGCAGGACGCTCACGGAAAGGCGCTGAGTGATCCCCTCTTCGTCGGTGACGACGTCGTACGAGGCGGAAAAAGCCTCGTGCTTGGCGTTCGTGGCCGAGATGATCCGCCCGTACGCGCGGATACGGTTGCCTGAGAGGTTGACCCTGGCAGACTCCAGCTGCGTGGCCTCGTGGCCGTTCCAGGTCAACATCGCAGGCCACGAGTTCGGGCTGGCGGTCAGGTCGGGGACGCTCATATCCCCTCACTTTAGCGGGGTTGCCGCCTTTTGGCGGCGCTGGCCCGCACTGCCCAGGAAAGCACGCCGTCGAGCAGCAGCGTCAACGCCGTGACCAGGACTGCCCCGGCGAGGACTTGGTCGTAGCGGCGCAACTGGACTCCTTCGATGAGGATGGAGCCAAGGCCGCCGAGGCCTGCGTACGCGGCGACGGTCGCGGTGGCCACCACCTGCATGGTCGCGCCGCGCACGCCGTCGAGGACGAGCGGCAGCGCCAACGGCAGCTGCACGCGCAGCAACACGTCGCGGCGGGGCATGCCGATCGCGTGCGCCGCGTCGACGATCCTCGGGTCGACGTTCGAGATCCCCGCGTAGGTTCCCGCGAGCACGGGGGCGGCGGCCAGCAGGGTCAACGCCAGGATCGGCGGCGTGTAGCCGATGCCGAGGACCAAGAGGGCGAGCAGCAGCACGCCCAGCGTCGGAATGGAGCGCAGCGTGTTCACGGCGCCGACGACGAGCGCGCCGCCTTTGCCGGTGTGCCCCACCACGAGGCCCAACGGCACTGCGACGAGGGAGGCGAGCACCACGGCGAGCACGGTGTACGCGAGGTGCTGGAAGAGCAGCGCGGGAATGCTGGCCCCGGCCCACCAGTCCTGCGGGAGCTGCCAGCGCTGCGGCGCGGACAGGTACTGCCACGCTAGAGAGATCCAATGCGACATCGGCTACCGCTTCCCGCCGCCCAGAAGGCGGTCTCCTGCGTTGTCGGCTCCTCGCGTACCGGGCTCGTTCCTCGCCTGTCTCTGTACGCCACGTCGCCTGCCGCCTTGGATCCCATCCTTCTGGGCCGACGGGCGTGTTGGGCGCGTCCAGGGGGTGAGGGCGCGGCCCAGCAGCACGAGGGCCAGGTCGACGGCGAGCGCGAGGACGAGGACCGCGAGGATCCCCGCCACGATGAGGTCGGGGTAATCGCGCTGGTAGCCGCTCAGGAACAGCTGGCCGAGCCCGCCGACCCCGATGACCGAGCCGATCGCCACCATGGAGATGTTCGCGGCGGCGATCACCCGGAGATTGGCGATGAGCACCGGGGCGGCGAGCGGGAGGTCCACTTTCACAAGCCTCGCCACGGGGGACCAGCCGATCGCGTCGGCGGCTTCGAGCACGTTCGCGTCCACTGCGGCCAATGCCTCAGGGATGCTCTTGACCTGCATGGCGACCGTGTACAAGGTGAGCGCGACGACGACGTTGAGCGGGCTGAGGAAGCCGAAGCCGAGCACGCCGGGCAGCACGGCGAAAAGCGCCAGCGACGGAATGGTGTACACGATGTTGCTGAGCACGTCGGAGATCCGCCTGGCCCAAGGCCTGCGGGCGACCGCGACGCCGATCGGGAGGGCGATCGCGACGCCGACGACGATCGGCAGGAGGGAGAGCCAGGCGTGCTCCCACGCCATGGGCCACGCCTTCCCCCAATGGTGCACGAGCCAGTTCATCGCAGCCTTTACGCCTTGGAGCCGTTGCCGGCCCAGCGGTGGTCCTCGTATTCCTGCCGTCCGGCCTCCGCGAGGTCGAGCACTTGGCGGGGGTCGACGGCTCCGAGGAGCGAGCCCGCCTCGTCCACGGCGACGCCGAGGCCGGAGGGGGAGGACAGGGCGGCGTCGAGCGCCTGGCGCAGGCTGTCTTGGGGGCGGAAGAGCGAGCCGCCCGCCGTGAGGCTGTCGTCCAGGCTCGCGCCGCCCGCCAGGGCCCGGAGGCCGTGGTCGTTGATCCAGCCGAGCGGTTCTCTGGATTGGTCGACCACCAGCCGCCACGCCTCGTGTTTGAGGCTGAGGCCTGCGAGCTCCGCCTCCGTCGAGGTCTCGATCGGGACGAGCTCGACTCCGCGCGCCTCGTCGAAGCCGAGCGCCCGGTACCCCCGGTCCCGCCCGATGAACGATTCGACGAACTCGTCGGCGGGGGAGGTCAGCAGCAGGTCGGGGGTGGCGTACTGGCGGAGCTTGCCGCCGGGGCCGAACACGGCGATCCGGTCGCCGAGCAGGAGCGCCTCGTCGATGTCGTGGGTGACGAACACGATTGTTTTCTTCAGCTCCGACTGGAGCGTCTTCATCTGCGCCTGCAGGCTGTCGCGCACCATCGGGTCCACGGCGGAGAACGGCTCGTCCATGAGCATGACCGGCGGGTCGGCGGCGAGCGCGCGGGCCACGCCGACCCGCTGGGCCTGCCCGCCCGAGAGCTGGCCGGGGTAGCGGGTCGCGAGGCTCTGGTCCAGGCCGACCCGGTCCAGAAGCTCCAGCGCGGCCGAGCGCGCGTCGCGTTTCGGGGTCCCGTTGAGGATGGGGACGGTCGCGATGTTGTCCGCCACGGTCTTGTGCGGCAGCAGGCCCGCGTGCTGGAGGACGTAGCCGATGCCCCGGCGCAGCTTCACCGGGTCCAGCTCGCGCACGTCCTTCCCGCCGACCTGCACATGCCCGCCGGTGGGCTCCACCAGTCGGTTGATCATCCGCATCGACGTGGTCTTCCCGCATCCGGACGGGCCGACGAACACGGTGAACGAGCCCTCGGGAATGGCGAGGTCGAGGTCCTGCACGGCCTGGGTGCCGTCGGGGAAGCGGACCGACACGGACTCGAATTCGATCGCGCTGGGCTGGTGTGCGCTGGGCTCGGGCATATCCGTGCGGTTCCTCACTGCTCGTTCTCCGGATTCAGTTTTGCGCCAGCGGGCGGTCGAGGCCGTGCGCTTTGAGCCATGCGGCGGCCGCGTCCTCTGGCTCCTGCTTGCCGTCTCCGGAGATCGCCCGGTTCAGTTGGGCGAGGTCGTCGGTGGTGAGCTGGGCCGATACCGCGTCGAGGACGCGGTGCAGCTTGGGAGTGTCTTTGCGCGAGCTCACCACGGGCACGACGTTGTTCGGCGGGAACAGCCCCTTGGGATCGGCGAGCACCAGGAGGTCCCCCTCGGCCAGGGCCGGGGTGGTGGTGTAGATGTTGGCGCCCTGGACCTGGCCGTCGCGCAGCGCTTTGATGGTCGCGGGCCCGCTCGAGTCGTTGATCGCGACGAAATGGTCCGGCGGGACGTCGATGCCGTAGATCTCCCGCAGGCCCGCGAGGCCTTGCGCGCGCTGCTGGAATTCCGCGTTTGCTGCCACCTTGAGCTCTGCGGCGTGCGGGGCGAGGTCGGCGATCGAGGCCAGGCCCCAGGCCTGGGCGAGTTTCTTGGTGACGGCGATGCTGTCCGTGTTGGACGCGGGAGCCGGTGCGTAGGCGACGAGCTTGACGGCGGCGAGCGCCTGGTCCAGCTCGGCCTTGATCTGCTCCGCCGTGGCGGCCTTGGCCTCCTTGTTCAGGTAGTGCAGGAGGTTGCCGGTGTATTCGGGGATGACGCTGATCTCGCCCGAGCTCAGGGCCGGGATGTAGCCCTCGCGCTGGCCGACGCCTTGCTTGCCGCCCGCGTGGAAGCCGTTGGCGCGCAGGGCGAGGATGTAGATGTCTGCGACCGCCTCCGACTCCGGGCTCGCAGCCGAGCCGACGGTGATCGTGTTCGGGTCTGGATCCGTGTTGGAATCGGACGAGAACGGGTCCGATGATCCGCACGAGGCGGTGAGGAGCCCGAGGGCCAAAGCGGTCGCCGTCAGGCGCGTCCACGATCGCATGGCGGTGTCCTTCCTGGTCTGCCGCCGAGGCCG
The DNA here is from genome assembly GCF_051660745.1 of Segniliparus sp. Taxonomy (NCBI): domain Bacteria; kingdom Bacillati; phylum Actinomycetota; class Actinomycetes; order Mycobacteriales; family Segniliparaceae; genus Segniliparus; species Segniliparus sp. Next base: position 96,674 of record NZ_JBOFQF010000044.1, on the reverse strand, counting down.
GTGAGCGATGCACCTCAACGTTTGCGGATTGCGTGTGGGTGTGTAGTATATAAGCACCCCGGACTCGTTTCCGGGGGTGCTCAGCCTGACCCCCCGGGGCTGAGCGCGACGGCCCTAGTATCCCTCCCCCCACGAACACACTGGGGCCGTCCCCTATCTTTTTTCGGTCGAGGGTTGTTTTTGTGTGTCACTTTTCTCTTTGAATGTTCGGTTTTTTGGCATTGACGCGATTTCGCTCGCGATGATCGTTTGTGGCACGAGCCATTTGTGGATGGCGGAAATACTTGTCCACAATTCCCCGAAACCGCCGTCTGCGGCCTCGGAGCGCCGGAACTATGGACCGCATGAGGTTGTTCCGAGAATCCGAAGCCCCCGCCAAGCCGAGCCGTCCCGCTCGGAAGCCTGCGGCTCCAGAAGTTCTGATGGCTGTCGCCGATCCTGCGCTCGCGGAGCAGGTCAGGCAGGTGGTCGCGGCTGCGGGGCGCGGCCTGGTCGAGCAGCGGGGCTGCGTCGAGTCGCCGCCACGGATCGACCGGCGGCAATGGCGGACGGCTGGGGTCGTGGTGATGGACGAGCACGTCGCGCGGTGGTGCGTGGCCGAACGCCCGGCGAGGGACGGCGCGACCGTGCTCGTCTACGCGGCAGCCGCGCCGCAAGAAGGGTGGCGGCTCGCTGTGCACGCCAAAGCGGGCCACGTCCTCTCGCTTCCCCAGCAGGAGCGCGAACTGGTGCGATTGGTCGGCGAAGCGGTCGAAAGCCGTGTCGGCGGAGGGCGGGTCATCGCAGTTGTCGGGGCCAGAGGGGGCGCGGGAGCGTCCACGCTGGCAGCGGCGACAGCCCTTGTCGCGGCCAGGTCGGGCGCGAGGTCGCTCGCTGTGGACCTCGATCCGCTCGGCGGGGGGCTCGACGTGGTGCTCGGCATGGAGCGGGAGCCGGGGCTGCGCTGGGCAGACCTCTCGCTCTCCGGGGGGAGGGTGTCGGCGACGGCGCTGCATGAGGCGTTGCCGAGGCGGGGAAGCAGTCTCTCCGTGCTCGCCGCAGGGTGCGGCGAGCTGGGGAAGATCGAGACGGAGGCCGCGCTCGCGGTGGTCGACAGCGCGCGCTCTGCCGGGGACACGGTCGTCGTCGACCTCCCTCGTCAGTGGGGAGATCTGCAGCAAGCGGTGGTGGAGGCTGCGGACTGCGCAGTCGTGGTCCTGCCCGCGGAGCTGCGGGCGATCGCGGCGGGGCGCGTGCTCTCGGCAGCGCTCTCCCGCCTTTGCGCGAGCGTGGGCGCGGTGGCGCGGGGTCCGTCGCCCGGCGGTCTGCGTCTTGCGCGAGCGGCAGCGGAGGCAGGCCTGCCACTGCTCGGAGTGATGCACCACGAGCATCAGATCGCAGTCAGCGCCGAGCGCGGCGGCTTGGTCCTGCGCGGCCGTTCGAGCGTGCTGCGCGCCGCCGAAGCCGTGCTCGGGCGATGCCGAGAGAAGACGGCCCGACGATGAGGACGATGACTGCCCCGGTGGTCGAGCGGGTGCGCGAGCGTCTTGCGCGACGAGGCGGCGCGATCACCCATGAAGTGCTGGCCCAGGCGGTTCGGGCAGAGGCGGGCGGCCTGCTTGGCGACACCGACGTCCTCGACGCGTTGCGCGCATTGCGTGTCGAGTTCCTCGGCGCCGGGCCGTTGGAGGAGCTGCTCGCCGAACCGGATTTGTGCGACATCCTCGTCAATGGCCCCGACCAGGTCTGGGTGGACCGTGGCCAAGGGCTGGCCAGGTCATCGGTGTCCTTCGCGGACGAGGCGACGGTGCGCAGGCTGGCCTGCCGATTGGCGCTTTCCGCAGGCCGCCGCCTCGACGAGGCGCAGCCGTTCGTGGACGGCAGGCTGCCGGGCTTCGGGCATCGAGGTTGCGACATCCGGCTGCACGCCGTGCTTCCGCCGCTCGCGGTCCGGGGCACGTCGATCGCGTTGCGCGTGCTCCGGCCCGCCACGCAGAGCCTCGCCGAGCTCGTCGCGCGAGGCTCTGCGCATCCGGCGGCGGCAGCGCTCATGCGGCGCGCGATCGCGGAACGGCATTCCTTCCTGGTGACGGGCAGCACCGGATCTGGCAAGACGACGCTCCTCTCTGCGCTTTTGGCGCAGGTGTGCCCGAGGGAGCGGATCGTCTTGGTCGAAGACTCGCCGGAGCTGGCCCCGGCGCATCCACACGTGGTGTCGCTCGTGGCCCGCAAGCCGAATGTGGAAGGCGCAGGCGAGGTCACGGTCCGCGAGTTGGTGCGGCAGACCCTGCGGATGCGCCCAGACCGGGTGGTGATCGGCGAGGTGCGGGGCGCGGAGGTCGTGGACTTGCTCTCGGCCCTCAACACCGGCCACGACGGCGGTGCGGGGACCGTGCACTGCAATTCGCCGAACGAGCTTCCCGCGAGATTGGAGGCGCTCGCGGCGACGGGCGGTTTGGATCGTCGGGGATTGCACGGGCAGCTCGGCGCCGCTGTGCGTCTCGTCTTCCATATGCGCAGAGACCCGTCTGGCGCGAGGACGCTCGCGGAGATTGCCCGGCTCGACCTGCACGACGGCTTCGTCGCCGTCCGGGCGGTGTGGTCGGCCCGATGATTGCCATGGCTGCCCTGCTTGGCGCGTGCGCGCTCTGGATCTGGCCGTCGGCCGTCGCGACGAGCCGGGTGCGCGGCCTTCGTCCTCGGGGCGCGAGGCGGGCGGGCCGGATCTGCGCCAGCCGGCGCATGGGCCTTGTGGCGAGTCTTTTCGAACAGGCGTGGTGGGCGCCGGGAGGCGTGCTGCTTCTCGTGCGGCCAGGGCTCGGCGTGGCCGTGCTCCTGGTCTCGGCCAGTGCGCGGGCCGCGTGGCGGGCGCGCCGCGCCCGTGTCCGAGAACGAGAGCATGCGGCTGCGGTCCAGGCGGCGCTCATGGCAGTGGTGGACGAGCTCCGTGTCGGCGCGCACCCCGCGCACGCGTTCGCCGCGGCGGCGGCGGAATGCGCCTCGACGGCGGACTCTGGGGCGAACGAGGCCGCGCAGACCATGCGCGAGGTGGCCGCACGGGCTCGGCTCGGAGGGGACGTCGGCGAGGGGCTGCGCAGACGGGCTCGGGCTGCCCGGCGCGCTGGGCTGGGAGCAGGCGGGGCATTGTGGGAACGGCTCGCGTCCTGTTGGGAGCTGTCGCATCGGGAGGGGGTGCCGATGGCACAGGTGTTGGGCGCGCTCCGGGCCGATGTGGTGGAGCAGATCCGGTTCGGCGAGCGGACGGACGCGGCGCTGGCGGGCGCGCGGTCCACGGCGAAGATCCTCTCGGCCTTGCCCGCGCTGTGCGTGCTGCTCGGGCAAGCGATTGGAGCCCAGCCGCTGCGGGTGCTGCTGTCCGGATCCGGATCCCTCCTCCTTGCGGCCGGGTGCGGGTTCGTGTGCGCCGGGGCCGCCTGGTCGAGGCGTATCACGGCAGGGGCGGGCAGATGACGTGGGCGCTCTCGTGGGCAGGCGCGGCGGCGAGCCTGGCGTTGGCGCTGCTCGTCGCGCCGAGCCCGCAGCTGTGGTTGTCGCGAATCAGATCGCGGGCTGCGGCCCCTTTGCGTTCCGGGGCGGAGGCCGCCCGCCTGGATCCGCTCGCACTGGCCGCGAGCTACGACCTTTTCGCAGTCAGCCTGCAAGCAGGCCTGCCGACCCCGGTCGCGCTGCGGGCGGTTGCGAGATCAGCCCCGCCGCCGCTCTCCGCCGTGCTGGTCAAAGCGGCGCATGCGCTCCAGCTCGGCGCGGATCCCCAGGCGGCTTGGGAAGACGCGGCGGAACTGCCCGCCACAGCTCCGCTCGCCCGGATGGCCAAGCGGTCGGCGCGCAGCGGCGCCGCATTGGCCGACGGGCTCGTCGAGCTCGCAGCGGCGGTCCGGGCCGATGCGCTCGACCAAGCGACTGCGGGAGCGGGCCGCGCCGGGGTGCTGCTCGCCGGGCCGCTCGGCCTGTGCTTCTTGCCCGCTTTTCTCTGCCTTGGCGTGATCCCGGTGATCATCGGCCTGGGCTCAGAGGTCTTCGGGGACGGCGGGCGCGTCCTGTGAGCGTGGCGAGCCAGAAGCGGCCGAAAGGGCTTTCGTCCGAGAGTCGGACGAATGAAGAGAAAGGGGGCCACATGTGGTGGTCGACATGGAAGCGGCAGGGAGTCCTGCTCGCCAGCAGAATTATCATGTTCGGGGGGCGCGAGGAAGGCATGAGCACGGTCGAGTACGCGATCGGGACGATTGCCGCAGCCGCGTTCGGCGCTGTTTTGTACACGGTGGTCACCGGCGGCTCGGTGGCTTCGTTTCTGCAGAAGATCATCGAGAGGGCGCTGTCGACGAGCGTGTGAGCGGGCCCGGCGGCGAAGCGGGCATGGTGACGGTGGAGAGCGCCATAGGCGTTGCCTCGATTCTTTTCGTGCTCTTCGGCTCTGCGGTCGCATTGCTCGCGGTCGGCGACCACGTGCGATGTGTGGACGCCGCGCGCGAGGCCGCCAGGTTGGCTTCGAGGGGAGATCTGGGGCATGCGAGCTCTGCGGCCGAACGAGTCGGGCCGCGCGGCGCGGACATCAGGATCGAGGAGGGACCGGGAGAGGTTGTCGCCACGGTGACGTTCAAAGCGCAGTGGCTCGCCTCGCTCGACCTTGGCGCGAAAGCCGTCGCGGCCATGGAACCGGTGGCCGGTCCATGAGTTCCCCGCCGTCCAGGCGGCGATCTCCTGCGTCGCTGCGCGACGAGCAAGGCTCGATGACGGTGGCCAGCGCGTTCGTCATCGCGACGCTCGTGGCGTTCACGGTATTGCTCAGCTGGGCAGGAGCGGCCGTCTCGGCCAGGCATCGGGCGCAGGCGGCGGCGGATCTCGCGGCTTTGGCGGGAGCCTACCGGGCGTTGGACGGCGAGGCGGCGGCGTGCGCCGCCGCCCGCGCCTTTGCCGGGCGGTCCGCCGGGCGGCTCGTCTCCTGCCAGACGGTCGATTTGGACGTGCTCGTCGTCGTGGAGGTCGACACTGCGGCGCCCGGTTTCGCGTCAGGCCCGGCGCGGGCGACGGCCCGTGCGGGGCCTGCGCCGGTCACCTCGGCCCTTTCTCCCTGATGAGCACGGCCATGGAGGCGGTCGCGACGAACCCGTGCGCGTCGTAGAGCAGGCCCGAGCTGACCCCGATGCCGTCGGGGCCGATGGACGTCTTGCCGCGCACGCCGATCTCGGTGGAGGCGGGCTGGCGGTGGATGTGGACGCCGAGGTCGACGTTGATGGCGGCGACCCGCCGGTAGTCGGTGACCATGCCGACGCCGTTGACCATGTCCGCGATCCCGCACAGCGCCGCGAGGGGGGTGGGCGGCTCGTCGTCCACGAGCGGGACAGTCGGGGAGAGCCACATGACGTTGTCGTCGCCGATCCCCTCCTGCGTGCGGGTGGCGAGCGTGGACGGCATGCCGGAGTGGCCATGCCAAAAGGCTTCGCCGACGGCTGGAGTGTCGGGAAGGGGCTCGTACCGGTCTGTCGCGAGCCGTGCGGTGTCCGCCGCGCTGAGCCACCACGCCGAGGCTCGGGCGACGACGCTGTCGTCGACGACGATGTCTGCTTCGAGGAGCGTCGTCGACCGCCCGGCATGCGCCACCTTGGTGATGACGTGCAACAGGCCGACGGGAACGGGTCGGAGGAAATCGAACGTCAGGCGCGCGATCCTGCCTTCGCCGAGCGTGGAACCGAACTCTTCCAGACGCGAAGCGGCCAGCATGATGGGCGGCAGGCCCGCTTGCGCCCCTGGGGTCCAGTACCCCGTTGTCGACTCGGTCGCGCGGAAGCCGTTGTCGGCGCGGCGGTAGTACGGCTCAGTCATCGTCTCGCTATCTCAAGCTGGTTGTGGCTGGGGAGAGCCTGCAGATTGGCCCTGCGTCCGCGATGTCCCAGACATCGGGCAGCCGGGCGCGAAAGAGCCCAGTTGCATGGCCATGTACTGCTCCACAAGTTGAGTATAGCGCCAATGGTGGTACGCGAGCGGGGACATGGTGAGCCGTTTGGGCAGCCGGGCGTAGAGGACCGGCAGGACCCGGCTGACGATCCGGAACTCGAAGTCGTGCCGCTTCGTCCACCGGAAGCCGGTGAGGGCGCGGGCTTTGGGGTGCATGGCTCCGAACGAGCAGACGGCCGCGATGTGCCCGACCGCCGTCGCGAGGGGCGGCCACAGCGGTTTCAGGAAGGGAGGGAGGAACGGGGGGAACGGGGCGCGCAGCAAGGTGTCGACGGCTTTGCCGAGGGCGATGTTGTGCTCGCCCTTGGCTTCGAGGACCGATTCGTACCAATCGAGCAGATCGGAGTACTGGGCGGGGAGGCGGGCGTGCTTCCCTGGCAGCTGCACATGCTCGAATTTGCCCAGCATCACCTCGTAGAGCCTCTGCCGGCCCGCGTCGTCGAGCTTGTCGCCGGTGATCGGGGTGTACGCGCCCTGGTAGGCGAGGATCGTGCTCGCCATGATCCAGTTCCAGGATTCCGGGTTGAGCGCGCTGAACCGCACGCCGTTGAAGCCGACGCCCTTGACCGCTCGGTGCGCCTCGCGCAACCAGCGGCCGGTGGCCTCGTTGTCGGCGGCGGAGCCCCCGAACACCACCTGGTCCGCCGCGGCTGTGCGCGCCGCCCGCTCGAACGGGGTGTTGCGCACCCGCCCGGTCCATTCCACCCCGGCCGCCACTTCCGGCAGCATGACCTGGTCGAAGACGGCTGCGCCGAACAGGGCGAAGAGGAGGCTTCCGAAATACAGCTGGAAACGGCTGCCGTCGGAAAGCTCAGACGGCGCGGGCTGGGTGGTACGAGCGCTCATGGGGCCTCCTGAAGCATTTTGTTAGAAATATAGTCGTACACTAACATGTTCACATCTGGCGGGCGCGCGAGAACTCGGGGAATGCCTGCAGGCGCGGCGGAGCGCATCCTCGCCACTGCGGGAGCGGCCACAACGCCCAGCGGGGCAACGCCCGCGCGGCCATGCCGTTCGGGGCGCGTTGCAGGCGCGGCGCGCCCGGGCTGGCCGCCGATCGGCGCTCGAAGTGGTGCGCAGCTTGCAGGATGTGCTCTACTACTTGGACGAGAACGAGCTCGCCCGAGGTGTCACAAGGAGGAACTCCGGCCAATGGCATTGGGAACTGTGCAGTGGTTCGACCCTGAGAAGGGTTTCGGGTTCATTGCTCCTGACGACGGTTCCGCCGAGGTGTTCGTCCGATACACCGCCATCGAAGGCAGAGGCTTTCGGAAACTGGTCGAGCGCCAGAGGGTGGAGTTCGAGACGGCATTGGTCGGAAAGGACCTGCACGCCACCGCTGTGCGCGCGGCGGACGAGGTTCCGCTCCCCAATCAGGGGCAGTGATCGTCCGGCGGGTCGGACACGCCGGAGGCGCCTCAGATCCGCGTCTTCTCGGGTTTGAGGTAAATAGAGTGTGACGACTCGCGGCGCTCGGCTGGCTCGCGAACGAACAACCGGGAAGGTATGGCAACGGTGGCAGCACGGCGCAGTGCGGACGACACACGCGGCTCAGGCGGCGACGGGCTTCGACGGCTGGTGATCGTCGAATCCCCGACGAAGGCCCGCAAGCTCGCCTCCTTCCTCGGCGGCAATTATGTCGTGGAGTCGTCCCGAGGCCACATCCGCGACCTGCCCCGTGGCACGGCGGACATCCCGGCGAAGTACAAGTCGGAGCCATGGGCCAGGCTCGGGGTCAACGTCGAGGCGGACTTCGACCCGCTCTACGTGGTGAGCCCGGAGAAGAAGTCCACGGTCACCGATCTGAAGGACAAGTTGAAGTCGGTCGACGAGCTCTATCTCGCGACCGACGGCGACCGGGAGGGCGAGGCGATTGCCTGGCACCTCCTGGAGACCCTCAAGCCCAAGGTCCCGGTGCGGCGGATGGTGTTCCACGAGATCACCGAGTCCGCCATCCTTGCCGCCGCGGCGAACCCCCGCGACCTGGACACCGACCTCGTGGACGCCCAGGAGACCCGGCGCATCCTCGACCGCCTCTACGGCTACGAGGTGAGCCCGGTGCTGTGGAAGAAGGTGATGCCGAGGCTGTCCGCGGGGCGGGTGCAGTCGGTGGCCACCCGCATCATCGTGCAGCGCGAGCGCGAGCGGATGGCGTTCCGCTCGGCCTCGTACTGGGACCTGTCGGTCACAGTGGCCTCGAGCCCGGAGTTCTCCGCGAAGCTGGTGGAGCTCGACGGGCTGCGCGTGGCCTCGGGCCGCGACTTCACGCCGCAGGGCGAGCCGACGAACCCCGACCGGGTGCGCATCGTGGGGGAGGCCGAGGCGCGCTCGCTCGCCGAGGCGCTCGTCGGCGCGCAGCTGGACGTCGCGGATGTGGCCGAGAAGCCGTACTCGCGCAGGCCGTACCCGCCGTTCATGACGTCGACGCTGCAGCAGGAGGCGAGCCGGAAGCTCCGGTTCTCCACCGACCGGACCATGCGGCTCGCGCAGCGGCTGTACGAGAACGGCCACATCACGTATATGCGGACCGACTCGGTCACGCTCTCGCAGCAGGCGACCGAGGCCGCGCGGGCGCAGGCGACGGCGCTCTACGGGGCGGACGCGATCCCGAAGGCCCCCCGGCAGTACGCGAGCAAGGCGAAGAACGCCCAGGAGGCGCACGAGGCGATCCGCCCGGCAGGCGAGTCCTTCGCGCGCCCGGAGCAGCTCGCGGGGACGCTCGACGGCGACGAGCTGCGGTTGTACGAGCTGATCTGGCGGCGGACTGTCGCCTCGCAGATGGTGGACGCGCGGGGCACGAGCACGAGCCTGCGGCTGACGACGACCACGACGGCGGCGGGCGCGGCTCGCGATTGCGTGTTCGCGGCCTCGGGCCTGGTCATCACGACGCAGGGCTTCCTCCGGGCGTACGTGGAGACGGTGGACGAGCTCGCGGGCGGCCAGGCCGACGACGCCGAGAGCCGTCTTCCGCAGCTGGCCAAGGGGCAGAACGTCGCGGCCCGCGAAGCCGCGCCCGCCGAGCACGCCACCTCGCCGCCCGCCCGGTACACCGAGGCCTCGCTGGTGAAGGCGCTCGAAGACCTCGGCATCGGCCGCCCGTCCACCTACGCCGCCATCATCGACACGATCCAGGAGCGCGGCTACGTCTATCGCAAGGGCGCGGCGCTGGTGCCTGCCTGGGTGGCGTTCGCGGTCGTCGGCCTGTTGGAGGCCTACTTCGACCCGCTCGTCGACTACGAGTTCACCGCGCACATGGAGGACGAGCTCGACGCCATCGCGGCAGGCCGGGAGCACCGCACCCCGTGGCTCAACCGGTTCTACTACGGCGACGAGAACGGCCCGGCCCGCTCGGTGGCCCGCGCGGGCGGGCTCAAACGCCTCGTCGGCGCGAACGCGGAGACCATCGACGCGCGGGAGGTCAACTCCATCCCGGTGTTCGAGGACTCCGAGGCCCGTCAGATCTGGGTCCGGGTGGGCAAATTCGGGCCGTACTTGGAGCGGATGGTCAAAGACGACCAAGGCGAGCTGGTCTCGCAGCGCGCGAACCTGCATCAGGACCTCACGCCGGACGAGCTCACCCCCGAGGTCGCGGAGCAGCTGTTCGCCACCCCGAGCGAGGGGAGGGTGCTGGGCTTGGACCCGCAGTCCGGCCATGAGCTCGTCGTGAAAGAGGGCAGGTTCGGGCCGTATGTGACCGAGTTGCTGCCCTCGGCGGTCCAAGCGCAGCAAGAAGAGAAGGCCAAGACGAAGAAGGCCGCCGCGCCCAAGCCGCGCACGGCCTCGCTCTTCAAGTCCATGGACCCGGAGCAGGTGACGCTCGACGACGCCCTGCGGCTGCTGTCCCTGCCCCGCGCTGTCGGCGTCGACCCGAATACCGGCGAGGAGATCACCGCGCAGAACGGGAAGTTCGGGCCGTACCTCAAGCGCGGCACGGATTCGCGCTCCCTCGCGAACGAGGACCAGCTGTTCAACGTCACCCTTGAGGAGGCGCTCGCGCTCTACGCGGAGCCCAAACGCCGGGGAGCCCAGGCGGCCGCGGGGCCGCTGCGCGAGCTCGGCACGGACCCGGTCAGCGGCGTCGTGATGGTGGTCAAGAGCGGCCGGTTCGGCCCGTACGTCACGGACGGGACGACGAACGCGAGCCTGCGCAAGGGCGACGAGGTGGAGACGCTGACCGACGAGCGGGCCTCGGAGCTGCTCGCGGACCGTCGGGCGGCCGGTCCGGCGAAGAAGCCCGCCGCGCGGCGGGCCGCGCCGAAGACCACTGCCGCTACGAAGAAGCCTGCTGCTCGGAAGCCTGCGGCGAAGAAGCCGACGAGCTGATCGGAGGTTCCGGGTCCGGGTCTCGTGCGCGGGCCAGCTGGGTGAGCGCGTCGCGCCCGCGCAGCGGGACCTCCTCGCCGAGGATCCAATGCCGGGCCTCGTCCGGGTCGGCGAGCGCGACGGCTTCCGCCGAGGCGAGCAGGTGGCCCGGCTCCGACTTCGCGAGCTCGCAGAGCCGCGCGGCCGCGTTGACCGCGTCCCCGATGACGGTGTACTCCAGCCGCTCGTCCGCGCCGATATGCCCGGCGACGACGGGGCCTGCGGAGACTCCGATGCCGACGTTCGTCTCGTGCAGCGGCCCGGCGAGCACCTCCTGCAGGACCCGCGCCGCCCGGAGCGCGTGCCCGGCGAAGTTCTCCAGTTCGAGCGGGGCGCCGAAGACGACAAGGGCGGCGTCGCCCTGGAACTTGTTCACGTAGCCGCCCTCGGCCCCGACCACGTCCACCACGGCGTGGAAGAACTCGTTGAGCAGTTTCACCACGCGGGGGGCGCCGAGGTGGAAGGCGAGCCGTGTCGAGCCGACCAAGTCGACGAACAGGACGGCGACGAACCGCTCCTCGCCGCCGAGCTGGACTCCTCGCTCGACCGCGCGCTGCGCGACGTCGGCCCCGACGAACTGGCCGAACAAGGCGCGCAACCGCTCGCGCTCGCGGATCTGGCGGAGCATGCTGTTGAACCCGGACTGCAGGAGCCCGAGCTCGGTCGTGGTGTTCACCTCGACCTGCGCCGTCAGGTCGCCCTGCTCCACTTGGCGCATCGCGTCGCGCAGCTGGCGGACCGGCCCGCCGATGCCGTTGGCCAGCGAGCCCGCCGCGAGCAGGCCAACGCCGATCACGATGGCCGAGGTGACGAGGATGGGCAGGAGGAGCTGGTCCGTGCTGCCGTGCAGGACGCCGATCTCGTGCCCCGCGACGATGCCGAAGATGGCGCCGACGGGCACCCCGGAGCAGAGGAGCCACACGACACGGACCCGCCGGGAGACCCGGCTGGCCCGTTTGGTCTCGGCCCCGGCGGCGATCGCCTCGCTGATGATGGGGCGCAGCACCTGCTCGGAGCGCAAATAGATGATCATGCAGATCACCGAGCCGCCGATGAGCGCCCCGTAGCCGCCGATGAGGGCGAGCCGGAGCGAGTGGCGGGCGATGAACCCGACGAAGACGATGGAGCCGAAGAACCATACGGAGGCCGAGGCCCACATCTGCGCGGCGGGGAGGCGCAGCGCCCGGTCCTTGGCGGCCTGCGGGTTCGCCACGTTCCCGCTGCGCTGGTTCCACAAGAGCGTCGGCAGGGCGTGGCGCAGGCCCAGCGCGGTGGAGACGAAGACCCCGAGCGCGAGCACCGCGAGGAAGAGCAGCTGCGAGCTGCGGTCGCCGATGTCGGTGTACGAGACGGAGTCTTCCGGCGGCAGCGCGAACTTCAGGAAGCCGAAGACGATGATGGCTCCGAGCAGATTCGCGTAGACGACGTAGAGGATGACCAGCGGCCAGCGCGTCCGAGGCAGCCAGCGCGCGAGCTTGGCGATCTCGCGCGGGGTGAGTCCCAACTCAGCGAGTCTGCTCCGGCGCATTCGACCACAGTAGCCGATGATCGTCGCATGATCATGCGGTCGGGCCTGCGGGGAACGGGTCAGACCTGGGCGATGTCGCGAAAACACGTCGCGGACGATCCGCGCGCCCGCCCGACATGCTCGCCGGGTTCCTGCGCGCCGACGAGCCGGGCCTTCTTTAGACTGCTTCCATGCCGTCCGTGACCGACGCCGATTTCGAGCGGGTGCGCGCGCTCGTCGCGTCGATCCCCGCCGGGCGGGTCGCCACATACGGCGACATCGCGAAAGCCGCCGGGCTCACGAACGCGCGGCAGGTCGGGTGGATCATGCGCGAGGACTCCGCCGATCTGCCGTGGCACCGGGTCATCGGCGCGTCGGGCCGCCCAGCGGCGCACATCGCTGCCGAGCAGCTCGCCCGGCTGCGGGCCGAGGGGGTGCTGTCCGTGGACGGACGGGTGCCGTTGCGCGAGCGGCGGCACACGTTTCTCTAAGGCGCTGTTCTCCAGGGGGCGCTGTTCTCCCGGCCGCTGTCGTGGCGCGCTGCCGGGAATACCGGCGCGGGGCGCGGCGTTCGGATGAATGTGGCTGAGAACTTCACCTTCGACTACATCGCGCAGAACCCGAAGACATGGGTCAACGAGCAAATCGAGGCATACGAGGCGAGCGGCGGGGCCAAGGCCGCAGACATCGAGGGCATGCCCGTGGTGATCTTGTATCCCAAGGGGGCGAAGTCCGGCGAGATCCGCAAGACGCCGCTCATGCGGGTCGAGCACGACGGGGTGTACCTCGCGGTCGGCTCGATCGGCGGCGCTCCGAAGGACCCGGCGTGGGTCGCGAACCTGCGCGCGAACCCGGTGTTCGAGCTGCGCGACAAGGAGCAGGTGCGCACGGTGCGCGCCGAGGAGGTCGAGGACCCGCAGGAGCGCGAGCTCTGGTGGGAGCGCGCGGTGGCCGCTTTCCCGCCCTACGCCGAGTACACGACCCGCACGGAGCGGGTGTTCCCGCTCTTCACCCTCACGCCCGCGGATTAGACCGCGACCGGCTCGCCCGCCCTGCGGCGGGGGAGCGCCGTTGAGCGCGGCCCGCCGATCCGGTACTGGCTGCCGATGTGCTCCTCGGGCAGCCGGTCGCCTTTCCCGAAGAGCTTGTGGCGCAGTGTGCCGGGCGTGTACTCCTCCTGGTAGAGGCCGCGTTTGCGAAGCTCGGGGATGATGAATTCGACGATGTCCTCGAAGGTTCCAGGAGTGACGGCGTATGCGAGGTTGAAGCCGTCCACATCGGTCTCCGCGACCCAGTCCTGCAACTGGTCGGCGACGCGCTGCGGCGAGCCGACGAGCCTCGGGCCGAGGCCTCCGATGGCGGCGGCTCGGCCGATGTCGCCGACTTTCCACTCGCGGCCCTCGTCGTCGGGGGCCTGGAGCGCGGCGAGGGCGGAGTGGATCGCGTTGGACTTCACATTGCCGATCGGCTCGTCGGGGTGGTACTTGGACAAGTCCACGCCGGTCCAGCCGGACATGAACGTCAAACCGCCCTCCGGGCTCGCGTACTTGAGGAAGTCGTCGTGCTTGGCCTGCGCGAGCGCCTCGGTCTCGTCGGTGACGACGGTGAGGAGGGTATAGATCCGCGCCGAGTACGGGTCGCGGCCCGCCTTCACGAGCGCGGAGCGGATCGCCGCGACGCGCTCCTTGAGCACGTGCTTCGCCGGGGCGGAGATGAAGATCGACTCGGCGTGCTTGGCGGCGAAATTGACCCCTCGCGAGGAGGCGCCCGCTTGGTAGATCACCGGGCTGCGCTGCGGCGAGGGCTCGGACAGGTGGATGCCCGGCACCGAGAAGTACGTGCCCTCGTGGCCGATGTGGTGCACCTTGTCGGGGTCGGTGAACACGCCGCGCTCGCGGTCGCGGATGACCGCGTCGTCCTCCCAGGAGCCTTCCCACAGCTTGTAGAGCACTTCGAGGTACTCGTCCGCGTGGTCGTAGCGGGCGTCGTGCTCGGTGTGGTCCTGCCCCATGTTCCGGGCCGCCGAGGGCAGATAGCCGGTGACGACGTTCCACCCGATCCGCCCGCCCGTGAGGTGGTCGAGCGTGGAGAGGCGGCGGGCGAACGGGTAGGGGTGCTCGAAAGCGGTGCCCGCAGTGATCCCGAAGCCGAGGTGCTCGGTCACCAGGGCCATCGCGGAGGTCAGCAGGATCGGGTCGTTCACCGGGATCTGCGCCGCCTCGCGGATGGCGGTCTCGTCCGAGCCGCCGTAGACGTCGTAGGTGCCGAGGACGTCGGCGATGAACAACCCGTCGAATCTGCCGCGTTCGAGCAGCTTCGAGAGCTCGGTCCAATAGGCCAGGTCCTTGTACCGCCAGGCCTGGTCGTTCGGGTGGCGCCACATGCCCGGCGACTGGTGGGCCACACAGTTCATGTCGAACGCGTTGAAACGGATCTTCCGGGGCTCGGTCACTTGCTGACTCCTTGGTTCGACGGGCCCTGTCGTTCTCCGACAGTCCACGCGTACGGCGGCGCGGCGCCGTTGAGCAGGTTGTCTCCGATGCGCTGCTCCTTGTAGATCACCGGGTTGTGCAGCGAGATCGTGCGCGCGTTGCGCCAGTGCCGGTCGAGCGCCTTGTCGGAGCGGGTGATCGAAGCCCCGCCCACCTCGAAGAGGTCGGTGACCGCGCGCAGGACGAGCGGGATCACGGAGCTTTGCGCCTTCGCGGCGGCGAGCTCCACCTCGTCGTACGCCTCGGACGAGACCTCCTCGCCAGCGTTCAACTGGTCCAGGACCGCGCCGAGCAGGTCGGCGACCGCGAGCACGGTCGCCCGTGCGGCGAACGCGGCGGCCTCGCCCCGGCCGATCACCTGCTGCACGAGCGGGTCGTCCTTCGGCAGGTCGGCGAGCGCGTGGTTGTAGGTCCGGGTGCGGCTCTGGGTGACCGCGACGATGTCGGCCACCGCGCGCTTGGCGATGCCCGCGAGCACGGACAGCTGGACGAGCTGGAACAGGGCGGTCTGATGGCCAGGGCCGGGGGTGCCGTAGCCGCGCTCGAAGATCCGGTCGGCGGAGACCTGCACGCCCTCGTACCGGGAGGTGCCGCTCGCGGTGAGCCGCTGCCCGAAGCCGTCCCAGTCGTCTTGCTGCGAGACCCCCGGCTGGTCGGCGTCGACGAGCACGCCGACCCGCTGGTCGCCGTATTGCGCCGCGACGAGGATGTGGTCCGCGAAGAGGCTGCCGGTGGAGTAGAACTTCTCGCCGTCGAGCCGGAACGTTTCGCCGTCCTGGACGAGCTTGGTCTGGAACCCGTCGGTGAAACCCGCGCCGAGCTCGGTGATCCCGTTGCCGAAGAGGGCGCCTTCGCCTGCCTTGCGCAGCCAGTGCTCGCGCCGCGCCGGGTCTGTGTCCAAACGGAGGTCCTCGATGAGGCCGGTGTGCACCCGAAGCGCCTGCGGCAGGTTCGACTCGGCCTCGGCGAGGTCGATGAGCAGGCGGTACACCTGCGGCAGGCTCGCGCCGAAGCCCCCGAACTCCTGCGGGACGCGCAGGCGGGTGAAGCCCGCCTCGCGAAGGAGCCGGATCTCGTCGAAGGGAAGCCGTCGTTCGCGTTCGCGTTCGACCGCGCCTTTGGCGATTTCCGCGAAGACCGGGTGGAAGAGCGAACGCAGTTCCGCGTCGCTCGGGGCTGGGGAGAGCACAGCACTGGGCATGTGCGCCATGCTAGGAAGCCGGGGAACGGCTTTCGGGGATCTGCGCGAGCCCGCCACCCGGCGGATCGGGCGTTGCCGCAGTTCGCGAGCGCATGCGACGGCATGTCGGCGGTGAGACTCTGGGTGAGCGAAAGCGCGTGGCCGCCCAGCCCGCAACGTCTCGATATATTATTTTAATATCGGATACTCATTATATTAATGGTGAAAAGATGCGCCGGAAACTGTTCTATGCCACTATTACATGAGTATCTTTATTCATCTGAAATTCTCTGGACGAAGGGAGCCCGCCGTGCTCGGTCGCGTCAGTACTCGGGTTTTTGCCGTGGTCTCCTCCATCGGACTGGGGGCGTCGTCGGCTGTTGTGGCGCAATCCGCCGCCGCCGAAGTGGTCTACCACGACGTGCAGTACTCGATCGAGGCGGCAGGGGGCGGCTCTTCCCTGCTCGTCCGATACACCGGGGATCTGCGCGACCACGCTGATCCGACCGAGAAGCATCTCGTGGAGGAAGCGGTCGAGCTGCCGTGGACCGTCGACCTCAAGATCGGCGAGTCCGACTTCGGCCGCGCGGGGCGCGCCCCGGACTCCAAGCCTTTCAAAGGCCTGGATCTCGGGCTGACCGGCATTGCCAACGGAACGTCCCTCGGCGACGACGCGCTGGTCGACGGCAACGGGCGACTGCAGGGCCCCGAGGCGTGGAACGCGTGGACCGGAGGAGACGCGCGCGGCAGCTCCTACACGTGCCGTATCACCGTGGACGGCGAAGTGGTGGCGGAACAGACTATGAAGGGGCTCTGCTCCGCCCAGTACAAGCGGCGCGTCTCGGGCTGATCGAATTCGCCGACGAGACTGCGGTCGGGCGAAAGGCCGGGCGTAGTCTTGTGCGCAATGTCGATCGCGAGACACGGGAGGACCCGATGACGTATCCGCAGCAGCCGCCTTTCTCGCAGCCGTACGGGCCGCCGCCGAATTTCCCGCCCCAGCACGGGGCCCAGCCGCCGAAGAAGAAACGCACCGTGCTGTGGATCGTGCTCTCGGTCGTCGGAGCGCTGTTGCTCTGCGGCGGCGGTTTCGCGCTGTTCATCTGGAAGATGGCGTTGAGCCCGGACAGCGGCCCGCAGCAGGTCAAGTCTGTGGCGAAGGACTACAAGCGCGCCGAGGACGCGAACGACGCGGCCGCGTTGGCCGGTTTGCTCTGCTCGGCGGACTCGGCGCAAGCCGAAGCTGTCCTTCGCGGCGACGCGAAGGTCGCGCGGGGCGATATCGATGTGAAGAGCTCCGCCACGATCAACGATCTCGGCATGGCCGCCTTCACGGATGCGAAGGGGGCGGCCTGGACGCTCTACTTCCACAAGGAAGACGGCAAGTGGAAGGTGTGCCCCTCGTCGAGGGACGCCTTCAAAGCAGCGAACACGACGACGAATGAGCGCGACGGCGAATGAGCGCCCGCCCCGACAGGGGGGTCAGCTGCAGCCTCGGCTCCGAGCGTTGCCGAGGACGCCGTCGATCTGGTCGGAGAGCTCGTCGGCGTGGTCGAGCTTCGCCCAGTACGCGGGCCGGAGCGGGCGCCTGCTGAGCACCTCGATTTGCGAGAACTTGTTCATCACGCGGAAGTAGAAGATGTCGTCCGTGCTCGTCCGGATGTCGGCTGCGGCGGCGTCCAGCTGGCCAAGCAACGGCGCGAGCCCCGGCACCGCCCCGCCCCGGTCGAGGTCGCGCAGGTGGGCGGCCCCGCCTTCGAGTATGTCCATTTTCGTGTTCGCGTCGTTCTGCTGCACCTCGAAAAGCCCATAGGGCTGTTTCAGGACGCTGCGCAGGCCGCCGACCCCCGGCCCGACCTCGTTCTGCAGGGCAGCGGACATCTGGTCGAGGAGCGCGCAGTCCGGCGCCGTCTGTTCGGGGACGGCCACGGCGGGCGGGACCGCCCCGCCGAAGACGCTGAGCAAGAGGGCGGCTCCGGGGACGGCGGATCGTTGGAAGCGCATGGATCTCCTTCGTTGCTTGGCTCCGTTTAGCGAGCCCTGGGAACGGGCGGCACGGCGGCGCCCGGGTTCGCAGGCATGGGCGGGACGGGGTTGGTAGGCGCCACAGGCGGAAGAGCGGCTCCGGGCGGGGCTTGCTCGCCCGGGAGGGGCGGCTTGCTGCCGGACTCCGGTCCGATCTCGGAGATCTGCCAGGTGTCGCCGATCTTGGTGACAATGACCCGCAAGATGAGGGGAGACACCCGGGGCTGCGGGTTCTGCAGGTTCTTGGTCGTCTGGCTCGTGGACACCACGACTTTGTAGGCGCCCCCGGGCTGGGGGGTCGCCTCGGCCGCGAGAATCTCGCCGCTCGACTCGACTTTCGCCTGCCGCATGATTTCGGTGAGCAGCTCGGCCCCGCTGGTCCATTTGTCTTTGAGCGCCGGGGCGACCCCCTCCTCGACCGACTTGAAGAAGCCCTCGGGGTCTTGGTAGGTGTAGGTGAGCGATTTGTGGGCGTAGTCCTTCGCCAGTTTCTCCGCCGTGCTCCGGTCGGCCTCGGTCTGGTGGAGCTGCGCGAGCTGCTGCCCGGCTTCGCGGTATTTGAGATAGCCGAACACGAGCGCCCCGCAGAGCGCGACGACCACGGCCAGGGCGGCGACCAAGGGCCACGGGAAGCTCGACAAGGCCCGTTGTTCCTCTCGGGAGGCGCTCGCGTCCTCGCCTGCAGGTTTCTTCTTGGAAGCGTCTCGCACAGTGATTTCCGGGCCGCGTGCCGAGACCGTCTCGTCCTCGGATTTCTCGCCGGTCTTCTCCGCAGCGGTGTCTTCTGCCGAAGTCGTCTCGTCTTTGTCGTCTGTGCTCATGGTTCCTTCCTAGGAATGCGGCTGGTCCTCTTGGGTTTGCGGCTCGTCATGTGCCTGTCGGTCCTGCGGTTGCGGCTGGCCTTTGACGTGCACGCGCACCTTGATGCCGCCGTTGTCCTCCATCGCGGACCCCCATTGCCCGATCCACCCGCCGACATCGATCCTGTCGTTGTACAGGGGCGCGGTCGCAGACTCCAGGGCGGGCGCGAACGTGGCCATCGGGCCGGACAGAAGGTCGAGGTACTCGCCGAGCTTGGCGGCGAGCGTCTCCAGGGTATTGTCCGGGGTGAAGACCTCGTGGGCGATGACGTAGTCGCGCAGGAGGTGGACCTGTTGGAACCATCGGTCGAGGGAGTCGAGCACGTCGGGGGAAAGCTGCTTGCTCATCCCGGTGAGGACGCCGCCCGCGTTGATCTTCCCCAGGTTCGTGTTGATGAAGTCGACATTGCCGAACAGCACCTCGAAGAGCTGCTTGTTCTCCTGGATCATCCTGGCGTACACGGCGGAGTCTGAGGCCAATTGGTCGAACATCTTGTCGCTGCCGTGGAAGATCGCGGCGATGTTGTCGAGGATGGTCTTCAGGTCCTTGGGGTCGAACGCCGAGAACAGCTCGTTGCTCCGTTCGAGCATTTCGCCGACCGTGGCGTGGTAGATCGCCTGGCTCGCCGGGATCACCGCGCCCTCCTCCAGATAGGGCGGCGCGATCTTCAGGGGTTTGAAGTCGATGTACTGCTCGCCCGCGATGGACAGCGTCTCGACGCCGACCGCGCTGTTCTGCGGCACGCGCTGGCTGCTGTCGAGCTCCAACGTGACAGAGAGGCCCGCCGCGGTGGTCCGGACGCTCGCGACCTGCCCCACCCTGATGCCGCGCATGGTCACGTCGGACGTCGGCATGAGCCCGCCGGATTTTTTGAGCAGCAGCGTGACGTGGGTGGTCTTTTTGACCGCGCCCATGTGGAGCACGCCGACCGACATGTATCCGGCTCCGAGCAGGGCGATCGCGAGGAGGAGCAGGAGCGTTGTGCCGACGTTGAGCCTGAGTTTCATTGCGGCAGCAACCCCATCGTCTGCATCGTCGTGATCATCTCGTCGGCGCGGTCCTGTGGGTCCTCGCCGCCGAGGACGAGCACCTTGTCCGGGACGTTCACCGCGTTGACCGTGACGCGCGGCCCGCCGTCTTTCCAGAAGTATGCGACCACCGCGTCGCGGAACAGGCCTAAACCTCGGTTGAGGAGGACCGAGAGATTCGTGTCGGAGGTGGAGATGGCGGCGACGAGCGGCGTCATGAAGATGAGCGCCTGGTCCAGGCCCGCGACGTTGCGGTCGACGAGTGGATTGAGCGTCCCGAAGAAGTTCCCGAGCTCGATGTAGGTTCTCGCGACGTTCACGATGATCTTGCTGAATACGCGGGATCCGGACCGCAGATTGGCTTGCATGTCGAGGATGGCGGGCATGTCGGCCGCAGCCGTGCTGGCGTAGGCGTCCGCGCTGGCGAGGAGCCGGTCGAGGACGGCTTGGTTGTCCGCCACGTCGTGCAGCATGTCGGCCAGCTGTTTCTGCAGTTCCGCGATCTCCTCGGGGTTCTCCCCGAAGACCTTGTGAAAGCTGGCGAAGGCGTCGGACAAGCCGGTCAGACTCGTCCCGTTGACCAGGGAGGAGACGGATCGGAGGAGGTCTTCGATGCTGTCCGGCGGGGCGGTGTTCGCGAGCGGGATGGTGTCGCCGGTTCGCAACAGGGTCGGGGAAGGGGCGTTCGGTGGGGTCAACGCGATGTACAGGTCGCCGAGGATGGTGGACTGCCGGATTTCCGCGTGCGTGTTCTGCGGCAGCTTGACGTTGGAAAAGATGTCCACGACGGCCACCGCCGTGTTGCCGACGAGTTTGACGTGGTCCAACGTGCCGATCTGGACGCCGTCCGAGTCCACCCTCGCCTTCGCATTGAGGCTCAGCACGCTGGCGAACTCGATGTTGATCGGGTAGGAGGCGTCCCCGATGCGCGTGCCGGGCAGCGGTATCTCGGTTGGGTCGAGCGAGCACGCCGAGGCCAGCCCCATAGCCAACGCCCCGACGAGCGCCAGCAGGACGCGAGCGGTCTTCGTGTCCGACAGCTTCATCGCAGCGCCGCTCCCATCAAGAGGTCCGCGAGGCCCACACCGTCGCCTCGGGGCGTGCCGGGGGCGCAGGTGGTCTCGATGCCCGGCACGTCGCGGGCCCGCAGCGCGTCGCAGAGCGCGGTGGCCATCGGCTTGGACATGCCGCCCTGCGCCTGGTCGTATGTGATGTCGAACGCGCCCCAGCCAGGCTGGTAGCTGTTGGTCAGCCAGTTCATGACCGGCGGCAGCTGGTTGATGACCCAGAGGATCTGGGGGGTGAGCCAGCTGATGACGCCAGAGATCCAAGGGACGATCTTGTCCGCGAGGTTGTAGATCCGGGGGGCGTAGCGCTCAAGCGTCTCGACCAGGATCGGCAGGAATGCGACGAGGTGTTCGATGAATTTTGTGAAAGGGCGCATCGCGTCGTGGAGGAATGTGGTCAAGGCGGGAGCGGTCTTCAGGATGTCGACGACGGTGCTCCAGTTCTGGACCAGGCCGGAGGTGAGGGCCGTGCCGTTCGCGAGCAGCAGGCGGTAGTCCGCTTCGGCCTGGTAGGGGTCCCCGAACGCGGCGACGAGGTTCTCCAAGCTTTGTTTGATCGGCTGCCCCATCCCGTCCAGCGAGCGCGCCATGGCTTTGATGCTGTCGTTGATCGCGGCGGCCCCCGGGGCTTGCGCGCCGTCCGGCGCGTCGTCGCCCTCCTTCCGGCCCAGGATGGTGTCGGCCAGTTTGTCGATGGAGCTGAGCGAATCGCTGAGGCCGACCGGGGTTTGGGTGGACTGCAGGCCGATGCAGCCCGAGCCGGTGAGTTTGGGGCCGTCGCCGTACGGTTTGACAAGTTCGATGTGACGGTCGGTCACGATGGAGTCGCTCATGGTGACGACCCCCTCGTCCGAGGGCAGGTCGAGGTCGTGGGGCACGGTGAACTCGACTCGGACGGAGTCCGGCATGTTGGTGATGGCGGTGACCGTGCCGACTTCGAGGTCGAGCAGCTTGACTTTGTTGCCGGTGTAGAGCCCGGTGGCGTCGGTGAAGTCGGCGCAGATCGTCCGGCTGCTGGCGAGGAGCTCGGGCCAGGTCTGCTTCGCGTAGCCGTAGACACCGGGCCAGAGCTTGACGCCTGCGACGGCGACGGCGGCGACGAGGGTCGCGCCGACGGCCAACAGGGCGACACCTCGCGCCCGATGCTTGCGGACGAGCCGGAAGACCCTTTTGATGTCGGCGAGGACGAGCGAAGCGAGTTTTCTCATATCAGCACTGCCTGAAGATGTTCGGGACGCAGATGTCCGGACGGGGTTCGACGTGGTTCTCGTCCATGATGCGGTTCTTGTCGTTGAGCACGATGCCTTCGCCGTGGAGCATGGGCATCACGATCCGCAGGAGCTGGCCGACGCCGTCGAGCGCCTGGCCGACGCGCTCGGGGTGGGCGTAGGTGATGTCGAAGAGGTCGTCGATGCTGTTGATGATGGGCTCCAGCGCGTTGCCGTAGAAGACGGCGATGCGTTTGAGGACGCGGACGAACTCGGCGGCTTGTGTGAGGACGTAAGCGACCTCGACCCCTTTGGACTCGAAGAAGCGCAGGGTGATGACGAGCTGCCCGGCGATCGCCTGCAGTTGTTTGCGGCCCGTGACGAACGTGCTCGAGTACTCCTTGGCGACGTCGAGGACTTTGCGGTAGTCGCCGCCCATCCGGGTCATCGAGGCGGTCAACGTGTTGGAGGCCTTGAGCACGTCGCGGAGCGCGTCGGGGTATTTGTTCATCGCGCCCGCCACCTCGGTGAAGGTGTCGTGGATGACTTGCCCGTCGACCTGTTTGACGATCGGCTCTGCCGCTCGGAGGATGTCGGTGATGGTGAACGGCAGCTCGACTTTGCTAGCGGCGATCGTCTTGTTCCCCAGGGGCGAGTTCCCGTCCGGGCGCAGCGCCACGTAGCGCCCGCCGAGCGGCGTGAGCAGTTTGACCTCTAACGTCGAATCCGATCCGACGAAAACCGATGGCGTCACGGTGAACGTCATCTTCACCTCGGTCCGGTCCAGCCGCATGTTGACGACTTTGCCGACCGAGACTCCCGCGACGCGGATGTCGTCGCCCGCGCGGACTCCGCCCGCCGCCGTCATATGGGCGGTGTACAGGCGCCCCCCGAACGGGCTGAGGAAGATCCATCCGGTCGCGACGAGGAGGACGCCGACGACGAGAATGCTCGCGACGCCGATCCAGCGATGCCGTTTGACGGCGGCGCGGTCGTCGAGGGCGACGGAGGGCTTGCGGAAGAGTCTCATCGGCACAGCACCAGGTTCTGGTCGCCGAAGGGCACTTCGCCGACGCCGGGCAGCTCGGCGAGTCCGTTGGAGCACTGGAAATTCGGCTTCGAGGTCGGGCCGTCCAGGATCTGGTCGCGGGCCCCCTGCAGCAGCGAGGGGAGCATGTTCATGGCCCCGATGATGGCGGGCGTGTGCGGCAGCACGCGCATCAGGAAGTCGTAATAGGGGATGGTCATGACGTCGATCATGTCCTCGAGGTAGTGCATCGAGGGGATGAGTTGCTGCGCGAAATGCTGGATGTCGTCGCTCGCCGCGCCGATCTGGTCGAACTCCGGGTTGAGGGTCGCGAGGAGCTCTTGCACGGCTTCGATGGTCGCGATGATCTGTTTCGACTGGCCGCCGAGCTCGGCGGACACTTCCCCGAGATTGCGCATGAGCTGGACGAAGACCGCCTGGCGGTTCACCGCGAGCTTCGAAACGGCGTCGAGGTCGCGCAGCACCGGCCCGATCCCCGAGCCGTCCCCGTCGCCCTGGATCAGCCGCAGCATGTCTTCGCCGAACTGGTTGAACTGGGCGGGGTCGAGGGTTTGGAAGAGCGGGCGGAATCCGTTGAACATTTTCGAGATGTCGAAGGACGCGATCGTCCGTTCGAGCGGGATGGCGGTCCCCGCCGCGATGAGCGCCCCCGGCGTGTGGGGCTGGGCGAGCTCGACGTATCGCTGGCCGAGGAGGTTCTGGTAGCGCACGGCGACAACGGTGTCCGTGTAGAGCGGCTGGTCTTTCAGGACGGTGAACCCGACGTCCGCGTTGCGCCCGTTGAGCCGGATCGTCTCGACCTTCCCCACCTGGACCCCCGCGATGCGCACGTCGTTGCCGACGAAGAGCCCGGCCACGTCGCTGAAGGTCGCGGTGTACCCGACGGTCTCGCCGGAGACCGGGCTGCGCAGCGCGTTCGTCACGATCGAGGCGAAGACCAGGGCGACAGCGGTGAAGACGGCCGTGATCACGACCGGGACGGCGATTTTCTTCAACGTCCACCGCCGTCGGCTTCAGAGTCGGAGCCGTCGTCCGCCCCGGTGTTCGGGAGCTGCGTCGCGGATTGCTTGGCGGCGCGCTCGTGCGGTTCCCGTGCCTGCGGCTGGCCGCCGCCCATCGCGTTCCGCAGCCCTGGCATCTCGTCCAGCGTGACATCCAGGTTCACCTGGCCGCCGTGCGCCTTTCGGATGACCTCGCCGGTCCGGTCGATGAGGCTCGGCAGGCGGCTGAACTCGGGGGCGATGCTGCCCGCGGCGTACGAGGCGGGCGCGAGGATGTTCACCAGGCCGTTGGCGAGCGGGGAGACCCAGTCCATGTTCCGGGCGAAGTCGTTGTCGAGCTCGGCGAACCAGTCGGCGAAATAGCCGAATTGGGTGTTGCCCGATTCGGCGATGTCGGGCGAGAGCGTCTGCGCGAAGGATTTCATCGCCGGATCGGCTCCCGCGATGACCGGCAGGATGCTGGTGACGCCGTTGAGGACCGTGGCGGCGACGGACATCGACTGCGAGAGCCGCTGGTTCCTGGCGAGGATCGTCACGATCTTGGCGGTGTCGACGACAGCCTGCGAGACCGGGCCCACGAGGTCGGCGTGCTTGCGGAGCACCGTCAGCGCCTCTTCGAGGGCCGACTGGTCGATCGACTTGCTGAACCCGTTCGCCTTGCGGAGCAGGCCGGTGAGCGAGGTGGCGACCGTTTGTTTGTCGATCCGGAGCACGGCCCCCGAAACCAGCCGCTGGCCACGCCCGTCGCTGACCAGCTCCACCGCGGTGGTGCCGAAGCTGTTCGCCGGGATGAATTTGGCCGTGGTGTCCGCCGTGAGCGAGGAGGCCTGGGGGGTGTCGAGGACGAGCGTCATCTTCTGCTTGCCACCGCCGAGCGGCTCCAGCGTCTCGACGGAGCCGATGGAGTAGCCGTGGTACTTCACTTCCGACCCGGTGACCAGCCCTTCGCCGATCGAGTTCGTGAGCAGGGTCAGTTTGAACGTGTCCTTGTACGTGCCGGTCGCGGTCCGATAGAGGAAGATTCCTGCGACAGCGAGCACCACGAGGGTCGCCACGCCCCGCAGGAAGAGGGCGCGGACGCTCGCGGCGCGCCCGGAGAGGTCTTGGTACACGGCCATGGCTACCCCGAGATCCTCAGGCCGCCGTCGTCTCCCCACAGGACCAGGGTGAGGATCATGTCCAGCACGATGATGGCGATCAAACTGGTCCGGATCGCCCGGCCCGCCGCGACGCCGACCCCCTCGGGGCCGCCACTGGCGTAGTAGCCCTGGTAGCTGTGGATCACGATGACGGCGACGACGAAGATGACCGCCTTGAGGATGGCGTAGACCACGTCCATCGGATGGACGAACGCGTCGAAGTAGTGGTAGTACGTGCCCGAGGCTTCGCCGTGCACCACGTTGACCACGAACGCGCAGGACAGATAGCCGAGGAGCAGCGTCATCACGAACAGCGGGATGATGGAGACGACGCCTGCGATGACGCGGGTGGTGACGACGAACGGGATGGATTGGATGCCCTGCGCCTCGATCGCGTCGATCTCCTCCGAGATGCGCATGGCCCCGACTTCGGCGGTGATGCGGCAGCCCGTCTGCGCCGCGAAGCCGAGCGCAGTGATCAGCGGGGCCATCTCGCGGGTGTTGCCGTAGGCGGACACGAACCCGACCAGCGGCCCAAGACCGACGAGGTCGAGCGTGGCGAAGCCGACGACCCCCATGGACGCGCCGATGCTCACGCCCATGAGCAGCAGCATGCCGATCGAGCCGCCGCCGACGATGATCGAGCCGTTGCCCCAGACCACATCGAGCAGTTGCGCGCCGATCTGGCGGCGGTAATGCCGGATCGTCCTCGGCACGGCGGCGAGCACGAGCCCGAGGAAGGTGATCTGGTGCCCGATGCTCGCGGCGGCTCCGACGGGGGCCGTGCGCGCGGACGACTGCAATCGGTAGAGCGTCCGGAAGCCGGGCGGCACGTACCGCGCGGGGACTGCGGTGTACCCGATGGCGGGAGAGGGTTGCGTCACCATGGTCAGTCTGTTTTCTTCCTTGGCCTCGATCACCGTCAGCCGATCCTGGTGGGCAGGATGATGGTGGTGAGTTCGGTGAGCACGGCGTTCATGACGATGATGGAGGCGACGCCGAGGACGACCGCCGCGTTCGCCGCGTCGGCGACCGCGCGCGCCCCGCCCTTGGCCTCAAGGCCGCGCTGGCAGGCGATGAGGATCGCCGTCACGCCGAAGAGCAGGCTCTTGACGATCGCAACGGCCATGTCCTCGATCCTGGCGAACGACGCGAACGACGCGATATAGCCGCCGGGGGTGCCGCCCTGCTTGCCGACGGCGATGACATAGCTCGCGGCGAGCCCCATGAAGATGACGAAGACGCAGAGCAGCGGGGCGACGAAGAGGACGGCGGCCAGGCGTGGGGCGACGAGGCGGCGCACCGGGTTGACCCCCATGACGAGCAGGGCGTCGATCTCCTCGCGGATGCTGCGCGCGCCGAGGTCGGTGGCGACCGCAGACCCGGCGGCTCCGCCGAGGAGCAGCGCCGTGACGATCGGGGCTGCTTGCTGCATCACGCCCTGCCCGCCGACGGCTCCTGTCATCGACACCGCGCCGACCTGCTTGATGAGGCTGTTCACCTGGACGGAGAGGATGACTCCGAAGGGGATCGACATGAGCAGGGCGGGCAGCGCGGTGACCCTGATGAGGAACGCGATTTGGTTGAGCGTCTCGCGCCAAGGGTGGCGCAACTGGACCAGGTCGGCCACGAGGAACCGGAAGGCGTGCATGCCGAGGACGGCAAGCCTGCCGATCGTTTGCAACGCCCCGTCGGCCTGGCGCAGCGCGCCAACGGCCAGCGAAACGCCGTACCCGATCAGCCCCTGTTCCTCGTCTTGGGGCGCTTTCGCGGGCGAGGGCTTTGGGGCGTGTCCGTTCTTGGGGGCGCCGTTGCGAGGGGGCTCGTCGTGCGCCAGGCCTGTCGCCTCTTCGTCAGGGGAGAGGACGCTGCTCGTGAGGGTCATGAGGACGAAGGCCCCCCGTCGGGCGGGGGCACGGCTGGCGCGCAGCCGGAAACGGAAACGATCCGCCTCGCGGAGAACGCGCCCATAGCACTCCCATGTCTTCAATCGTCGACTTCGCCGCTTGCGCCTGCCGTAGTCATGGCGGCTCTATCGACACCCGTGTCATCTGTGGTACGCGTCATAAAGTAGCAGCCTTTGTGGGCGGAGTCAAACAGGCGCGATTGGCGAGATGGAAGCCGGTTCCGGCGCGAGCCGGGGGCCGAGAGGGGCGCGCGGGGGCGGGCGCGGAGGGGCTCTCGCGGCTGTCGTCGGCGCGGAGCGGGAGGGGGTCCGGGGATGTTCCCCGGCTACGTCACAGCTTGCGGAGCAGGACGCGGTCGACGGAGTGGTCCGCGTCTTTGCGGAGCACGAGGGTGGCCCTCGGCCGGGTGGGCAAGATGTTCTTCACGAGGTTCGGCTCGTTGATCGACCGCCAGACCCGCCGCGCCTCGTCCACCGCCTCGGAGTCGGAGAGCCCGGCGTAGTGGTGGAAATGCGAGCGCGGGTCCGCGAACGACGTGCCGCGCAGGGCGAGGAAGCGGTCCACGTACCAGGACTCGATGTCGGTGGTGCGGGCGTCCACATAGATGGAGAAGTCGAAGAGGTCCGAGAGCATGAGCCGATGCCCGGCCTGGAGCACGTTGAGCCCCTCGACGACGAGGATGTCCGGGCTGCGCACTGTCTGGGCGGCCCCGGGCACGATGTCGTAGAGCACATGCGAGTAGACCGGGACGGAGACCTCGGGCACGCCGGACTTCACGTCCACCACGAACCGCAGCAGGGCGCGCCGGTCGTAGCTCTCGGGGAATCCCTTGCGGGACATGAGGCCGCGCCGGGAGAGCTCGGCGTTCGGGTGGAGGAACCCGTCGGTGGTCACCAGGTCGACCTTCGGGTTGCCCTCGGAGCGGGCGAGCAGGGTGGCGAGCACGCGCGCCGTCGTGGACTTGCCGACCGCGACCGAGCCCGCGACCCCGATGACGAACGGCACCTTCTGGAGCGAGGCCTGCTCGCCGAGGAAGGTGGACATCGCGGCGAAATGCTGCGCGCTCGAAGCCACCCGCAGATGGATGAGCCGGGTGAGCGGCAGGTAGACCTCTTCGACCTCCTCGAGGTCCAGGTGCTCGCGGATGCCCCGGAGGCTGGTCAGGTCTTCTTTGGTGAGCACCTGGGGGGTCGCCTGCCGCAGCGCCCGCCACGCCGTCCGGTCGAACTCGACGAACGGCCCGGCTTGAGACACTCCCTTGGGGAGGGGCTTGGGCCGGGGCTCCGCGGTTCGCGCGATCACATTGTCCAGTTTGCTCCTCCCGTACTGGGCCGATGCACTCGGGGCGTACACTGTCCGGGCCACTGCGAGGGGCCGAACAAAGGAGTAGAGACATGAGCATCCCGGTTGGGCCCGAAAAAGGCGCGAACGCATTCACGGCCTCGCTCACCGAGCTGGACCCCGAGGTCGCGGCCGCTGTCGGCGGCGAGCTGGCCCGCCAGCGCGACACGCTCGAAATGATCGCCTCGGAGAACTTCGTGCCCCGGGCGGTGCTCCAGGCGCAGGGCTCGGTGCTCACCAACAAATACGCCGAGGGGTACCCGGGGCGGCGCTACTACGGCGGCTGCGAGCACGTCGACGTCGTCGAGGAGCTCGCGCGCGACCGGGCGAAAGCGCTGTTCGGAGCGGAGTTCGCGAACGTGCAGCCGCACTCCGGCGCGCAAGCCAACGCCGCAGTCCTTATGACTTTGGCCACACCTGGCGACGCGATCCTCGGCCTCGACCTCGCGCACGGCGGGCACCTCACGCACGGCATGCGCCTCAACTTCTCCGGGAAGCTCTACCGGGCGAACTTCTACGGCGTGGACCCGGCGACCCACCGGATCGATATGGACCAGGTGCGCGCCCGCGCGCTCGAGGTCCGTCCGAAGGTGATCGTCGCAGGCTGGTCCGCGTATCCCCGCCACCAGGACTTCGCGGCGTTCGCCGAGATCGCCAAAGAGGTCGGCGCGCACCTGTGGGTGGACATGGCCCACTTCGCCGGACTCGTCGCCGCAGGCCTGCACCCCTCGCCGGTGCCGCATGCGGAAGTGGTCTCCACCACAGTCCACAAGACGCTCGGCGGCCCGCGCTCGGGGCTCATCCTCGCCAAGTCCGAGTACGCGAAGTCGCTCAACTCCTCGGTCTTCCCAGGCCAGCAGGGCGGTCCGCTCATGCACGTGATCGCGGCCAAGGCCGTCGCGTTGAAGGTCGCGGGCACCCCTGAGTTCGCCGAGCGCCAGCAGCGCACCATCGACGGCGCCCGGATCATCGCCGAGCGGCTCACCGCCCCGGACGCGAAAACGGCAGGCGTCTCGGTCTTGACCGGTGGCACCGATGTGCATTTGGTGCTCGTCGACCTGCGCGACTCGCAGCTGTCCGGCCAGGACGCGGAGGACAAGCTGCACGAGATCGGCATCACCGTCAACCGCAACGCGGTGCCGTTCGACCCCCGCCCGCCGCTCAACCCCTCCGGCGTCCGGATCGGCACCCCCGCGCTGGCCACCCGCGGCTTCGGCTCGACAGAGTTCGCGGAGGTGGCCGACATCATCGCGGGCGCGCTCACCGGATCGGCGGACGTGGCGGCGCTGTCCGCGCGGGTCAAGCGCCTCGCGAGCGACTTCCCGCTGTACTCCGATCTGGAGAATTGGAAGTTCGGCGACTGAAAGCTGGTAGACTCGCCCCAGCCTGTCGGCGATTGGGACAGAACAACCTCTGTCGGCGATTGCGGCAGAACAACCAGCGAGTCGGGCCCTGCGGGCAGGGTTTCGAGAGTTAAGCTGAGCTCGCAAGGACAAGAGCGAAGGCCGAAGGCCGAAGCGACCAGACGGACGATTGCACGACGGAGAACACGGCACTGACTACGACCACGACGACAGACCTGCAAGAGCGCAAGCTGCTGCGGGAACTGCGAGACGTTCTTCCCGACGCTTACCGCGAGCACCTCGAGGCTATGCGGGAGTGGTTCTTCCACGACTACATCCCGTGGGAAGAGGGCCAGACCTTCGCCTTCCTCGGCGGGAAGGACTGGGACCCGTCCCGCTCCAAGCTCGCCGCGCCGATCGCCGCCGCGCTCGACCTGCTGCTCCTGGACAAGGACAACCTCCCCTCGTACAACCGGATCTTCGCCAACCACATGCATCTGCGCGAGGGCTGGGACAAATGGCTCGGCCAGTGGACCGCCGAGGAGGGCGCGCACGCGATCGCGCTGCGCGACTACCTCGTCGTGACCGGGGCGAGCGATCCGGTCCTTTTGGAGAAACGGCGCCTCGGCCACGTCTGGAAGGGCGTCAACTACGCGGGCGGCACGCCGCTGCAGACCCTGGTGTTCGCGGCGTTGCACGAGAAGGTCACCCTGGACCTCGTCCGCGCGGTCATCGCGGCCTCGGCCGAGGAGCCCGTGGTCAGGCAGCTCTTGGAGCGGATCGCCGAGGACGAGGAGCTGCACGCGGGCTTCTACGCGAAGGTCGTCCGCCGGGGCCTCGAGGTCACGCCGGACCAGATCCTCATCGCCCTCGCCGCGCATCTGCGGGAGACGGCCTCCGAGATCCTCGGCAGCGACATCGACGACTTCGGCGGCCAGCTGGCCCTGCTCGCCGAGGCGGGCTTGCACAGCGAGGCCACCCAGCACGCGTCGGTCGCCTCGGCGCTCGCCGACTGGGGAGTCCTCGACATCACGACCGGCCTGAGCGAAGCAGGCCTCGAAGCGGCAGCCGCCTTGCGGGAGTACGCCGCACAGCAATAACCAGGCTCAAGACATAAGGAGCTATATGAGCCACAGCGAGCCCGGATCGCGCAAGACCTATGTGATCGACACCAGTGTGTTGCTCTCCGATCCGGGTGCGCTCACCCGTTTCGCGGAGCACTCGGTGGTGCTGCCGATCGTGGTCATCAAAGAGCTCGAGGCGAAACGCCACGATCCGGTGCTCGGGCACAACGCCCGCACCGTCCTGCGCGCGCTTGAGGCGCTGCGCGGCAAGCCCGGAGCCGACCTGCGCCAAGGTGTCCAGGTCAACGACGAGGGCGGGACGGTCCGCATCGAGATCAACCACGTCGACACGTCCGCCTTGCCGGACGCGATCCGCGCGGAGCGCTCCAACGACACCAGGATCCTGTCCGTTGCCGACGCGCTGCGCCGTGCGGGCGAGGACGTCGCGGTGGTCTCCAAAGACTTGCCGCTGCGCCTGCTGGCGCACGGCGGGCTCGGGATCCCGGCGCAGGAGTACCTGCACGAGCAGGTGCCGGACAGCGGCTTCACGGGCCTCACCGAACTCGCGATCAGCGACGAGGAGCTCGACCACCTGTACAAGAACGGCGCCGTCGCGGTCACCCACGACCTGCTCGTGAACACCGGCGTCGTGCTCACCGCCTCGCGCGCCACCGCGCTCGGCAGGGTCGGACGGGACAAGGAGATCCACCTGGTCCGCGGCGACGTCGAGGCTTTCGGCCTGCACGGGCGATCCGCCGAGCAGCGGATCGCGCTCTCGCACCTGTTGGACAACGAGATCGGCATCGTCTCGCTCGGCGGGCCCGCGGGCACCGGCAAATCCGTGTTGGCGCTCGCCGCCGCGCTGGAGGCCGTGCTGGAGCGGCGCACCGCGAAGCGGATCATCGTGTTCCGCCCGATCATCGCGGTCGGCGGCCAGGACCTCGGCTACCTCCCCGGCAACGAGGAGGAGAAGATGAACCCGTGGAGCGCGGCCGTGATCGACGCGTTGCGGTCCATCACCTCGGAAGAAGTGATCGACGAGGTCCGCTCGCGCGGCCTCTTGGAGATCCTGCCGCTCACGCACATCCGAGGCCGCACCCTCGGCCCGCAGACCATCGTCCTGCTCGACGAGGCGCAGAACTTGGAGCGCTCCACGATCCTCACCGCGATCACCCGGCTCGGCGAAGGCAGCCGCATCTTCCTCCTGCACGACGTTGCGCAGCGCGACTCCCTGCGGGTCGGGCGCCGCGACGGCATCGCGGCGGTGGTCGAGCGGCTCAAGGGCGAAGAGCTGTTCGCCCACATGACGTTGACCCGCTCGGAGCGCAGCCCGGTGGCCGCGCTCGCTACCCGACTCCTGGACGATGGGATCGGTTAACCACGCCTCGTTCGCCGCGCGCGCGACACGGGCGCTGCGTTGGGTGTTGCCGGTCGGCCTGATCGCGCTGGTCCTGACGTTGCCCGACGCGGGCAACGCGGCGCGGTCCGCGTCGAACGACCCAGACCCCGACACCGTGGACTGCGCCAAGGCGCGGTGCGTCGCGCTCACCTTCGACGACGGCCCCGGCCCGTACACGTCGAGGCTGCTGTGGATCCTGCGGTCCTACCACGCGAAAGCCACGTTCTTCCAGCTCGGCGAGCGTATCGCCGCGCACCCGGACTGGTCGAAGAACGTGGTCGAGGCCGGGATGCAGGTGGGCGTCCACTCGTGGAACCACCCGTACATGACCTGGCAGTCGCTTCCCGACGCGCGGCAACAGCTGGTCAAGGCCGTGGACGCGCTGCAGAAGGCGACGGGCCTGCGCACGAACATCTACCGCCCGCCCGCCGGTCTCTCGACCCCGGACATTCTCAAGATCGAAGAAGGGCTCGGCCTCTCCGAGATCCTCTGGAACGTGGTGGCGTACGACTGGGAGCACAGCGACCAGCCGGAGCTGACCGTCGACGCGGTGCGCAAATACGCGCAGCCGGGCGCGGTGTTCCTGCTGCACGACGTGCACGAGGGCACGGTCCAGGCGATGGCGGACGCGGTGCCGTGGTTGAAGAAGCAAGGGTATGCGATCGTCACGGTGGACCGGCTCATCCGGGCGCAGCCCGGCGGCGGCCCGAAGCCGGGCGTGCGCTACTGGGATCGGAGCGAGAACCAGCTCGACCCCGCGCCGCCCGCTCCTGCGCAGTAATCGCGCCCCGCCGCGCCGAGTTGTCCGGTCCTGCTGGTCTTCTGGCCGCTCCTGCCCTTCCCCGTGGGCAGTCGGGCGAGGTTCACTACTCGCTATGGGAAATCGCAGAGTATGTGTCATCGGAGCCGGGCCTGCTGGATTGTCTTTGGCGCGGGCGTTACGGCTCGTCGGGGTCGAGTACGACCAGTACGAGCGGCATAACGATGTCGGCGGGATCTGGGACCTGGACAATCCCGGGACCCCGATGTACGAGTCTGCGCATTTCATCTCGTCCAGACAGACCTCGGGGTTCTTCGACTTCCCCATGCCGGAGCATTTCCCTGACTATCCGGGCAATCGGCAGATCCTGGCGTACACCCGCTCGTTCGCCGAGGCGTACGGGCTGCTCGATCGCATCCGCCTCGGCACGGAGGTCTCGGATGTCACGCGCAGCGGCGACGACTGGCATGTCCGACTGGCTGACGGCAGCAGGGAGGTCTACGGCGCCGTGGTGTGCGCGACCGGCACCACGTGGGCCCCGCGCACACCGTGCTATCCCGGTCGGTTCGACGGCGAAGCGCGCCATTCCGGCAGCTATCGCGACCTCCTCGAGTTCCGGGGCAAGCGGGTGCTGGTCGTCGGACTGGGGAACTCTGGGGCCGACATCGCCTGTGACGCCGCGCAGGCCGCAGACGCCGCGTTCGTCAGTGTGCGCCGCGGCTACCACCTGATTCCCAAGCACATCTTGGGCCTCCCCGCCGACCTGATCAAAGAACAGAGCCCGGCGTTGCCGGTCTGGCTGGAAAGGCTGCTGACCGCTGGACTGCTGCGAGCGCTGCAGGGAGATCTGTCCAAGTACGGGATGCCAAAGCCCGACCACAAGCTCTTCGAGTCGCACCCGCTGCTCAACAGCCAACTGCTGCACCATCTCCAGCACGGCGACGTCGCGATCAAACCGGATGTCGCGGGGTTCGACGGGGACCGGGTTCGATTCGTGGACGGCAGCAGCGAGCGGATCGACTTGGTGCTCTACGCGACCGGCTACGACTGGACGATCCCGTACCTCGACGAGGACTATTTCGTCTGGCGCGGCAATCGGCCGCAGCTGTATCTGAACACGTTCAGCCGCGAGCATCGGAACTTGTTCGGATTGGGGTATGTCGAAGTGAACTCCAGCGCGTACACATTGTTCGACACCATCAGCAACCTGGTCGCGCAATACCTGCGCGACCAGGTCGAGGCTCCGAGGAAAGCGGCTGTGCTCGACGAGCTGATCGCCCGCGACAAGCCGGATCTGTCGGGAGGGATCGCTTTTCTCGACTCGGCGCGCCACAGCTCGTATGTGGACGCGGGGGCTTTCCGCCGCCGCATCGCCGAGGTCGCCCTGCGCGCCGGGTGGCAGAATCTCACGCCGGGGATGTTCGCCCCGTTGCAAGCCAGGAGCGGCTCGCCTCGCCAGCGGGCATAGCAGGCCGCGGCTTCCTGCTCCGATCAGGACCTCATGCCGACCGAGTCTGGCGGGTTGCCGCCGCGAGCACGGAGTCGAGGATTCTGGTGGGGGTCGTCGCGGAGCTCCACGTGAGCAGTCTGCCGCTGAGACCGACCGGGCAACGCGCCGTCCTTTTGTCCGAACTCCCGCCCGCCTCAGCCGAAGCGGGCGGGCTGGCGCGGAGAGTCGGGAGCACGCCTTTCGGCGGATGGCTGCCGCCCGCCGCGGAAGTCGTTCGGCGATCCTCCGGTCCACCGGTGGAACGCGCGTCGGAACTCGCGGTCGTCCCGGTAGCCGACCTCGGCGGCGATGGCCTTGACCGGGTTGGACGTCCGCGCCAGCAGCGAGAGCGCGCGCTCCTTGCGGACCTCGTCGCGCAGCTCGGAGAACCGGTAGCCGCCTGCGGCGAGGTGACGGTGCAGAGTCCGCTCGGTCGTGTGGAGCCGTTTGGCGATCTCCGCCATGGTCACAGCGCCCGGCAGGCTCTGCCGCAGCTGCTCGCGGACGACGGCAAGCGTGTCAGGGACCGGATCGGGCCGTTGGCCGTCCTCCCCGAGCGCGCGAAGGGCCAGCGCGAGCTGCATCGCGTTCGAAGTCTCGATCGGGGACGACATGAGCGACTGGGCTAGGTAGCCTCGGTTGACGGCGGCGTTGAACCGCAGGGGACATTTGAAGAACTTTCGATAGTCCTCGACATACGGTGGCGGCGGATACGCGAACTCGACCCGTGTCGGCGCGAACGCCGGTGAGAACGACGAGCGCATCAAGGTGACGACGCTCGCGAGCGACTCTTCGACGAGGAACGGCTCGAGCTCGGGGTCGCGCTGGCGCATGTCGACCCGGATGGCGATCTCGTCCGGGGAAGACTCGGACGCGTAATCGGTGAGGGTCCCCGTCGTCTGGTGGTGGCGAAGCCCGACCGCGAGCGTGTCGCCGATGGTCCTGCACGAGCGCAATGCGAACCCGAGCAGCCCCCAGACCTCGTGCACGTCCCTCGATCCGACGGCCAAGCCCCACGGCCCGGCGGGGAGGGCGCGGAGCGCGTGCCGGACGATGGATCGCGCCTGTCGGTACGACAACAATTGAGAGCCCTCGCGCATGCCCCTCGGCGAGAGGCCGGTCCCGTCGAACCACCGCTCGGTGGCCGCGCGGTGCTTCTCGCCCAGATCGAGCAGCCCGACGATCATATTGCCGGGGATAGTCGCTTGTTCGAGCCGAGAGTTGCCCATGCGCGGTGCTCCTGTCATGAACTGTGCTGCCAGCGTACTGCACAGCAGAACCCGATGGAGCGGGCAATCGCGAGCTCACGGGCCGCGCCCCGGCGTGGTCTGCCGCTCAACGCGCGTCGACGGCCACGTCCTGGATGCGGGGGAACGGGCGGAGCGCCTCAAGCTCGTAGCCGAGTTCGAGCAGTACGCGCTCTGCGCCGAGGTCTCCGGCGAGCTGGATCCCGATAGGGAGCCCGTCGCCGTCGACGGCGAACGGGAGGGAGATCGCGGGTTGGCCGGTGATGTTCTGCGTCGGCGTGATCGCCGCGTAGCGGGCCAGCCGCTCCATCAGCGCAGCAGAGCCCAAAGCGGGGTCGAGGTGCCCTAACCGGGGTATTTCATGGGCGAGCACCGGTGTGAGAATCGCGTCGACGCGTGTGAAGACCGCTCGCATGCGGTGTCCCGCCTGCCGCAGCCGATAGATCGCGGTCGGGACTTTGTGGGCATGGCGGCCGAACTTCGCGGCCATCTCGACGGTGAACGGCTCGCGTTTGTGCCAGGAGAAGCGACGCGGGCTGCTGATCTTCGCGTTGACGCTGAGCGCGAAGGCGAAGAACTCCCAGTAGACGATGAAGTCCTCGGACAACGAGGACGGCACGGGCGAAGGGATCTCGACGACCTCGTGCCCCTCGTCGGCGAAAAACTCCGCAGCCGCGCGGACCGCCTGCTCGACCGCAGGCGAGAGCGGGGCGCCGGTCGCCGTCTCGAACAGCACGCCGATCCGCCGCCTGCACGAGTTCGGCCCCTCCACCAGGCCGATCTGCGGGTAGCGCTTGGACGGACGGAACAGCTCGGCCGCGCGGTAGTGCCGGGCGGAGTCTCGGACTGTCCTCGTCACGACGCCCTCGGCGTCGATATTGATCGGGAGGAGCTCGGCTCCGGGCTGGGAGAGCATCCGTCCCACGGACGGTTTCAGGCCGACCAAGCCGGTCGCGGCGGCGGGGATCCTGATCGACCCCCCGCCGTCGTTCGCATGCGCGAGCGGCACTGCCCCGGCCGCGGTGAGCGCGGCGCTTCCCCCGGACGAGGCACCGGTGGAATAACGTGTGTTCCACGGGTTCGCGGTCGGCGGACGACCGGTCCACTCTGTGCTCGCGGTGAGGCCGAACTCAGGCATCGTGCTCTTGCCCAGCACAATGCAGCCCGCGGCGAGATACTGGTCTGCGACAGCGATGCTCGCGCGCGCAGGCCGGGGCGAGAAAGCGGCCGATCCGTACGTTGTCGGGAGCCCGGCGACGGGGACATTGTCCTTGACGAAGGTGGGCACCCCCTCGAACGGCTTCTCGTGCGAGCGCGGCGCGTGCGCGCGGTCCAGCGCCCGTGCGCGTTCGCGGGCGCGGGCGAAGTCCGCGTGCTCGACCGCGTTGAGGGCCGAATCGGCCTGCTCCACCCGCGTGATCGCGGCTTCGACCGCTTCGAGGGCGCTGATCTCCCGGCTGCGGATGCGTTCGCCGAGCGCCGTGGCGTCCAGGTCGCCGAGGGCGTCGTCGGTGAATGTGTGCAGAAGCGCCACATTTTCCTCCTGAGCAAGATTGGATAGGGGATGCTGATCGGCGATTACAGCACAACCATGGGGCACAGGCAAGACAAAAGGGCAGTTCACGGCGCTTCATCGGACAATGGCGGGGGGTTTCCCGACATCTTTGCGCGCAGGGGCCGCCAATCGCCCGGCGCCTCGTAGCATCCGAGTTGTGTTGCGGGTTTTCCATCCGAGCGTGTGGCTCGGCCCTGTCTCCGAGCCTGGCGCGGCGCTGCGCGGCGACCTCGATTGCGGCGTCGTCGTGATCGGGGGCGGCTACGCGGGCCTGTGCGCGGCGCTGAGGTCGGCCGAGGCAGGCGCGGACGTCGTGGTTTTGGAGAGCGAGCACGTCGGGTTCGGCGCCAGCGGCCGGAACGCCGGGCACCTCACGCCCACGATCGGCAAGGACATCGCGACTGTCCTGCGGGTCTACGGGAAGGAGGCAGGCGGGGCGCTGGTCCGGCTTGGCGACGAATCGGTGGAATTCGCCCAAGCGCTCATCGGAGCCCATCGGATCGCGTGCGACTACGTCCCGAACGGGAACATCCTCGCGGGACTGCACAACGGCCAGGAGAAGATGCTGCGCGCGACGGCGGAAGCGGCGGCAAGGGCGGGGATGCCGAGCGTGTTCCTCTCCGGCCCGGAGCTCGCCGAACGAGGAGTGCCCCGATTCGTCGCGTGCGGGGTCCATGAGGCGCGGGGCGGCGTCCTCGACCCAGGCAAGTACCTCCTCGGCCTGCGGGACGCGGCAGTCACGAGGGGGGTGCGGATCTTCGAGCAATCACGAGCGCTCGCGGTGGAGGAGCACCGGCGGGGCGTGACCGTGACGACCGCGCACGGGACGATCCTCGCGCAGTCCGCCGTCCTCGCCGCCAACACGTGGACCGGCAGGCTCGGCTTCCAGCCGGGCGGCGGCCTGCTCCCCGTCGCCGTCTCGATGTTCGTCACCGAGCCGTTGACCGCCGAGCAGCGCCAACGGGTCGGATGGACGTTCGACGAAGGCGTCTACACCGCGCATCAGGCATTGGAGAACTTCCGCACCACAGCCGACGGGCGGATACTCGGGGGCTCTCGCTATATCCGCCACAGCTACGGGGGATCGCTCCCGCCGACGCACTCGCAGGCTGTCTTCGAGAAAATCGTCCGCCTGTTCCGGCTCCGGTTCCCAGAGCTCGCCGACGTGCGGATCGACGGGTGTTGGGGAGGCCATATCGATATGAACCTCTCCTTCTTGCCCTGGGTGGGGCACGTGAGCCCGAAGCGGCGCGTCGTCGCGGCGGTCGGGTTCAACGGGCATGGCGTGGGCATGGCCTCCCTGCTGGGGGCGAACGCCGCCGAGGTGGCCCTCGGCATAGGAGATCCGCCGAAAGCGCTGGCGGAGCGCTGGCGTGTCCCGGTCCCCCCGGAACCGATCCGCTGGCTCTGCGTGAGCGCTATCGACCGGGGCCTGGCGCTCGCCGACAAAGTCACCGACCGCCGGGCGAGCCCGAGGACCAGATGAGCGGCCCGACGAGCCGAGCGCGGGCGCTCAGCCCTTCGGCTGGACCTTCGCCATCGCGAGCACGTCGAGGCGCTTGTCCAGCTCCTCCTCGGTGATCTTCCCCGGCACGAGGCCGCGGTCGATCACCGTCTGACGGATGGTCTTGCCCTGCTTGAGGGCCTCCTTGGCCACAGCCGCCGCCTCTTCGTAGCCGATCGCGCTGTTGAGCGGGGTGACGATCGACGGCGAAGCCTCCGCGAGGTGGCGGAGCCGCTCGGTGTTCGCGATCAGGCCGGAGACGCACTTGTCGGCGAAGATGCGCGAGACGCTGCTGAGCAGGTGCAGGCTCTCCAACAGGTTGTGCGCCATGACCGGGATCGACACGTTGAGCTCGAAGGAGCCTTGCGAGCCCGCCCACGCGATGGCCGCGTCGTTGCCGACGACCTGGGAGGCGACCTGCAGCACGGCCTCGGGGATCACGGGGTTCACCTTGCCCGGCATGATCGAGCTGCCCGGCTGCAAGTCCGGCAGCTGGATCTCGCCGAGCCCGGTGAGCGGGCCGGAGCCGAGCCAGCGGATGTCGTTCGCGATCTTGGTGAGGGACACGGCGACGGTGCGCAGCGCGCCGGAGGTCTCCACCAGCGCGTCGCGGGCGGCCTGCGCCTCGAAGTGGTTCACCGCTTCGGACAGCGAGGTGAGGCCGGTGCGCTCGCGAAGCTCCTCGACCACCTTGCCGCCGAAGCCGCCCGGGGCGTTCAAGCCCGTGCCGACGGCGGTGCCGCCGATGGCGAGCTCGCCGAGCCGGGGGAGCGTGTCGGCGACGCGCTTGACGGCGTTCTCGATCTGGCGCGCGTAGCCCGAGAACTCCTGGCCCAGGGTGACCGGCACGGCGTCCATGAGGTGGGTGCGCCCGGATTTGACCTCGTGCGCCCACTCGTCGGCCTTCGCGTTCAGCGCCTCGTGCAGGTGCTCCAGCGCGGGCAGGAGGTCGCGGACCGCGACCTCGGACGCGGCGAGGTGCGTCGCGGTCGGGAACGTGTCGTTCGAGGACTGCGAGGCGTTCACGTGGTCGTTGGGGTGCACGGTCGTCCCGGCCTCGGCGACCAGGGAGGCGATGACCTCGTTGGCGTTCATGTTCGAGCTGGTGCCCGAGCCGGTCTGGAACACGTCGATGGGGAACTGGTCGTCGTGCTTGCCCTCGGCGATCTCCTCGGCCGCGGCGATGATCGGCCGGGCGAGGTCCTCGGCCAACACGCCGAGGTCGAGGTTCGCCTTCGCGCACGCGGCCTTGAGCAGGCCAAGGGCGCGGATCTGGGCCCGTTCGAGCGTGATGCCGGAAATCGGGAAGTTCTCGACGGCGCGCTGGGTTTGCGCGCGCCACAGCGCTGCCTTCGGCACCAGGACTTCGCCCATGGTGTCGTGCTCGACGCGGAATTCAGAAGTGTTGCTGCTCGCGGGGTCGGCTGTGTTGGTCACGGCTTTCACTTTGCCATATGCCGCGCACTGTCAACCAAGCGCATCCTAATTCTCTGTCAAAGGCGGAGACGGCGGCTTCGCCTTTGGCGTTTGCTGTGAAAAGCCGGCCCATATGCTGTGAAAAATCAACGAGGCGTGTGCGTGCTTGACGTTCCGGGTTACGCTGTTGGGCGTGTGGGTAGCCCGATTTTCCTGGCGCGCGGGGTTTTTGCCGAGCTTTCTGCTCGGCTCGGCAGCCGTCGCGTCGTTGTGCCCGGGCGCGGGCGCGGCTCCGGCCGACGTCTGCGCCCAGCTCGGCGGGAAGTGGAGCGCGGGGGAGCAGTTCTGCGGGAAAGTCGTCGCGAACCCCAACCAGACGAACACCGTGCTCGAGGCGCGCTACCCGGCGGATCTCGTTGAGGGCGGGTCTTCGAGCCCGGCGCTGCAGAAATTCCTCAAAGACTTCATCGTCAGGTTCTCGAAAGTCACCGACGACCCGAGGGCGCTGGACGGCGGCGCGAGCCTGCGGTACCGGCAGTTCGAGCATCCGTCCGCGCTCAAGTCCGTGCTGTTCTCGAACATCTACTACACGGGCAACGCGAAGTACCCGGTCGAAGAGCTCACCAGTTTCACGTTCGACTCGAACAAGGGGCGGCAGGTCGTCCTCGCGGACCTCTTCCAGGCGGGCGCGAAAGCGTTCCCCGACCTCGCGGACGCCGCCCGCCCGACGGTGCAGAGCCAGCTGGACCCGGTCAACGCGATCCGCGCCAGGGAGAACCAGCCTTTGCTGAAGGCGGGCGATTTCGACCCGGGCGGAACGCTGAACCCGAACAGCTACCCGGTGTTCGTGGTGTCCGCCGACGAACTGGTGCTCTATCTGCCGCAGGTGCGCAGCGGCGAGCCGGGCTCCACGATGATCGAGGCGCACGTCCGGCTGTCCGACCTCGGCTCCCTCTTGAAACCCGAGTACCGCTAACGGTCGGGCGAAGGGCGACGATGGGCGGAATTCGCTCGCACGGCTGATACCCTGCGAAGGGTGAGCCCGTCTGTCGAACCGCGTCCCAGCAGCACCCGGGGCGCCGCGCTCGGCGAGATCGCGGCGCTGGCCAAAGCGGCCGTCCGGTCGGGCGATCCGGCCGCGCGGGTCTCCGGGATCTCCCAATCGGCGCAGGCCGTGCGCGCGGGCGATCTGTTCGTGGCGCTGCCGGGGACGAAGACGCACGGGGCGAAATTCGCGCCGCTCGCCAGGGCGAACGGCGCTGTCGCGGTGCTCACCGACGAGGCAGGGGCCCTGCTCCTCGGCGACGTGGGGGGGATCGCGGTGCTGACCGCCGACTCGCCGCGCTCCAGCCTCGGCGCCCTCTCCGCGCTGGTCTACGGCGACCCCTCTGCGCGTTTGACGGTCGTCGGGGTGACCGGCACTGCCGGGAAGACCACGACGACCTACCTGTTGGAGTCGCTCTTCCACGCTGCTGGCCGGACGACCGGCGTGATCGGCACGGTGGAGACCCGGATCGGCAGCGCGAGCGTCGCGAGCTCGTTCACCACCCCGGAGGCCCCTGCGACGCAGGCGCTGCTCGCGGTGATGGCGGAAGCGGGCGTGGACGTGGTGCTCATGGAGGTCTCCAGCCACGCCTTGGACTTCGGGCGGGTCGACGGAGTCCGGTTCGCCGCGGCAGGCTTCACGAACCTCTCCCAAGACCATCTGGACTACCACGGCGATATGGAGTCGTACTTCCTGGCGAAGGCCAAATTGTTCGAGCCGGGCTCGCCGGTCGCCGCCCAGCGGGCCGTGGTCTGCGTGGACGACACGTGGGGGGAGCGGATGAGCAAGGCGGCGCGGGACAGCGCCACGGTCGCGACCGGCGGAGCCGAGGCCGACTGGACTGTGGTCGGCAGGCAGGAGGACGACCTCGGCGCCCAAGAGGTCGTCGTCCGGGGACCGCAGGGGAACGAGTTCTCTTTCCGGCTCGGCCTCCTCGGCCGCCACAACGCCGCGAACGCGCTGGTGGCCCTCGGCCTTGGCGTCGCGTGCGGTCTTGAGCCGACTCCCGAGCTGCTGCGCGGCTGGGCGGACATCGCGGTGCCGGGCAGGCTGGAGCGAGTGGACGCGGGCCAAGACTTCCTCGCCGTTGTCGACTACGCGCACAAGCCAGAAGCTCTGGTGAAGGTGCTCCACGCGCTGCGCGAGCACACCGAGGGGCGGATCGCCGTCGTTGTCGGCGCGGGCGGGGACCGCGACCAGGGCAAGCGTCCGATCATGGGCGAGGCGTGCGCGCGCGGAGCCGAGCTGGTCGTCGTCACCGACGACAACCCGCGCTCGGAGGACCCCGCCGCCATTCGGGCGCAGGTGCTGGCTGGAACGCGTGGCGGCTCCGCCGAGGTGTGGGAGGTCGGCGGCCGGGCCGAGGCCATCGCGCGCGCGGTCTCCTGGGCGCGGCCTGGGGACACGGTGCTTGTCGCGGGCAAAGGACACGAGACGTATCAGGAGGTCAACGGCGTGAAGAGCCATTTCGACGACCGCGAAGTCCTCGCGCAGGCCATCGGTGCTTCTCGGGAAGAAAAGGAGCGCGCATGATGGTCGAGTCGGGAGTCGAAGAGAACCA
The DNA here is from genome assembly GCF_051660745.1 of Segniliparus sp. NCBI lineage: Bacteria > Bacillati > Actinomycetota > Actinomycetes > Mycobacteriales > Segniliparaceae > Segniliparus > Segniliparus sp. The sequence continues at coordinate 54,173 of NZ_JBOFQF010000044.1, read as the reverse complement.
GCGCCGCGACGACCGCGAAGTCCTCGCGCAGGCCATCGGTGCTTCTCGGGAAGAAAAGGAGCGCGCATGATCCCGATGACTCTGCGCCGGATCGCCGAAGTCGTGGGCGGGAAGCTGCACGCGGTCGCCGACCCCGACCTGATCGCCACGGCTCCGCCCGAGCACGACTCGCGCAACGTCGTCCCCGGCGGGCTGTTCCTCGCCGTCCCCGGCGAGCGCACCGACGGCCGGTTGCACGCCGCGTCGGCGCATGCCGCGGGCGCGGTCGCGACGCTCGCCAGCGATCCGCTCGACGTGCCGACCGTCGTCCTCGGCGAGGGGCCCTACCCGACGGAGCCGGAGGAGTCCAAACGCCTCGCGCTGGCCGCCCTCGCGGCGTTGGCCAAGGAGAACGCCGAGGCGCTTGCGGCGAAGGGGCTCACCATTGTCGGGATCACCGGGTCGAGCGGGAAGACCTCGACCAAGGACCTCGTCGCGCAAGTCCTCGCCGAGCGGGGCGCGACAGTCGGCCCCCCCGGCAGCTTCAACAACGAGATCGGCCACCCGTGGACGGTGCTGCGGGCCGATCTCGACACGCAGTTCCTCGTCCTCGAGCTCGCGGCGCGGGGAGTCGGGCATATCGCCGAGCTCGCGCGGATCGCGCGGCCGAGGATCGGCGTCGTCCTCGGCGTCGGCTCCGCCCACCTCGGGGAGTTCGGCTCCCGCGAGAACATCGCGCTCGCGAAGGGCGAGCTCGTCGAGGCGCTGCCGTCCGCGGAGGATGGCGGAGTCGCGGTGCTCAACGCGGACGACCTCCTGGTGTCGGCCATGGCCTCGCGGACGCGGGCGAGGGTGGTGCGCTACGGGATGTCCGAAAGCGCCGACATCCGCGCTGTCGACATCCGGCTCGACGCGCTGGCCCGCGCCCGGTTCACGCTGGTCACCCCGCAGGGCGAAGCCCCGGTCGAGCTCCAGGTGCACGGGGAGCACCAAGCGCACAACGCGTTGGCGGCGGTCGCGGTGGCGCTGGAATGCGGCATGACGGCGGCGCAGGCGGCCGAGGCGCTCTCGCGGGCACGGGCCGCTTCGCCGAGGCGGATGCAGGTGGGGCAGCGGGCGGACGGCGCGGTTGTGATCAACGACTCGTACAACGCGAACCCGGAGTCGATGCGCGCTGGCTTGCGGGCGCTGGTCGACATGGCGGACACCTCGGGCGGCGTCAGCTGGGCCGTGCTCGGCCCGATGGGCGAGCTGGGCGAGGACGCCGTCGTGCTGCACGACCAGCTCGGCAGGTACGTGGTCCGGCTGTCCGTCGACCGGCTCGTCGTGGTCGGCGACTCCAGGGCGGCGAGGGCCTTGCACACCGGCGCGGTGCTCGAAGGGTCGTGGAGCGGCGAGGCTGTCTTGGTCCCCGATTGGCAGGAGGCCGCGCGGGTCGTCGCGGACGAGCTCGGGCCGCGCGACGTGGTGCTTGTGAAGGCCTCACAGGCCGAAGGGCTCTGGAAAGTCGCCGAAGCGCTCACAGATGTGGCAGGATCTGGGCTGTCATGAGCGAGTTTGGTATTTCTGTGCGGCTGCTGTTCGGATGCGGCGGCGCTGTGTTGCCGGGATATGAGAGGATCTGACCCCTCATGAGCGAGATTATTTTCGCCGCGGCTATTTCGATGGCTGTGAGCATTCTGTTGACCCCTTGGCTGGTCCGGGTGTTCTCCCGGCAAGGTTTCGGGCAGGAAATCCGTGTGGACGGGCCGCAGAGCCACCAGGCCAAGCGAGGCACCCCGTCCATGGGCGGGGTGGCGATCATCTCCGCCATCTGGCTGGGGTATCTCGGCTCGCATGCGATCGGCTCGCTCTTCGACCAGCCGTCGATGTCGGTCTCCCCGCTGATCGTGCTCTTCCTGGTGAGCGTGCTCGCCATCGTCGGCTTCCTCGACGACTTCATCAAACTGCGCAAGCGCCGCAACCTCGGCCTGACGAAGTCGGCGAAGCTCGTCGGCCAGCTCGTCGCGTCCTTGACATTCAGCTGGCTCGTGCTGCAGTTCAAGGACCACCTCGGCCGCACCCCGGGCTCGACGAACCTGTCCTATGTGCGGGACTTCAGCACGATCAGCTTCAGCGCCCTCGCGTTCGTGGTGTTCTGCTTCCTGCTGGTCTCTGCCTGGTCGAACGCGGTGAACTTCACCGACGGGCTGGACGGGCTCGCCGCAGGCAGCATGGCCATCGCACTGGGCACCTACACGTTCATCTCCGTCTGGCAGTACCAGAACGCCTGCGGCAGGGTCGCCGCGCGGGGCTGCTACGACGTGCGCGATCCGCTGGATCTGGCGGTCCTCGCGGCGGCTGGGGCCGGGGCTTGCATCGGGTTCTTGTGGTGGAACACGGCTCCGGCCAAGATCTTCATGGGGGACACGGGCTCGTTGCCGCTCGGCGGTTTGCTCGCGGGCCTCTCCGTCACCACCCAGACCGAGCTGCTCATGGTGGTCGTCGGCGCGCTCTTCGTCGCCGAGGCGGCTTCCGTGGTGATCCAGATCGCGGTGTTCCGGACCACCGGCAGGCGGGCGTTCCGAATGGCCCCGTTCCATCATCATTTCGAGCTCGCCGGTTGGCGGGAGACCACAGTCATCGTCCGGTTCTGGATTTTGGCCGCGTTGAGCAGCGCGGCGGGTGTCGCGCTCTTCTACGCCGAGTGGGCCTCCCGAGCCCATGTCTGAGCTGGGCTCTGTCTCAAGCGCCGACAGGCTGGGCTCTGTCTCAAGCGCCGACGGGCTGGGCGGGGGCCCCGCGCAGCTGGCAGGCAAGCGCGTGCTGGTCGCCGGCGCCGGGGTCGCGGGCGCGGCCTGCGCCGAGGCGCTCCGCTCGGTCGGCGCGCAGGTGCTGGTGAGCGACCGGAACACCGAGATCGCAGACATCGGCGAGGCGGCGGCGCTCTCGCTCGTCCCGGAGCAGGACCTCGTCGTCGTCAGTCCAGGCGTGCCGGATTCGGCCCCGATTCCGCGAGCCGCCTCCGCCGCAGGCGTCCCGGTCTGGGGAGACGCCGAGCTGGCGTGGCGGATCGACGACGGCGCCCGGCGCTGGCTCGTGGTCACCGGGACGAACGGGAAGACCACCACGACCTCGATGCTCGAATCGATACTCCTCGCGGCGGGCGAGGCCGCGGTGGCGTGCGGGAACATCGGGCACGCGGTCGCGAAGGCGGTGCTCGGCCCGGCCCGGACCCTGGCGGTCGAGCTGTCCTCCTTCCAGCTCAGCCGGGCGCCCTCGCTCCGGCCGCTGGCAGGCGTGGTGCTCAACATCGCCGAAGACCACATCGACTGGCACGGCAGCATGGCCGCGTACACCGAGGCGAAGACGAGGGCGCTCGGCGGGGGCGTCGGGGTGGTGAACCTCGACGACGCGGTCTGCGCCGCGCTCCCCGTCCAAGGGCGCAGGGTCGGATTCCGCCTCGGCGAACCGGGGCCGGGGGAGCTCGGGGTCTCCGGCGGCGTGCTCGTTGACCGCGTCGACTGGGCGGACGGGGCTTCTGCCGGTCCCGTCGAGCTCCTCCCCGTGTCCGACATCAGGCCCTCTGGTCCTGCGGGGGTCATGGACGCGCTGGCCGCCGCCGCCCTCGCCCGCGCGTGGGGGGCGGGCGCCGAGGCGGTCGCGGCAGGGCTGCGCGGCTTCGCCCCAGGGGCGCATCGCGGCGAAGCCGTCGCCGAGCACGGCGGCGTGGTGTACCGGGACGACTCGAAGGCGACGAACCCCCATGCCGCGCTCAACGCCATCGAGGCGCACCGGAGCGTCGTGTGGCTCGCGGGCGGCCAGCTGAAAGGCGCGCAGGTCGACGACCTGGTCGTGCGCGTCGCCCCCCGGCTGCGCGCGGCAGTGCTCTTCGGCCAAGATCGCGCTGTGTTGGCCGACGCTTTGCGGCGACACGCCCCGCAGGTCCCCGTCGTTGTCCTCGAAACCAGGGACGATGGGAGCATGTTTGACGACTCTGCGGAACTGATGCGCGCCGCCGTGGCGCACGCCGCCCGTCGCGCGCGCTCCGGCGACGTTGTGCTGCTGGCTCCCGCCGCGGCCTCGCTCGACCAGTTCTCCGGCTACGCCAACCGGGGGAAGCTCTTCGCGGAAGCGGCCAGGGGGGTGCTCTCCGGATGACCGCCACCCTCGCGACGGGGCCCGCCGCCGCCCCGAAACGGGCCGCGACGGCGATCGGGATGGGCGCCTGGCTGTCCCGTCCGTTGGCCTCGTACCACCTCGTCGTGACCATCACGATCCTGCTCTCGGCCTTCGGCCTGATCATGGTGCTCTCCGCCTCCGCGCCCGAAGCGGTCGCCGAGGGCAAAGACCCGTACTCCATGTTCTGGAAGCAGCTGGCCTATGTGGCGTTGGGCGCGGTGCTCTTCGCCCTCGCGCTGCGCGTCCCGCCCCGCATGCTGCGCAACCTCGCGTTCCCCGGCATCGTGCTCGCGGTCGTCTCCCTCGCCTTGGTCCTCGTGCCGGGCGTCGGGGTGAAGATCATGGGCGCGCGGCGCTGGTTCGAGATCGCGGGGTTCTCGGTGCAGCCGTCCGAGATCGCGAAGCTCGCGTTGGCGCTGTGGGGCGCGCATGTGCTCGCCACCCGGCGGCGGGAGACCGCCGTGCTGCGCGACTACCTCGTCCCGCTCGTCCCGGTCTCCACCTTGATCTGCGTGCTCATCGTGCTCGAGCCGAACTTGTCCACCGCGGTGTCGCTCGCGCTCATCGTGGCCGCGCTGCTGTGGTACTCGGGCTTGTCGTACAAGGTCTTCGGGGCGGTGGCCGTCGTCGGCGTCGTGTCGGCGGCGATCTTGGCCGTCTCGGCGAGCTACCGCGCCGCGCGCCTGTTCACCTTCCTCGGCAAATCCTCGGACCCGCTCGGCTCCGACTACCAGCCGAGGCAGGCGCGGCTGTCGCTCGCGGCTGGCGAGTTCGTCGGCAAGGGCCTCGGGCAGAGCAGGCAGAAGTACCAGTACGTGCCGAACGCGCACAACGACTTCATCTTCGCGATTATCGGCGAAGAGCTCGGACTGATCGGCTGCCTCATGGTCCTCGCGCTCTTCGGGGCGTTCGCCTACGTCGGGCTGCGGATCGCGCAGCGCTCCCTCGACCCCTTTTTGCGGCTCTACTCGGCCAGCGTCACCACGCTCCTCCTCGGCCAGATGCTCATCAACGTCGGCTACGTGACCGGGCTGCTGCCGGTCACCGGCGTGCAGCTGCCGCTGGTCTCCGCAGGCGGCTCCTCCACAGCCGTGACGCTCATGATGCTCGGCGTCCTGGCGAACGCGGCCCGCCACGAGCCGGACGCGGTGAGCGCGCTGCGCGCCTCGCCGCCGGGGCGCGTCTCGCGCTTCTTGCGGCTGCCGTTGCCGGAGCCGGTCCGTCCGTACCAGGCGAAGCTGCTGCGCGAGCAGGGCTCCCGCGCCCAGTCCACGGGACGGGGCAGGGGCCCCCAAGAGCGGCCGACCGGCAGCGCGAAAGCGCGTCCCGCGCAGTCGCCCGCGGCGGGACGACGGGCTCGGGCGCGGCGTTGGGACGCTCCCGCGACGGGTGAGGCCGAGCGCGCCAGGCAACCGGGCAGGCCGTCCGTGCAACGCGCTCCCGAGCAGCGCAGGCCCGCGCCGCCGCCCCGACGGCCCCGGAGCTCTGGGCGATGACCGACAGATCTGATCGCCGGTTGAGCGTCGTCGTCGCTGGCGGCGGGACGGCGGGGCACATCGAACCCGCGCTCGCCGTTGCCGACGCGTTGCGAGCGGCCCGGCCGCAGGCGGTCGTCACCGCGCTCGGCACGCCGAGGGGGCTGGAGGGCGCGCTCGTCCCGGCTCGGGGCTATCCGCTCGAGCTCGTCCCCGCCGTGCCATTGCCAAGGAAGCTGTCAAAGGACCTCGTGACCGTGCCGTCCAGGCTCGCGGGCGCGGTCCGGGAGGCGGCCGCCATCCTGGACCGGGTCGAGGCGGACGTCCTGGTCGGCTTCGGCGGATACGTCGCGCTTCCTGCCTATCTCGCCGCGCGGCGGCGCAAGATCCCGATCGTCGTGCACGAGGCGAACGCCAAGGCGGGCATCGCGAACAAGGTCGGGGCGAGGCTGGCCGAGCGGGTGTTCACCGCGTCGGCGCAGACCAAGCTCCGGGGCTCCGTCCCGGTCGGCGTCCCGGTGCGCCAGCAGATCGTCCGGCTCGACCGGGCCGAGGGCCGCGCCGAGGCGCGCGAGCATTTCGGCTTGGACCCGAAAGCTCCCACCCTGCTGGTGTTCGGCGGTTCGCAAGGGGCTCGCGTGTTGAACGAGGCCGTCGTCGCGGCCTCCGAGCGGATCACGGCGGCCGGGGTGCAGATCCTGCACGCCAAAGGCCCGAAGCAGACGCTCTCCGCGGAGCCCGCCAAGGGCTCCGAGGGGCGGGCTCGGCATGTGGTCGTCGACTATCTCGCGCAGATGGACCTCGCGTATGCCGCAGCCGACCTCGCGTTGTGCCGGTCCGGCGCGATGACGGTTGCCGAGGTCTCCGCCGTCGGGCTGCCCGCGATCTTCGTGCCGCTGCAGCACGGCAACGGCGAGCAGGCGTTGAACGCCTTGGACCTGGTGGCGGCTGGCGGCGGGCTCTTGGTCCCCGAGGCGGAGCTGACCGCCGAGCGCCTCGGCGAACTCGTCGCCTGCCTCTTCGCGGAGGACGGCAGGCTCGCGAAGATGGCGGCGGCCGCGCGAAGGGCGGGCAGCCACGACACGGCGGACGTGATCGTGCGCGCGGTGCTGGAATTAGCGGAAGGTGCGCCTGGTGCATGATTTGAGCCGAGTCCACTTTGTTGGGATCGGCGGCGCGGGCATGTCCGCCGTCGCCCGGATCCTTCTGGCCAGGGGGGCGCAGGTCTCCGGATCGGACCTCAAGGACAGCAGGACGATCACCGATCTGCGGGCGCGGGGGGCGAAGGTGCTCGTCGGACATGCCGCCGCCGCGTTGGACCTGCTCGACGGCGGGCCGACAGCCGTGGTGGTGAGCCAAGCCGCGATCCCGGCGGACAACCCGGAGCTCGCCGAGGCGCGCAAGCGGGGCGTGCCCGTCCGGTACCGGCCCGAAGTGCTCGCCGAGCTCATGGAGGGCAGCAAGCGGATCCTGATCTCGGGCACCCACGGCAAGACGACGACGACCTCGATGACGGTCACCGCGCTCCAGCACGCGGGCCTGGACCCCTCGTTCGCGGTGGGCGGCGAGCTGGGCGAGGCGGGCACGAACGCGCACCAGGGCAGCGGGGACGCTTTCGTCGCGGAGGCGGACGAGAGCGACGGCTCGCTGCTGCGGTACCAGCCGGACGCCGCTGTGGTGACGAACGTCGAGGCGGACCATCTCGACCACTTCGGCACCGCAGAGGCGTACATCGCCGTCTTCGACCAGTTCGTCCGGCAGATCTCGCCGGACGGCGTGCTCATCGTGGACCTCGACGACCAAGGAGCCGCTGCGTTGGGCGCTCGCGCGGCAGCCGCAGGCACGCGTGTGCTCGGCTACGGGTCCGGCGAAGCCCCGCCGGGGGTCCGCCTCGCGGCGCGGCTCGTGGACTGGAAGCCGCAGGGCGAGAGCGCGCGGCTCGTCGTCGACTTCGAACCGGGCGGGGAGCGCGTGTTCTCGCTCGCCGTGCCGGGCAGGCATATGGCGCGCAACGCGCTCGGCGCGGTGCTCGCCGCCGTGTTCGCGGGCGCAGGCCTCGACGCGGCGGTCAGCGGGGTGTCCTCGTTCACCGGGGTCCGCAGGCGGTTCCAATTGAAGGGCGTCGCGAGGGGAGTGCGGGTCTTCGACGACTACGCCCACCACCCGACGGAAGTGGCGGCCACCCTCGCCGGGGCACGGGCGCTGGTCGAGGGGGACGGCGGCTCCGGGCAGGAGAGATCGAGGCGGGGTAGGCTGGTCGTGGTGTTCCAGCCGCATATGTACTCGCGAACGCGCCTGTTCGCCACGGAGTTCGCGGCCGCGCTCGAAGCCGCTGACGAGGTCGTGGTCCTCGATGTCTACGGGGCGCGGGAGACTCCAGAGGCGGGGGTCACCGGCGCGCTGATCGCGGACCAGGTGCGCGCCGTCCCGGCGCGTTTCGTCCCGATGTTCTCCGCCGCGGCGCAGCAGGCCGCGTCCCTCGCCCGGCCGGGCGACGTCGTGATCACGATGGGCGCGGGCGATGTGACTCTGCTCGGCAGCGAGATCCTCGACGCCGTGGAGGGCAGGGACGAGTGATCAGGTGGCTGCGGGCGTGGGGCTTCACCGCCGTGGTGATCCTCCTCGTGGTCGCGGCGGGCTTCGGGGTGTGGGCCGGGTATTTCAGCCATTGGTTCGCGCTGCGGTCGATCGTCGTGAGCGGCAATACGACCATCACGAAAGAAGAGGTGGTCCGCCGTCTCGACGTCTCTGCGGGCGAGCCGCTCCTCCGGGTGGATCTGGACGACCAGAAGGCACGGGTGGAGGGGATTCGTGTGGTGGCGAGCGCGCAGGTCAGCAGGGACTTCCCGCACACGCTGCGCGTCGAAGTTGTCGAACGGGCCCCGATCGCGTACGTCGAGCGCCCCGGCGGCGCGCATCTCGTCGACAAGACGGGGACGGACTTCTCGACGGTCCCGGCTCCGCCGGACGGGCTGCCCAAACTCGCCGTCGCGCGCGTCGTCCCCGGGGATCCGGCGACGACGGCGGCGCTGGCGGTGCTCTCCCAGCTCCCCGACGAGCTGCGCGGGCAGGTCGCCGAGGTCGACGCGAAGAGCGAGATCGAAGTGTCGGCGACGCTGGGGGACGGGCGGGTCGTCGTGTTCGGCTCCAGCCAGGACGTCCCACATAAAGCGCAGGTCGCGCTCGCGCTGCTCAGCCAGCCGGCGCAGACGTACAACGTGTCGAGCCCGAACACGCCGGTTCTGTCGAACTAGGCAGGCCCGGCGCGGAAGAGCAGACGGCCGGCCGGTGTTCCTCTGAGGCATGAGGGCCTTGCGACAGGAGGCGACCTTGCGGCAGGAGGCTTTGTGCGATGGCGGCGCAGTTGTTGGAGCAGACGTTCGGGCCGGACGCGTGGAACCGGATCGACGAGCCGGGGCGTTACGCGGCGCTGGAGTCGTTTTATTTCGCCCTGAACAACCAGGACCTCGACGTGCTCGCCAAAGTATGGGCCCCGGACCCGCTCGCCCAGCTCAATAATCCGCTCGGCGGCTTGCTCAGAGGGGGCGAGCAGATCGTCGACCTCTATCGCAGGGTGTTCGAGGGCAGCATCCGGCTCCAAGTCGAGTTGACCGACATCGTGGAGTACTCCGACGAGCGGCACGCGGTGTTCGCGGGCCGCGAGATCGGCGAGTACATCGACCTCGCGACCGGCTCGCGAACGCCGCTGGCTATTCGGACATCGCGGTATTTCGTCGTGGAGGCCCCAAGCGGGGCCTCGTCGGAGACCGGTTTTTGGCGCCAGCTGCACCACCACGGCAGCATCGACGACCCGGCGGCGTTGTCGGCGTACCAGGCGGCTGTCGCGCGGTGAGCCTCAGGCCGGACCGGCCTTCGGCTTCGACCTGGCGACGGCGACTCCCGCGAGGCACAGCGCCCCGCCGAGGATCGCGACGATTCCGGGGACTTCGCCGAGGATGGCCCAGCTCATGAGGACCACGATGGCGGGGACGGCGTACGTGGTGATGCCGAGCCTGCCCGCTGGCATCCGGGCGAGCGCGTACCCCCAGGTCAAATAGCCGAGCGCGGTGGGGAACACGCCGAGGTAGACGAAATAGCCGCTCGCGGCGGGCGGGGCGGCGGCGGCCTGGGACCACAGCCGCCCGGCGAACGGCGCGCAGGCCAGCGCGCCGATGAGGCAGCTGAAGGTCATGGTCTGCAGCGACGACGCGTGCCGGAGCGCAGGTTTTTGCAGCACGATCCCGAGCGCGTAGCACAACGCGGCGACCAGGCACAGCCCCACGCCGAGCCAGGAGGTGGAGCCGGGGGAGCTCCCCCGCGAAGCGAGCCCGACCACGACCGCGCCGAGGAACGCGACGGCGAGCCCGGCGAGGAGCCTCGGCGGGAAGCCTTCCCGCAGGAGCCATCCGCCGAGCAGCACCGTCAGCACCGGGCCGACGTTCACCAACATGGCTGCCGTGCCCGCGTCCACCAGTCGCTCGCCCCAGTTCAGCACCACCATGTACAGGGCGAACCACAGCAGGCCGCTGCCGACGATCCCCGGCCAGGCCGCCCTCGGCGGCAGTCCTTCGCGGCGCAGGAGCCAGATCGCCACGAGCACCAGCGCGCCTGTCGCGAGCCGTCCGAAGGCCAGGGCCCCGGGGTCGAACCATTTCGCGCCGCCTCGGATGGCCACGAAGGCGGAAGCCCAGAAGACGACGGAGACGGCCACCGCCGACACGACGCGGAGGTCCGTCCGTCCGGCAGGCTCCGCCACAGCCTCGGGCGATTCGCAGTCGGGCCCTCGTGTCGCGCATTCGGTCATGCTGACACTCTACGAAGACGGGCCGACACTGTCGCGCGCTTTTCGGACAGGGCGTTCGTCGGACAGGGCGCTTTTCGGACAGGGCGCCGAGGCGGTCGTGATTCGCATGTTCACTTCTGTGGCTCATGTTGCGAAAATGCCATGCCGGGCAGTGATAAAAGCGAGACATGACGGCGCGCCTGAGCGTAATTGCCGAGGGCGGCGCTTAGCGTCAGCAGTACTCGGACTTGATGTTTCACAAACAGAACGCACACGAAAATGGAGAGCTCATGACATCGCAGCACAATTACCTCGCCGTGCTGAAGGTCGTCGGCATCGGCGGCGGCGGGGTCAACGCCGTGAACCGGATGATCGAGCAAGGGCTCAAGGGAGTGGAGTTCATCGCGATCAACACGGACGCGCAAGCGCTGTTGATGAGCGACGCCGATGTGAAGCTCGACATCGGCCGCGAGTCCACCCGGGGCCTCGGCGCAGGCGCGGACCCCGAGATGGGCCGTCGTGCCGCGGAAGACGCGAAAGAAGAGATCGAAGAGCTCCTGCGCGGAGCCGACATGGTGTTCGTGACCGCGGGCGAGGGCGGCGGCACCGGCACCGGGGCCGCTCCGGTCGTCGCGAGCCTCGCCCGGAAGCTGGGCGCGCTCACCGTCGGCGTCGTGACCCGCCCGTTCTCCTTCGAGGGCAAGCGGCGCGGCACGCAGGCCGAGAACGGCATCGCGGCCCTGCGCGAGTCCTGCGACACCCTCGTCGTCATCCCGAACGACCGCCTGCTGCAGATCGGCGACATGGGCGTGAGCCTCATGGACGCGTTCCGCAGCGCGGACGAAGTGCTGCTCAACGGCGTCCAGGGCATCACCGACCTGATCACCACCCCCGGTCTGATCAACGTGGACTTCGCCGATGTGCGCGGCGTGATGTCCGGGGCGGGCAGCGCGCTGATGGGCATCGGCTCGGCGCGGGGCGAGGGCCGGGCGCTCAAGGCGGCCGAGCTCGCGATCAACTCGCCGCTGCTCGAGGCTTCCATGGAGGGCGCGCACGGCGTGCTCATCTCCATCGCGGGCGGCTCCGACGTGGGGCTGTTCGAGATCAACGAGGCGGCCTCGCTCGTCCAAGAGGCCGCGCACGTCGACGCGAACATCATCTTCGGCACGGTGATCGACGACTCGCTCGGCGACGAGGTCAGGGTCACGGTCATCGCGGCAGGGTTCGACGGGGGCTCCCCGAAGGCCCGGACCGTCGACTCCTCGCGCTTCCGCCCGAACGCGCAGCAGCAGCAGAAGCAACAGCCGAAACCGTCGAACGTCTTCGGCGACGACTTCGCCCCTGCTGCCGAAGAGGTGCTCGCGCCCGCGGCGGTCAGCGCGTCCAACGGGCACCGCGTGGTGACGGACGAGGGCGAGGACGACGTGGATGTGCCCCCCTTCATGCGCCGCTAGCCTCCATTCCCGGGGCCTGCGCGGCGATCTCCTGCGTTGCAGCGGGTCTCGTGTGTGCTCCGCCTCCCCAACACGCGTCGACCCGCTGCGCCTTGGATCTCATCCACGCATGAATCCCCGGGAATGCGGGTCGCCTCTACTAGGCTGGACCCATGCTGATCCGCACCCTCGCCACGACTGCCGTCGACGGGGATATGCGCGACTCGGCCAACCGGGAGCTCTGCGCGAAACGGATCGGCGTGCCCGCCGAGCGCTTTGTGTGGCTCAAGCAGGTCCATAGCGCCGATGTCGCCGTGGTCGACGCGCTGTGGCCCGAGTCGGACGGCCCGCTCGTCGTTCCCGAGACGGACGGCGTGGTGACAAACCTTCCCGGCGTCGTTCTGTCGATCCTCACGGCGGACTGCGTCCCCGTGGTCGCGCACGACGAGCGCGCGGGCGTCGTCGGGGCCGCCCACGCGGGCAGGCGCGGCGCGCAGGACGGCGTCGTCCGCGAGCTGGTGGCGAAGATGGTCGGGCTGGGGGCGGAGCCGTCCCGGATCGAGGCCTTCCTCGGCCCGTGCGCGAGCGGCGCCCATTACGAAGTCCCTGCGCAGATGCGGGAGGAAGTCGAGGCGGACCTGCCGGGCAGCGCGTGCGTCACCGAGCGGGGCACTCCGGGCCTCGATCTGCGCGCCGGGCTGGCCCGCCAGCTCCGGGGGCTCGGCGTCGAAAAAGTGGAGTCGAGCGGCGTGTGCACGATCGGCGAGGCCGCGCACTTCAGCCACCGCCGGGGGGATCCCTGGCGCTTCGCCACGTTGATCTGGATGTCGGATGAGCCGCAGGGCTGAGCTCGCCGAGCGTCTCGCGCAGGTGCGCGAGCAGGTGGCAGGCGCCTGCGCGAGGGCGGGCCGCGACCCCTCGGAGGTGACGCTCCTGGTAGTCACGAAGTTCTTCCCGGCGAGCGATGTCGCGCTGCTCTACGAGCTGGGCTGCCGCGAATTCGGCGAATCCCGCGACCAGGAGGCGAAGTCGAAGGCCGCCGAGCTTGGGGAGTCCGTCCGCGAGGCGCGCTGGCACATGATCGGCCAGATCCAGCGCAACAAGGCGAGGAGCATCGCCTCGTGGGCGCAGGTGGTGCAGTCCGTGGACGGTCCTCGGCTGGTCGCCGCGTTCGAGAAGGCGGGCCAACCGCTCGACGTCCTCGTGCAGGTGAGCCTGGACGGCGACGAGCTCAGGAGCGGCGCGCTCCCCGAGCACGTCCTCGGCCTCGCCGGGCAAATCGCGGCGACGGAGAATCTGCGTCTTCGGGGGCTGATGGCGATTCCGCCGGTCGCGGCGGACCCGGCGCAGGCGTACGCGAGGCTGGCGCGGCTGCACGACGAGCTCAAGGCGGCCCATCCCTCGGCGACGATGTTGTCGGCGGGGATGTCGGGCGACTTCGAGGCGGCGATAGCTGCCGGATCGTCATGTGTGCGTGTCGGTACCGCAATTTTGGGCCAGCGCCCGATACCCTCGCCCTAGCAAGTATTCCAATCGGAAGGCAAGGTATGAGCGCGCTCCAAAAGGTTAAGGCCTACTTCGGCATGATGCCGGCTGACGCGTACGAGGACGAGTATCTGGAGGACGACCGCCAGCCGGGTGCGAGGACTCGTCGTTACCGCGAGGAATACGCCGACTACGAGACGGGGTACGAGTGGGGGCACCTCCCGCAGGCGGGCGAGTACGAGCCGCCGATCCCCGGCCGGGGCGCCTCCCGCGCCGTCGTCGGCACGCTGACCGCCCGTCGCGGCCACGATCGTTATGACGTGGATTACCGCCGCCCCGCAGGCTACGAGGAGGCGGGGGCGCTCTCGAAGATCACGACGCTGCGCCCGAAAGACTACAGCGAGGCCCGCACGATCGGGGAGCGGTTCCGCGACGGCTCGCCGGTGATCATGGACTTGGTGCAGATGGACAACGCCGACGCCAAGCGGCTCGTCGACTTCGCCGCAGGCCTCGCGTTCGCGCTGCGCGGCTCTTTCGACAAGGTCGCGACCAAGGTGTTCCTGCTGTCCCCGGCGGATGTGGACGTGAGCCCGGAGGAGCGCAGGCGGATCGCTGAGGCGGGGTTCTACAACCACCGCTGATAGGTTGGTGCCATGGATTTGGTGCTGGTGGTCGTCCGAACGCTGCTAGCTGCGTTCTGGTTCTTGCTTCTCGTCCGCAGCGTCGTGGAGCTGGTGCAGAGCTTCTCGCCCGATTGGCGGCCCCGAGGGGTGTTGGTGGTCGTCTTGGAGCTGGTGTTCATGGTGACCGATCCTCCGGTGCGGTTGTTCCGCAGGATCATCCCGGACACGACGATCGGGGCGGTCCGGCTGGATATTTCGCTGATGGTGTTGATGTTTGTGGTGCTTATCGCCTTACGGGTGGTGTCGTGAAGGGCAATGCCCGGATGAACGGCGCTGAGAGAAGAAAAGGAATGCGGACATGCGGTTGACCCCCGAGGACGTGCACAACATAGCCTTCGGGGCCCCGCCGGAGGGCTTCAAGGGCTACAACCCCGAGGACGTGGACGTCTTCGTCGACCTCCTGGAGGAGTCGGTGCGGTTGTACCGGGACGACATCACGAAGCTCGAAGCGCGGGTCGCCGAGCTCGAGGCGCAGCAGAAGGCGGAGCCGGGCGAGAAGCCCGCGTCTGCGGCCGCGTTCCCGACCGCAGAGCCGGGGGGAGGCCCGGTGGCGCTGCTGTTGCTGCCGCGCCAGGTGGTGCAGCAGCTGCTCGCGCAGGCACAGGGCGAGTCGGACCGCCTGCTCGGCGAATTCACGGCGCAGACGGCGCAAGGCGGCGAGGCGGGCTCGCTCCGCCCGGCCGTGGCGATCTTCGTCGCAGGCGAATAGCGGTTCGGGGCGTCACAAAAGTGACACGGAATGGCAATACGGCTATGCTGCCCTGTGCAGCTTGCCACTGATGTGACAAGATATCTGCCACCTGGCAGTTGATAACCTGAGCAAGATTCGAGGACCGGCGTTCCGATGCAGCTGACACCAGCCGATGTGCACAATGTGGCTTTCACCCGTCCCGCGTTCCCGCAGCGCGGTTACAGCGAGGAGGAGGTCGACACCTTCCTCGACCTCGTCGAGGTGACCCTCGCGGCGAACGTCGAGGAGAACACCGCCCTCAAGACTCGGGTCACCGAGCTTGAGACGCAGGTCGAGTCCTTCCAGTCGCAGAACGGGGCCCCGGTGTCGGGCTTCGTCGGCGCGCCCGCCGTCGGCGAGACCTCCTCCGAGGACCTCGCGAACCAGGCGGGCCGCGTCTTGGTGCGCGCGCAGGAGACCGCCGACCAGATCCTCGCCGAGGCCAAGGCCGAGCGCGACCGTCTGCTCTCGGAGGCCAAGGCCGAGCGCGAGCGCCTGCTGTCCGAGGCGAACGAGAAGCACGAGCAGCTGGTCTCCCAGGCGAGCGCGACCGCCGAGAGCATCCTGAGCGAGGGCCGCTCGAAGCACGAGGCTTTGCTCACGGACGCGCAGGCGCAGGCCGATTCGAAGCTGCAGCAGGCGCACGAGCACGCCGAGAACCTCCGGGCGGAGGCCGAGCGGACGCACGCGGAGAAGATCGGGCAGATCAGCCAGACCAAAGCGCACCTGGAGGGCCGCGTCGAAGAGCTGCGGACCTTCGAGAAGGACTACCGGGGCAGGCTGCGCGGCCACTTGGAGTCCATGCTGGGCGACCTCGGCTCGCGCAGCTCGGGCTCCGAGGGCGAGGAAGACCCCGCGCAGCAGCCGCAGCAGCCGTCCCAGTAGTAGGGGCAGTTGAACAAGCTGCTCTTCGCGGTCGCGCCGCTTGCCCTGCTGGCGTTCATCGCGCTGGGGATGGCGGCGAGGACGAAAAGCGTCTGGTGGGCCGGGGCGGTCGTGCTCTTCAGCGCGCTCGGAGTTCTGGCGTTGGCGGTGGAGGCCGTGCAGCTCGTCCGGTCGCGGCGGCCTCGGCCTGAGGAGTCCCTCGGCCAAAAATCCCCTGGCGCCCAAAAGGATAATGAAGCAATGGCAGAGACAGAATCGTCGGCGCAGGGCGCGCAGCCCCAACAGCTGGCGGGGGACGAGCGGGCGCCCGCGTACCCGAGGGCGGATGTGGCGAACGGGGCGAGCAGCGCGAATTTCCCCGCGTTCGAACAGTCGGTTCTCGATTTCTGGGACCAGGACGGCACCTTCGCGGCGGCGATGGCGCAGCGCGAAGGCGCCCCCGAGTACGTGTTCTACGAGGGGCCGCCGTTCGCCAACGGCCTGCCGCATTACGGACACCTGCTCACCGGGTACGTCAAAGACTTGATCCCTCGGTTCCAGACGATGCGGGGCAAACGGGTGGACCGCAGGTTCGGCTGGGACTGCCACGGGCTGCCCGCCGAGATGGAGGCGGAGAAGCAGCTCGGCATCACCGACAAGAGCCAGATCGAGGCGATGGGGCTCGACAAGTTCAACGACTTCTGCCGCAGCTCGGTGTTCAAGTACTCCCACGAGTGGCGCCGCTATGTGCGCCGCCAAGCCCGCTGGGTGGACTTCGAGCAGGACTACCGCACGCTCGACCTCACCTACATGGAGTCGGTGATGTGGGCGTTCAAGCAGCTCCACGACAAGGGGCTGGTGTACAAGGGCTACCGCGTCGGGCCGTACAGCTGGTACGAGCAGACGCCGCTCTCCGCGCTGGAGGCCCGGCTCGACGACTCGTACCGGATGCGCCAGGACCCGGCGGTCACGGTGGCGATGCCGTTGGCCGACGGCCCCCTCGCGGGCGCGCGGCTCTTGATCTGGACCACCACGCCGTGGACATTGCCGTCGAACCTCGCCGTCGCCGTCAACCCGAAGCTGCGCTACGCGCAGGTGCGCGGCCGGGACGGCGAACGGTACGTGCTCGCCGAGGCGAGGGTCGCGAGCTACGCGCGCGAGCTCGGCGACGAGCCCGAGACGCTGTCCACGCATGCGGGCTCCGAACTGGTGGGATCGCAGTACACGCCGCCGTTCGACTTCTTCGCGGACCATCCGAACGCGTTCCGCGTGCTCGGCGCGGACTACGCCACGGACGACTCCGGAACGGGCGCGGTGCACCTCGCGCCCGCGTTCGGCGAGGAGGACTTCGAGCTCGCGAAGGCGAACGGCCTCGACGTGGTCCAACCGCTCGACCCCGGCGGGAAGTTCACCTCGGCGGTCCCGACGTACGAGGGCTTGCAGGTCTTCGACGCGAACCCGGTCATCATCAAGGACCTCAAGGCGGCGGGCCTCCTGCTGCGGCACGAGACGATCGAGCACTCCTATCCGCACTCGTGGCGCTCGGGGAAGCCGCTCATCTACATGGCGGTGGACGCCTGGTACGTCAAGGTCTCCGAGTTCCGCGACCGGATGGTCGAGCTGAACAAGTCGATCGCCTGGTACCCGGAGCACATCCGGGACGGCCAGTTCGGCAAATGGCTCGAAGGCGCGAGGGACTGGAACATCAGCCGCAACCGCTACTGGGGCTCCCCGGTGCCGGTGTGGGTCTCCGACGACCCGGCCTACCCGAGGACGGACGTGTACGGCTCGCTCGACGAGCTGGAGCGCGACTTCGGGGTGCGTCCGACCGACCTGCACCGCCCGATGATCGACGGGCTGACCCGCCCGAACCCGGACGACCCGACGGGCAAGTCGACAATGCGCAGGGTGCCCGAGGTGCTGGACTGCTGGTTCGAGTCCGGCTCGATGCCGTACGCCCAGGCGCATTACCCGTTCGAGAGCCAGGACTGGTTCGCGTCGCATTTCCCGGCGGACTTCCTCGTCGAGTACAACGGCCAGACCAGGGGCTGGTTCTACAGCCTGCACGTGCTCTCGACGGCCCTGTTCGACTCGCCCGCGTTCAAGAGCGGCATCGCCCACGGCATCATCCTCGGCGACGACGGCCAGAAGATGAGCAAGTCCAAGGGCAACTACCCGGACATCCAAGAGGTCTTCGACCGCGACGGGGCCGACGCCATGCGCTGGTACCTCATGGCCTCGCCGATCCTGCGCGGCGGCAACCTCGTGGTCACCGAGCAGGGCATCCGCGACGGCGTGCGCCAGGCGCTCCTGCCGCTGTGGAACACCTACAGCTTCCTTCGGCTGTACGCGCTGCGCCCCGGCGTGTGGCGCGCCGACTCGCCGCACGTCCTGGACCGCTACATCCTCGCCAGGCTGCGCCAGACCGTCGAGGCGATGACCGAGGAGCTCGAAGGCTTGGACGTCGCGGACGCCTGCGAGCAGCTGCGCGACTTCTGCGAGGTGCTCACGAACTGGTACGTGCGCCGCTCTCGGGAGCGCTTCTGGGCGGAGGACCAGGACGCGATCGACACCCTGCACACCGTGCTGGAGACCGTCTGCCGTCTTGCTGCTCCGCTCTTGCCGCTGGTCAGCGAGGTGATCTGGAAGGGCCTCACCGGAGAGCGCTCGGTGCATCTTGCCGACTGGCCGACCGCCGAGAGCCTGCCGCACGACCCGGGCCTCGTCGCCGCGATGGAGCGGGCCCGCGAAGTCTGCGCGGCGGGCCTCTCGCTCCGCAAAGCCACCGGCCTCCGGGTGCGCCTGCCGCTCAACTCGCTCACCGTCGCAGGGCCGGGCGCCGGGGCTCTTGAGCCCTACGCCGACCTGGTGAAGGCCGAAGTGAACGTCGACGAGGTCGTGCTGCTGTCGGATATCGCCGACTCCGGCCGATGGGAGGTCGTGGTCAACGCGCGCGCGGCGGGCCCAAGGCTCGGCGGCGCGGTCCAGCAGGCGATCAAGTCGGTCAAGGCCGGAGACTGGCGCGCCGAGGGCGAGAACGTCGTCGCGGGCGGCGTCGAGCTGTTGCCCGGCGAGTTCACCCGGACCCTCGTGCCCGTCGCCCCGGACCGGACCCAAGCCATCGGCGAAGGACAGGCCCAGGGGCTCGTGGTGCTCGACACCGAGTTGGACGAGTCCCTCGAATCCCGAGGCTGGGCCGCCGACCGCATCCGCGAGCTGCAGAACCAGCGCAAAGAATTGGGCTTGGACGTCTCCGACCGGGTCGAGGTGGTCTTCACCGCGCCCGAGGACGCGCACGCGTGGGCGCTGCGGCACCAGGACTGGATCGCGAGGGAGATCCTCGCCGTGGCGTTCGACGTGAAGTCAGGCGAGCGGGTGCACTCGGAGATGACGAAAATTTAGCCGCGCTGGAGCTCGAAGACGGGGATGAGCCGGTCGGTCTTCGTCTGGTACTCGGCGAAGCCCGGCGCGCGCTGCACGACGGTCTCGTAGATCCGGTCGCGCTCCTCGCGCGGGAGTTCCACGGCGACGGCCCCGGTCTGCGGTTCTGCGCCGATCTCGACGCGGACCTGCGGGTTCGCGCGGAGGTTGGCGACCCAGGCCGGATTCGCGTCGCGCCCCGCGGCCGAGCCGACGACATAGATCTTGCCGTCGATGTCGAAGTACGCGACCGGGTTGGTCCGCTCCGCCCCGGTTTTGGCCCCGACGCTGATCAGCAGCAGGAGCGGGAATCCCTCGAACGCTCCGCCGACTTTCCCGCCGTTGGCCCGGAATTCGGTGATGTTCTGCTCGTTGAACGATCGCTCTTGTCGCAGATCGCTGGTGTCGTCGCTCATGAGGGGCCCTTCCTGGCGCTTTCGGCGGTTCGGCCCCCACAGTACAGGGCAGCGGTCATGCGAAAGCGAACTCGCGGACATGCGCCGCGATCGCCCGTGCGAGGCCGACGGGCACGGCGTTGCCGATCTGCTTGGCGACGGTGGTCTTCGTGCCGCACCAGAGATAGTCCTGCGGGAAGTCCTGCAACAGGGCCGCCTCGAAATGCGTGATGGGGCGGTTCACCCGGTGCGTCCCGTCCGCGTCCCATTGCGGATGCAGGTACGCGCCCTTCTCCGGTTTGAAGAACTCCGTCCGGATCGTGTGCGATGGCTCCTCCCAGCGCATCCGGCCCATGACGTCCGTCGTGCCCGTCGCCTTCTCGCGCCAGCAGCGGGGCAGCAGGCGCTCCGGCAGGTCGAACCGTCCGCCGCCCGGCGGCACATGGTCGTAGCGCTCGAGGGAGAGCGGGGTCGGCGTGCGTCCGACATGGACGTCCAGCCCCTTGAACACTCCGGGCACGGCCTGGCCGAAGAACTGCGCGGCCGAGTCCGGCAGCGCCGTCGTGGCGGGGCGCTCCGGGGCGGCGCCGATCCTGGACCGGACTCCCGCCCAGGGCAGCGCCGCCTTCGGGCCGGGCACGCGGGCGTGCGTCGGCTCGGGCAGGGCGACGCGTCCGACCCTCGATCCGATGACGATCGTCCGTTTGCGCCGTTGGGCGACGCCGAAGTCGGCGGCGTTGAGCACGCCGTAGGACAGCTCGTACCCGCGCAGCGATCCGTTGTCCGCCTCGGCGCGCAGCGACTCGAACTCGGCCGAGCGCAGGAACTGGTCGACGTTCTCGATGACGAAGACGCTCGGTTTGGCGGCGCGCACCACCCGCAGGTACTCCCGCCAGAGCTGGTTGCGGGGGTCTCGGGCGTCTTTCGAGCCGAGATTGGAGAACCCCTGGCAGGGCGGCCCGCCGATCACGACGTCGGCAACGGGGATCTCGTCGTCGCGCACGTCCGCGATGTCGCGCCAAAGGACGTGGTCCTCGCCGAAGTTGGCGGCGTAGGTCGCCGCCGCGTGCAGGTCGAACTCGACCGCGAGCCTCGACGTGAACCCTTCGGCCGCGAAGCCGCTGGTCATCCCCCCGCAACCGGCGAAAAGGTCGATCAACGAGGGCATATTCGCAGTGTAGCGGGGCGCGGTCCCCGATGCGCGCAAAAGATGTCAGACCTCGCATTTATCCTCGTCGTATGAGTCGAGCGCGGTGGGTGCTGCACGTCGACCTCGACGCGTTCTTCACCTCGGTCGAGCAGTTGACCCGCCCGACGCTGCGCGGCAGGCCGGTGCTCGTCGGCGGGGTCGGGACCCGAGGGGTCGTCGCGGGCGCGAGCTACGAGGCGAGGGAGTTCGGCGCCCGCTCGGCGATGCCGATGGGCGAGGCGAAGCGTCTGATCGGCGCGCGGGCGGTGGTCTTGCCGCCGAGGTTCGGCCTGTACCGGCAGTTCTCCGAGGCGGTGTTCGCGGCGGTGGAACGATTCTTGCCGGTCGTGGAGCAGCTCTCCTTCGACGAGGCGTTCGGCGAGCCGGAGTCGCTGGCCGGGGCGGCGCAGGCCGACGTCGTCGAGTTCTGCGCGGCGTTGCGGGCGGCTGTGCTCGAGCAGACGGGCCTGACCTTGTCTGTCGGGGCAGGATCGGGCAAACAGCTCGCGAAAATCGCGTCCGGCCTCGCGAAGCCCGCAGGCCAACTTGTGGTCGCCGCAGGGGAGGAGCGCGCGTTTCTCGCCGAGCTGCCGGTCGGCAAGCTGTGGGGCGTCGGGCGGGTGCTGCGCGGCAAACTCGCCGAGCAGGGCGTCACCCGGATCGGCGAGCTGGCCGAGCTCTCGATGGACTCGGCCAGGGCGGTGTTCGAGCGGGCCGAGCTGACCTGGACCATCGGGCACGGCCTGTGGCAGCTCTCCCAGGGGATCGACCACCGCCACGTCGCCCCGCGGGCTCCGGCCAAACAGATCAGCGTGGAGACGACGTACGAGACGGACCTCGTTGCCGAGTCGGCGGTGCGCCGCGAGGTGCAGTTGCTCGCCGAGCGGGCGATCACGAGGCTCGTGGCCTCGGGCAAGGCGGCGCGGCGGGTGACGGTGAAGATCCGCACCGGCGATTGGCGCACGATGACCCGCTCCGCGACCCTGCCGCAGGGCACCCTCGACAAGCAGGCGCTGGTCGGCATGGCGCTCTCGCTGTCGCCCGATCCCTCGGGCATCGGCTCGATCCGGCTGCTCGGCGTCGGGTTCGGGAGCCTGACCGAGGAGGAGCAGCTGGCGCTCTTCTTTTCTAGCGAGCACGGTTTTTCTGGCGAGCACGGTTTTTCTGGCGAGCACGGTTTTTCTGGCGAGCACGGGGAGGGCGGACCGGAGGAGGAGTCCTGGGACGCGGGCGAGGACGCGCCTGCCGGAGCGCTCGTCGCGGCGCCAGGGCCTCGGCCGGGGCAGGACGTGTTCCACCCCGAACTCGGCCATGGCTGGGTGCAGGGGGTCGGGGTGGGCGTGGCCACCGTTCGCTTCGAGACCGCGACGACCAGGCCGGGGCCGGTGAAGTCCTTCCCGGTGGGCGACCCCGTGTTGTTGCCCGCAGATCCAATGGGCAGTCTCGGCGGGCTAGTGTTGCCGGACAGCGTCGGCGAGCCGGGTTAAGATTCGGCGGTGACGGCAACGCGGCGCGTTTTTCTCGGCCTTCTCGTGGCGGGCGGATTCGGCGCGCTCAATATCGGCGGCTTCTCCGTCCTGCAGGGCAAGCTCGGCCCGCAGCGGCTGAGCGCGGGCAAGATCGTCCAGGCGTTGCAGTCGCTTGGCGGGAAGTTCCCCGGCTACCGGAGCAACCACGCGAAGGGCGTCGGGGTCTACGGCAGGTTCGAGAGCAACGGCGCGGGCGAGGCGGTGTCGCAGGCCTCGGTGTTCCGCAAAGGGGAGTACGAGCTGCTCGGACGGTTCTCGTTGCCAGGGCAGAACCCGCACGTCGCGGACTCGGCGGCGGCGGCAAAAGGCCTGGCGCTGCAGTTCTCGCTCCCCGAGGGGGAGCAGTGGCGCACCGCCATGGTGAGCGCGCCGGTCTTCCACGTCGCGACTCCCGAGGCGTTCTACGAGTACACCTTGGCGAATACGCCCGATCCCGCCACCGGCAAGCCCGACCCGGCGCTTCTACAGCGTTTCTTGGCCGCCCATCCGGAGAGCGCCAGCGCGCTTGCGGCCATCAAAGCCGCGCCGCAGGCTCCGAGTTTTCTGACCGCGACCTATAACGGGCTCTCCGCGTACGTGTGCGACGACGGGCGGGGGAGCAGCACCCCGGTGCGCTGGAAACTCGTCCCCGAGGAGGCGGCGGCCCCGCAGGCGGGGGAGGGCCCGAACGCCCTCTTCGAGCAGCTGCTCCAACGGATCAGGAGCGGCCCGGCGCGTTGGCGGCTGGTCCTGGTGCTCGGCGAGCCGGGCGACCCGACCCACGACTCCACCCGGGCCTGGCCCTCGGGCAGGCGCGAGCTCGACGTGGGGACCGTCGTGCTCGCCGAAATCGCGACGGCGCGCTCCAGCGCCGCGCGGGGCGTGAACTTCGACCCGACCGTGCTGCCACGAGGGATCGGCCTCTCCGACGATCCGATCCCCTCCGCGCGTTCGGCGGTGTACGGGGTCTCGTACCGCCGCCGCGCCGGGACCGCGCCGGGCCCGGAGGCGGGCGCGTGACGGCGGCGGAGCTGACGGCTGCGGCGGAGCTCCCGCTGCCCGCGCGCACTCGGTACGGGCTCCTCTCGCAGCTGCTGCATTGGTCGATGGCGGCGGCCATCTATGCAGCGTTGGTCCTCGGGGCCCTGCTTTCCTGGAGTCTCGGCGGCTACCACCAGGTGCTGGCCTGGCACAAGCTGGTCGGCCTCGTCGTGCTGGCGCTGGCGGCGATCCGGATCCCGCACCGGATCCTTCACCGCGCCCCGCCGCAGATCGCGGGCGTCCCGCGTTGGGAGCGGGCGCTCGCGTCTGCCGCCGACGTGGCGATGTACGTCCTTTTCGTCGTGGAGCCGCTCCTTGGCTGGGCGACCGTCAACAGCGCGGGGGACGCGGAGTTCCTCTTCGGAGCGGTCCGGCTGCCGCAGATCGTCCCGGCGGACCCCGGCCTGTACCTGCAGCTCCACGGCCTCCACGCCAAAGCGGCTTGGCTGCTCCTGCTGCTCGTCACCGCGCACATCGGCGCGGTGCTCTTCCACACGGTCGGATTGCGCAACGGGCTGTTGCGGCGGATGCTGCCGGGCAGCACGACCGAACTCGGGCCGAAGGCTTCCTAGCGGATCGGCACGGCGATGGCCCAAGGGCCTGGCAGGTCTTGAGGGACTCGCGCAACCCCGCCGCATCGGGTACATCTAGAAGCGTGTCTTCACGTCTGCGCCGATGGATCCCCCTGGACAACTTCGTCATCGCGATCCTCGCCGTCGTCGTCCTCGCGAGCGTGCTCCCCGCCTCGGGGCTTGCCGCCGACGTCCTGGAGCAGGCGACCAAAGTCGCCATCGCCCTGCTTTTCTTCCTCTACGGGGCCCGCTTGTCCCCGGCGCAGGCCTGGGCCGGGCTGAAGAACTGGAAGCTGCACCTCGCGGTCCTCGTCTTCACCTTCGTCCTCTTCCCCGCGCTGGGCCTGTGCTCCCAGCTGCTTCCCGACGCGGCCCTGCCCCATGCGCTGCGCCAAGGGTTCCTCTATCTCACGCTCACCCCCTCCACAGTGCAGTCCTCGATCGCGTTCTGCGCCATCGCGGGCGGCGACGTGGCGGCCGCAGTGGTCGCGGCCTCGCTGTCGAGCCTGCTCGGCGTCTTTCTGACCCCGGCGTTGGTGATGCTGCTCTTCGGCGCCCACGACGTGGCCATCAGCTGGGCTTCGGCCCTCGACGTGGTGCTGCAGCTCCTCGTGCCGTTCCTCGCCGGGCAGGCGGCCCGGCGGTGGATCGGGGAATGGGTCAAAGCGCACGCCCGCCAGCTCAAATTCGTGGACCAAGGATCGATCCTGCTCGTGGTCTACAGCGCGTTCAGCCTCGGCATGACCGAAGGCGTGTGGCGGCGCGTGCGGCTGGCCGACATGGCCGTCCTCGCCCTCGACTGCACCCTGCTGCTCGCCCTCGTGCTCGGCTGCACGGCCCTCGCGGGCAAGGCTCTGCGGCTGTCGTACGAAGAGCGCGTGGTGCTGCTCTTCTGCGGCTCGAAGAAAAGCCTCGCGGCGGGCCTGCCGATCGCAGGCGTGCTGTTCGGGCCGGGCCAGCTCGGCCTCGTCTCGTTGCCGCTCATGCTGTTCCACCAGATCCAGCTGTTGGTCTGCACGGTTGTCGCAGGCAGGATGGGGCGCAAGCATCACGCGCGGACACAGGTCTCGCCTGCGGGCTGAGCCTTGCCCTGCGGGGCGCCGGTCTGCTTGATAGCGTGGCCCGCATGGGCAGCTCCGAACCGTTCCCGCGCTTCTCCGACGGCTCCGAGCGGGGCGCCGTCCCCCTCTCGCGGCGCGGCGCGCTGCTCGGAGCCCTCGGGACCGCCGTGCTCCTCGGCACGGGGCGGCTCTCCGCCCGCCCGTCCTCGGCGGCTCCCGCCGCGGACCCCTTCGCGCTCGGCGTCGCGTCCGGCGACCCGCTGCCCGACGGGGTGGTGCTCTGGACCCGGCTCGCCCCAGACCCCCTCGCCGCAGACGGCTTCGGCGGCATGGGGCCTGCTCCGGCCACGGTGCAGTGGCAAGTCGCCTCGGACGAGAGCTTCCGCCGCGTCGTGCGCGAAGGCTCGGTGACGGCCACGCGGGAGCTCGCGCATTCCGCGCACCCGGAGGTCGGCGGGCTCGAACCGGATCGGGTCTATTACTACCGGTTCCGGGCGGGGACGGCGATCTCGCCGGTCGGGCGGACCCGCACCGCGCCCGCGCCGGGGGCCAGGCGCGACAGCCTCCGTTTCGCGTTCGCCTCCTGCCAGCGCTGGGACCACGGCTACTACACCGCGTACGAGCACATGGCGGACGAGGACCTCGACCTGGTGGCGCACCTCGGCGACTATATCTACGAGATCCCGTTCACCAGCGAGAACAACCTCCGCGAGGCCGAGGTGCCCGCGCTGTTCAACACCCGCCCCACCGACCTGCCCCGGTACCGCTCGCAATACGCGCTCCACAAGCTCGACGAGCCCATCCAGCGGGCGCACGCGGCCTTCCCCTGGGTCGTCGTCTTCGACGACCACGAGGTGGAGGACGACTGGGCGGGCGACCACTCGGGGTGGCGGTACAAGACTCCCCGCGCGCAGTTCGTGGCGCAACGCGCCGCCGCCTTCCAAGCGCGCTACGAGCACTTGCCGCTGCGGGCGGCGCAGCGTCCGCGCGGCGCGAGCACGCTGGACTACCGCAGGCTCGGCTACGGGCGGCTCGCGGAGTTCTTCGCGCTCGACACCCGCCAATACCGGGACCCGCAGCCCTGCGGCGACCAGTACGACACCGACTGTCCGGAGCGGACCGCCCCGAACCGGGCGATGATGGGGGACCGGGAGCGCGCGTGGTTCCTCGACGGGCTCGCGTCGAGCGGGGCCAGGTGGAAAGTGGCGCTCAACCAGGTGCAGCTCATGCAGATCCAGTTGGACGATCCGCCGAAGACGGGCTACAACAACGACTGCTGGGACGGCTACCCGGCGGAGCGCGCGAAACTCCTCGGCGGCGTCGCCGAGCGCGGGGTGCGGGATTTCGTCGTGGTCACCGGGGACACGCATAAGAACTACGCGGGCGATC
The DNA here is from genome assembly GCF_051660745.1 of Segniliparus sp. Classification (NCBI taxonomy): domain Bacteria; kingdom Bacillati; phylum Actinomycetota; class Actinomycetes; order Mycobacteriales; family Segniliparaceae; genus Segniliparus; species Segniliparus sp. Next base: position 28,005 of record NZ_JBOFQF010000044.1, on the reverse strand, counting down.
TCAGGCCGGATTTCAACGACCCCGCCTCCCCGGTCGTCGCCAGCGAGTTCGTCGGCACCTCGATCTCTTCCAACGGCGACGGGCAGGACGTGGCCGAGACGGAGGCGAAGCTGATGCGGAACAATCCGCATTTGAAATTCTTCAACGACCAACGGGGCTACGTGCGCTGCGAGATCACCGCCGAGCGGTTCCAGACCGATTACCGCGCGCTCGACTACGTGCAGCGCCCCGGCTCGCCGATCAACACGTTGCGCAGTTTCGTGGTCGAGGCGGGCAGCGCGGGGATTCGCGAAGCCTGATCTCGCCAGGGAACAGGGTCAGGCCCGGTCTTCGAGAATGCGGTCCATGATCTTCGCGGCGGCGTCCCGCGTGCTCGCGGACCAGCACACCATGACGTGGACGAGGACGGCTTCGCGCCGTTTGCTGATGGTGGAGCAGGTCCACGTCGAATTGACCTGGCGGGACTCCCAGCTTGTGGACATCGGGTCGAGGCCGACGAGCGCGAGCTCCCACTGCGACTGGGGCACGCCGTCGTAGTCGATGACGACCGTCTGGCCCGCGCAACGCCGGGCGGCCTCCGCCACCGTGCGCTGCGCGGCGGCGGCGCTCGCGGCTTCGGGGTACGAGACGACCGCCTCGTCCACGCCCAGCCCGTTGGCGTAATGCTCGCGCTGGGACTGCTCGGTGACGTTCTCGTCGAAGGCCAGCTCGTGGTACGCCGTCCACGCCGTGCCGAGCGCGGCGGACCTGCCTGCCCCGGAGACGGCTTCGCAGTAGCCCGGCCTGCTGTGGCTGTTCTCGTCGTCCGGTTTGCGGAACTCGCCGCGCACGGTGAGCGGTTTGCCGACGATCCCGCTGATCTCGGCCTGGCCGAGCAGCAGGGAGTCGGCGGCTTGGGCGGGGGCCGTCCGGACTGTGGCAGAGGGCGCCGGGCGGTCTGCGCCGCCGCAGCCCGCCAGCGCGCAGGCGAGGACGGCACAGGCGAGGACGGCGGCGCTCGTCGCCGACGGACGGCCCATCCGTGTCTCCCTCCAGGCGAAGCGAATTCCGATTTTCGATCATAACGGATCAGAAACCCCGGCATTCCGAACGGCCCGGACGATTGCGTGTCGGGCGTCACGTGGGCGCAAGCGGCTTTTCGAGGCTATATTGGTCGAGGCGGAAGCCCGGTCGGGCGGGCCGCCGACGGGCGGCGTGACGGGGCGTCGTGCCAGCTCAACTCGTACGTCCTCGTTGACAGCCGACGCACAGATTGGACACAGCGACATGACAGGCAGGACTAAAGCTCGTCTCAGGCGCGGGGCATAGGGTCCAAAGCATGACGAACACAGGCGTGCTGGCGGCGCAAGAAGGATCAGCCTCTGGAGGGCGGCTTCAGGCCACCGTCCTCGACGTGGTGGTCCCCGTGTACAACGAGGAGAAAGACCTCCCCACGTGCGTGCACCGCCTGCATGCCTATCTGGACGAGCACATGCCGTTCCCGGCCCGCATCGTCATCGCGGACAACGCGAGCACCGACGCCACGCTGGAAGTGGCGCAGCAGCTCGCCGCGCAGTACGAGAACGTGGTCGTGCGCCATCTCGACCTCAAAGGCCGGGGCCGCGCGCTGCACACCGTCTGGAGCGAGTCCGAAGCCCAGGTCGTGTCCTACATGGACGTGGACCTCTCCACCGACCTCAAGGCGCTCCCCCCGCTCGTCGCGCCCCTGGTCTCCGGCCACTCCGACGTCGCCATCGGCTCGCGCCTCGCCAAAGGCTCACGGGTGGTGCGCGGCCCGAAGCGCGAGTTCATCTCCCGCTGCTACAACCTGATCCTGCGCAGCACGCTCGGCGCGAGCTTCTCCGACGCGCAATGCGGGTTCAAAGCGATGCGCGCCGATGTCGCCCGCGAGCTGCTCCCGCTGGTCCAGGACAAGGGCTGGTTCTTCGACACCGAGCTTTTGGTGATCGCCGAATCCGCGGGCCTGCGGATCCACGAGGTCCCGGTGGACTGGGTCGACGACCCGGACAGCCGGGTGGACATCGTCCACACCGCCGTCGAGGACCTCAAAGGCGTGTGGCGGGTCGGCCGGGCGCTCGCGACCGGGGAGCTGCCGATCGCCGAGCTGCGCAAAGCCGTCGGCCGCGAGCCGTTGGTGCAGGGCGTGCAGCGAGGGCTGGTGGGCCAGATGGTCCGGTTCGGCATCATCGGCGTCCTCTCCACCCTCGCCTTCGCCCTGCTGTACTTGGCGCTGCGCCCCGAGTTCGGCGCGCAGGTCGCGAACCTGGTGGCCCTCTTGACCACCGCCGTCGCGAACACGGCCGCCAACCGGGCGTTCACCTTCGGGGTCCGGGGCCGCGCGGGCGCGGGCCTGCACCACCTGCAAGGCCTGGTCATCTTCCTGATCGGCTGGAGCCTCACCTCGGGGTCGCTCTACGCCTTGCACACCTTGGCCAGCAGCGACCCAGGCCATCACATCGAGCTGATGGTGCTCATCGTCGCGAACCTGGTCGCCACGTTGGTCCGGTTCATCGGCCTCCGGCTGGTCTTCCGCCACCACCACGCGCGCCAGAACCCCGCTTCCGCCGCGTGAGCGGGGCGGGGAACCAGGTCCGCCGAATCGACCGGCGGGCCTGGCTGTTGGTGGCGCTTTTGCTCGGCACGTTCGGGACATATCTGGTCAATCTCGGACGGAACGGCTGGTCCAACGCGTTCTACGCGGCGGCCGCGCAGGCCGGTTCGCAGTCCTGGACGGCGTTCCTCTTCGGAGCCTCGGACGCGCCGGGGACGATCACCGTGGACAAGCCGCCCTTCGCGCTGTGGCCGATGGCGCTGTCCGTCAAGCTGTTCGGGCTGTCGTCCTGGAGCCTCCTGGTCCCGCAGGCGCTGATCGGGACGGCCTCGGTCGGCCTGCTCTACCTGGTGGTGCGGCGCTCGTTCGGCTCGGACGCGGGGCTGGTCGCCGGGCTGGTCCTCGCCCTCACGCCCATCGCCATGGTGATGTTCCGGCACAACAACCCGGACGCGATGCTGGTGCTGCTGGAGATCGCCGCCACCGGGGCCATGCTCGAGGCGGTTCGCGCCGAGCGCGCGTCCCGGTCCGCGTGGTGGCTCCTGGCCTGCGGCTCGCTCATGGGCTTCGCCTTCCTCACCAAACAGCTCGCGGCCTTCCTCATCCTGCCCGGGCTGGCGCTCGTGTGGCTGGTGAGCGCCAAGCCGGGGCTCCTCAAGCGGGCAGGGCTCTCCTTCGTCGCGCTCGCGGGCCTCGTCGTCTCGGCGGGCTGGTGGGTGGCGCTGGTGGAGCTGTGGCGCCCGAAAGACTCCCGGCCCTGGGTCGGCGGGTCCGAGGTGAACTCGTTCCTCGACCTCACTTTCGGCTACAACGGGATCGGCAGGCTCACCGGCGACGCCTTCCACAACTTCGGCCGAGGGGAGCCCGGCGGCGAGGAGTGCGGCGGCGGCTTCGCCAAGAAAGGACCGTTCGGCCTCCCGCCGGGTTTGGACCGGATGTTCTCCGACTGGGTCGGCGGACAGATCGGCTGGCTCATCCCCGCAGCGGCCGTCCTGCTCGTGTTGGGCTGGGCGCTCGTCTGGCGCTCGCCTCGGACCGACGCGCGGAAGGCGGGCCTCATCGCGTGGGGCGGCTGGTTCGTCGTCACCTTGCTGGTGTTCAGCTACATGAAAGACACCTTCCACCCCTACTACTCGGTGGCGCTCGCCCCGGCGATCGCGGCTCTGGTCGGAGCCGGGCTCGTGCTCGCCTGGGAGCGGCGGGACTCGCTGCGGGTCCGGCTCGCGCTCGCGCTCGCCGCGCTGGCCACGGCGGCGGCGGGATGGACGATCCTCGGACACACCCCGGACTGGCTGCCGTGGTTGCGCTGGGCGCTGCTCGTGGCGGGCGCGGTGGTCGCGGTCGGCCTCCTGCCGCTCTCCGAGCGGACCAAACCCGCCGTGTGGTTCGCGGCGGCGGCGGGCCTCGCCGTCGTCGGACTGGCGGGCCCGGTGGCGTACGCGTTCCCGGACCTCTCCCGTCCCATCGCGGGCGGGATGCCGTCGGCAGGCCCGAGCGATCCCATGTCCGGGCTGTTCGCGGGCATGGGCGAAGGCGCTGGGCAAAGTCCTGGGCAGGGCGCCGGGAGCGCGGAGGGGAGCAGTTGCGGACCCAAGCGCCGAGAGGGCGGGCGCTCGCCGTTCGACGAGCGCACCGACCCCGCGCTCATCGCGGCCTTGCGCCAGGACGCTGGCCGGTACACGTGGGCCGCGGCGGGCGTGAGCGCGATGGGCACGGCCCAGTACCAGCTCGACTCCGGCCTCCCCGTGATGCCGGTCGGCGGCTTCAGCGGGCGCGACCCGTGGCCGACGCTCGCCGTGTTCCAGCAGCTGGTCGCCGAGGGGAAGATCCACTACTTCCTCGCGCCCGCCGACTCGGACCCGGCGGACAAGGACGACGAGACGGAGTCGGGCAAGATCGCCGCTTGGGCCGAGGGGCGTTTCGAGCCGCAGACATTCGGCGACGAGAAGCTCTACGACCTCACCAAGCCGAAGGGCTAGCCGAGGCTTCTCATCCGCTTGCGACGCGGGGATGCGCGATGGCGTAAAGTCGTCTCGTGCCAGGCAGCGTTCCCACTCAGCATGTTGACACCGTCGAGATCGCGAACCAGACCCCCGACCATCCGCAGCCGTTCCGGGAGCTGGGCCTCACCGAGGACGAGTACGAGCGGATCAGGGAGCTGCTGGGCAGGCGCCCGACGGATCCCGAGCTCGGCATGTACTCGGTGATGTGGAGCGAGCACTGCTCCTACAAGTCTTCGAAAGTCCACCTCAAGTACTTCGGCGAGACCACGACCGAGGCGATGCGGGCGGGCCTGCTCGCGGGCATCGGCGCGAACGCGGGCGTGGTGGACGTCGGCCAGGGCTGGGCGGTCACGTTCAAGGCCGAGTCGCACAACCACCCCTCGTTCATCGAGCCGTACCAGGGCGCTGCCACCGGCGTGGGCGGCATCGTCCGCGACATCCTGGCGATGGGGGCCCGGCCGGTCGCGGTGATGGACCAGCTCTGCTTCGGCGAAGCCGACGCGCCCGACACCCATCGCGTGCTGCCCGGCGTGGTCGCCGGGGTCGGCGGCTACGGCAACTGCCTCGGCCTGCCGAACATCGGCGGACAGACTCTTTTCGACGCCTGCTACGCCGGAAACCCGCTGGTGAACGCGCTGTGCCTCGGCGTCCTTCGTGCGGACGCGGTGCATGAGGCGAAAGCCAGCGGCGTCGGGAACCTCGTCGTGCTCTACGGAGCCCGCACGGGCCGGGACGGCATCGGCGGGGTGTCGGTGCTCGCGTCCGAGACGTTCGAGGGCGAATCGGCGGGCGGTGGCAAGAAGCTCCCCGCCGTGCAGGTGGGCGACCCGTTCATGGAGAAGCTGCTCATCGAGTCGAGCCTTGAGATTTTCGCCGCCGGGCTTGTCGAGGGCATCCAGGACCTGGGCGGAGCGGGCCTGTCCTGCGCGATCTCGGAGCTCGCCGCCGCAGGCGACGGCGGGATGCACGTGACGCTCGACCGGGTGCCGCTTCGGGCCGCCGACATGACGCCGACGGAAACGCTGTGCAGCGAGTCCCAGGAGCGGATGTGCGCCATCGTCGCCCCGGACAAACTGGACGAGTTCCTCGCCATCTGCGCGCGTTGGGAGGTGACCGCCACCGTCATCGGCGAGGTCACCGACACCGGCCGCCTGCAGGTCGACTGGCACGGGGAGCGCATCGTCGACGTCGTCGCGCGGACCTTGGCCGACGAGGGCCCGGTGTACCACCGTCCGATCGAGCGCCCCGCATTCCAGGACGCGCTGGTCGCCGACTCCGCCGCCGCGCTGGCGCGGCCTGCGGACGGAGCGGGGCTGCAGGAGGCGCTGCTCGCGCTGCTCGCCTCCCCCGGGCTGTGCTCGAAACGGTTCATCACCCAGCAGTACGACTCGCTGGTGCGCGGCAACTCGGTGCTGATCCCCGGCGCGGACGCCGGGCTGGTCCGGGTGGACGAGGAGTCGGGCCTCGGCGTCGCGATTGCGACCGACGCGAACGGCAGGTACGCGAAGCTCGACCCGTACCGGGGCGCGCAGCTCGCGCTTGCCGAGGCGTACCGCAACGTTGCCGTCGCGGGCGCCGTGCCGAGGGCCGTCACGAACTGCCTGAACTTCGGCTCCCCGCAGGACCCCGGCGTGATGTGGCAGTTCGCCCAGGCGGTGCGCGGCCTCGCGGACGGCTGCGCCGTGCTCGGCATCCCCGTCACCGGCGGGAACGTGAGCTTCTACAACCAGACCGCAGACGTGGCGATCAACCCGACCCCGGTGGTCGGGGTGCTCGGAGTCGTGGACGACGTCGCCCGCGCGGTGAAGGTCGGGTTCGCGCCCGACCACGGGCAGGTGCTGTTCCTGCTCGGCGAGACCCGTGACGAGCTGGACGGCTCGGCATGGGCGCACGTGGTCCACGGCCACCTCGGCGGGGAGCCGCCCGTCGTCGACCTCGAAGCGGAGCGCCGCCTCGCGGAAGTGCTGCACGCCGCGGGCAGGCAGGGCCTGCCGACCGGCGCGCACGACTTGTCGGAGGGCGGTCTCGCGCAGGCGCTCGCGGAGTCGGTCCTCGCCGCAGGCACGGGCGTCCGCGTGACCTTGCCCGCCGGGGCCGACCCGTTCGTTTCGCTGTTCTCCGAGTCCTCGGGCCGGGCGCTGGTCGCGGTCACCCACACCCAGGCAGGAGCCTTCGAGGCGCTGGTCGGCTCGCGCGGCGTGCCGCTCGCCCGCGTAGGAGTCGTCGTCCCAGGCAGTGCGGAGCTGGAAGTCCAAGGCCTGTTCACAGTTGGTGTCGCGGAGCTGCGCGAAGCGCACGAAGGCACCCTCCCCGCGCTCTTCGCCTGACCTCCCCGGAGCGCACGCTCCCAAAAGTGTGCCCTGTTTCACAGCGCTTTCACGGGTGTGTATGATTTGAGTCACCACGACGTGAAGGGCGAAAGCACCTAAGGCGAGGGTGGTAATACGCGAAAAAAATATAGGATCCGCGCCAGGGCGGATCGTGTTGCCCGATATGAATAATATCGGTCATATGTCCTCGTCCTGACGCTCAACGGCCGGAAGACCAGCGTTGCTCCTCCGGCAGATCGGAGAGCCCCATGGCCAGATCCACCCCCTTTTCTCAGACGGCCTTGTCCCGGCTCGTCCGCCGGTCGACGACAGCTCTGTTCGCGGCGGTCGTCGGCGTGAGCATGACCTTCGCGGGGCCTGCCGTCCCGCAAGCGCAGGCTGCGGACATCCTCGGCATGCCCATCAACATCACCGGCTCGCTCGCCACGGGGCTGGAGGCCTCAACTGCTCCGGTGGTCTCCGCCGGTCCCGGTTTCACCACCCCGAGCGTGCTCGGCTTCAGCGACGCGTTCAGCGCGTACCACAACACGTTCACCGCGTTGGACGCGACGTTGGTCCCGTCGTCCAACCTCGTCCCGCTCGCCAATCTCGCCGACGCGTTGGGCCAGATCTCCCAGACCGGCCTTTCGCCCAGCACGCTTGGCGCGCTGACCTCGGCGATCACGCAGATCGGGCAATTGGCCTCCGGGTTGAACAACCCGCTGCAGCTCACCGGCAACGCCGCCCTGTTCAACAATGTCACCCAGGGCCCGAGCAACGCCATCACCGGGCCGTTCGGGCTCGGCAGCACCCAGAGCCTCTTCCAAAACACCTTCACCGGAGTCGCGGCCACGGCGGTCGCGGGCGTCGACCTCGGCCAAGCGGGCCAGCTGGCCTCGGATTTGGGGCAAGTCGCCCAGGGCGGCGTCACGCTCGCCAACCTCGTCAATCTGGTCTCCGCGATCAGCCAGCTCACCGCCGCGGGCTCGGGAGCCGGGATGAGCGCGACCCTTGAGGCCGCCGTCACGGTCTTGCACGACACATTCGCCGGGCCCCAGGTCGGGTTCACCGGTCCTGGTGGGCTCGCCGCAGCCTTGAGCAGCTTCGACAACACGTTCAACGGGCCGAACGCGCAGCTTGCCGCGTCGATGCCGATCGGCCCGAACGGCACCGCGCTGGAGAACCTGACCACTCTGGCGAGTTCGCTTGGCGATCTCGCCAATATCGCGAACGCGTTGAGCATGATCAGCTCGCCGGGCGATCTCGTCAATCTCGGCCCGGTCTTCGGCGACCTCGTCAAACTGGGCTCCGCGCTCGGCGGCCCGCTCAACGTCGACCTCGCCGCCAACCTGTTCAACGACACGGTGAACGGCCCGAAGCTCGGGTTCGCCGGACCGGCCGGGGTCAGCGCGGCGGCCACGACCTTCGGCAACACGCTGACCGGGCCTTCGGTCCATATCACCGGCTCGGTCGGTTTCGACACGCTCGGCGACGCGCTGAACAGCTCGGGCAATGTGCTCAGCAGCCTCGGCCAGGTGCTTATCGACAACTTCACGACCACGATCACGTCCTTCAACAACACCACGACAGGTCCCACGCTCGGGCTCACTGGTCCGGCCGGGACCAGCGCGGCGCTGGCCACCGGGGCCAACTCGCTCACCGGCCCCGTCGTGACCCTCACGCCCCAGGGCACCACGGTCAGCTCCTTCAGCGACACGATCACCGGACCGGCGGCGAGTCTCGCCGGGCCCGCAGGCCTCGGCCTCGCCGTCCAAACCGGGAGCAACACGCTGAACGGGCCTTGGATCAGCACGAACAAGCCCCTCCAGGTGGCCCCCTTCGTCACGGGCCTCACCAATACGGGCGCATTGTTGACCGATCCGAGCGCGCTGGCGGGCAATCCTGGCGCATTGTTGACCAACCTCGGCCAAATGCTCACCGCGCTCAGCGGCGGCGGCGATGTCACGCTCCATTCCTTCAGCGACAGCGTCGTCGGCCCGAAACTCGCGATCGGCGGCCCGTTCGGGCTCGGTATCGGCGTCGACGTGGCAGGCGGCGCGCTCACCGGCCCGAGCGCCACGTTCAACTCGCAGGGCCAGCTCGTCGGCCTCACCACGGGCAGTCTTGCCGTGAACGCCGTGAATCTGACCCTCACCGGCCCGAACGGCACCGTCGCGACTCTCACCACGCCGAGCTTCAACGTCACGGGGCCGAGCATGAGCAATGGCACGTTCACCGCTCCGACCGTCGGCTTCGATCTCGGCGGGGTCAGTTTCACCGCGCCGTCCACCGCGAGCGCGGCGACAACCGGCACGAGCCTTGCGGCAGGCGGTCCTGCTCCGTCGGCGGCTGGCACGACTGCGACCAGTGTCGGGGCGACGACTGGCACGAGCACAGCTGCTGGCACGAGCGCGATCACGGCGGCTGGCGCGACGAAGCCCGCGACCAACGAGTCGGCTCCCGCGGCGACCGGGACCAGCGCGGCGACACCTGCGGCAGGCGGCATTGTCTCGGACGCGGCGAAGGCCTTTAGCTCTCTGACGGGTGGCGCTTTGAGCGCCGCAACCGGCGGGGCGGCGACGGGCACAACCGGCACAGGCACGACCGGCGCGGGCGCAAGCACCACTGGCTCGGCCACGACGGCCACGACGGGCACGACGGGCACGGCCACGACTGGTGGCACCACGGCCACAGGCACGACTGGTTCTGGGACAACCGGCACGGCGACGGCCGGCACGGGCGCAAGCACCACTGGCTCGGCCACGACTGGTGGCACCACGGCCACAGGCACGACCGGCACGGGTTCGGCTGGCACGACGGGCACGGGCGCAAGCAGTACTGGCTCGACTGCGGGCACTGCGAGTGGTTCCGCCACGACTGGCTCGGCCAGTGGCGCTACAGGATCGGGCAGCTCCAGCGCGAGCGGCGGTTCGACTGGCGGCTCCAGCACGGGCGCAAGCAGTACTGGCTCGGCTGCGGGCACTGCGAGTGGTTCCGCCACGACTGGCTCGGCCAGTGGCGCTACAGGATCGGGCAGCTCCAGCGCGAGCGGTGGCTCGACTGGCGGCTCCAGCGCGGGCGGCAAGACTGGCTCTGGTTCCTCGGGCAGCGGCTCCGCCAACTGAACGAGCCGAGGGCGCGGCGGGCAGGTCTTACCGGGCCTGCCCGCCGCTTTGTCGGTCGAGCCCGAGCCAGGCGAGAATTGCGTCGGCTTGCCCCTGCTGGGGGAGGCGCAGATCGACGACAAGGCCAGGCTCGTCGGGACCGAGCCGCTCCAACGTGGCGAATTGCGAGTCCAACAGGCTCGCGGGCATGAAATGCGTCCGGTGGGCGAGGCGCTCGGCGAGCACGTCGCGTGGTCCGTCGAGATGCGCGAAGACAACGGCGTTCGCGGGGCCGCCTTCGCGCAATCGGTCGCGGTAGGCGTGCTTGAGCGCGGAACAGGACACCACCGCGCCCCGCCCGAGGCTGGCCCGCTCGTGGATCCAAGCGGCGATGGTGGCGAGCCAGGGCCAGCGGTCCTCGTCGGAGAGCGGGACGCCCGCCGACATCTTCGCGATGTTCGCGGGCGGATGCAGCTCGTCGCCTTCGAGCAGGTCCCACCCGGTCTCCTCGGCGAGCAGGCCCGCGATGGTGCTCTTGCCGCAACCGGAAACCCCCATCACCACCACGATGGAACTCATGCGAACCGGCCTCATCCGAGCACTGCCGCGAGCGAGAGCACGAGGACGAGCCCCGTGGCCGAGAGCACGCATTCCATCGCGGACCAGGTCTGGAATGTTTGCCGGACATCGGTGCCGAGGTACCCCTTGACCAGCCAGAAGCCCGCGTCGTTGACATGGGAGAGGAAGAGCGACCCGGAGCCTATCGCGAGGACGGCGAGCGCGACAAGCGTCGGCGGGAGACCGGCGACGACCGGGGCGAGCACGCCTGCGGCGGTGGTCGTCGCGACCGTCGCCGATCCGGTCGCGACTCGGATCAACGCGGCAATGGCCCACGCCACGAGCAGGATCGACGAGCTGGAGTGCGGGACGACCGTCGCGATCCAGTTGGCGACGCCCGTGTCGATCAGCACCTGCTTGAAGCCGCCGCCTCCGCCGACGATGAACAGCACGCCTGCGATCGGGCCGAGCGATCCCTCCAGGCTTTTCGACACCTCCTCGCGAGGCATGCGCAGCAGCAACATCGCCCCGAACACCCCGATGGCGAGCGCGGCGGGCGGCGAGCCGAGGAAATCAAGGCAGGCGGCAGGGAGGCTGTGCGATTTCGGCGCGACGAGCTGGCCTGCCTCCCGGCACAGCATCAGCGCGGCGGGGAGCAGCACGCATGCTGTGGCCGCGGCGAACGAGGGACGGCGCCGCTGCCGCTCGGACGGGGGAGCGGGGGGCACGATGGACGGGGCCACATCGCCCGCCCACGAGGCGGCGAACCTGCCGAACACGGGCCCGGCCAGGACGACGCAGGGCACGGCGACGAGGAGGCCGAGCAGGAGCGTCGTCCCGACGTTCGCGTTCAACGCCGCGACAGCGATGAGCGGACCCGGATGCGGAGGGACGAGCCCGTGCATCGCGGAGAGGCCCGCGAGAGCGGGGATCGCGACGGCCACGGGCCGCAGTCGGGAGCGCTCGGCGACGAGGACCACCACAGGCATGAGCAGCACGACGCCGATCTCGAAGAACATCGGCAACCCCAAGAGCGCCCCGACCAGGCTCATCACCCAGGGCACCTGTCCTCGGCTGGTGCGGGCGAGCAACGCGTCCACGATGGAGTCGGCGCCGCCCGAGTCCGCGAGGAGTTTGCCGAGCATCGCGCCGAGGCCGATGAGCAGGCCAACGCCCGCCATGGTGGAGCCGAAGCCCTTGGCGAAGGAGTCGAGCGCGGCCTGGCCGCTGAGCCCGGCCCCGAGCCCGACGCCGAGCGAGGCGACCATGAGCGAGAGGAACGGATGCAGTTTCGCCCAGGAGATGAGCAGCACGATGGCGACGACGCCACCGACGGCGGAGAGGATCAATGCTGTCGTGTCGATACGTCGAGCATAGTGCGGCGGCTCAGGCGTGCTCGCCGTCGTCCTGCGCGTCCGCGCGAAGAGCCGTAATGTGAGCGCCATGCCTCCCAATACGGCTCCGAGCAGTCTTCGAGCGTTCGGGTCGCAGCTTGTGCGCGGCGTTGTCCCGTCGCTGGCCGTGTATTTCGGGTTGCGGGCGTTCGGCGCGGTCCCGTATATCGCGCTCTGCGTCACGGTCGTGTTCTCGGCGTCCTATCTGGTCTTCGAGATGGTCCGAGGCCGTGGCGCCGATCCGCTCCTGCTGGCGTTGATCGTCTTCGGCGGCACGGGCGCGCTCGTCTCGTTCGTCTCCCGCGACGTGCGCTACGCCCAGCTCTCAAGCCTGCCGCCGGGGACAGTCGTCTCCGTGTGCGCGCTGGCCAGCGTGTTCACCAGCAAACCGTTGACTTTGTTCATCACGGAAAAATATTGGCCGAATCTTTCCGTCTCCGCGTTGCGGGCGCGAGGATGGGAAGCTCCGGACATCGACGGCTACCTCCGCGCGCATGCGCGCACGACCCTGGTGTGCGCGCTTTTGGAGCTGACGCAGATCCTCGTCGTCCTCGCCGCCATCTTCACCTGCTCGGCGGATGTCGCCCAGCTCTTCATCGAGGTCGGCGGGCCTGCCACCACGTTCCTGATCGTCGTGTTCGCCGTCCGCAGGATCCGTGGCGCCAGCCGCGCGCACGAAGCCGCGACAGCGGAAGGGCGTTCCCAGAGCGTCGACGACATGCCGGTCGGCCAGGGCTCCTAAGGCTCAGGCGTTCTCTTCGTCGTCCACTTGGAAAGTGGCGGCGATGATCGGGAGGAAGTACGTGCGGGCGAACGCGCGCGTGTCGTCGTCGGTGTCCATCGGGAAAATGGCGGTGGGCGAGAGCAGCAGCGTCGCGGTGATCCGGATAATCAGCTCCACGGCCCGCTCTGCGGCCTGCATCCGGCCGGGGGCGATTTGCAGGGCGAGGAGGGTGCGGATCACCGGGTAGCCTTCCGGCTCCTCGCCGAACGAGTGGAACGAGAACCGCTCCGGCTCGTACTCTTTGATCGCGGCCACGATCGGATTTTGCTGGCAGGCGCGCATTCCCGTGACAAAGAGCTCGACGCTGCGCTCCTCCGTGGTGAGCTCGGCGGAGACGCCGCTCTCGATCTCGAAGAAAAACTGCAGCACTTCCCGGACGATGACCGCCGAGATGATGGCGTCCTTGTCCCCGCAGCGCCGGTGCAGCGTCTGGCGGGAGACTTTGGCGCGGCGGGCGATATCCGCCACCGCTGCCCGGCGAAACCCGTGCGCCACGAACTCGGCCCGTGCGGCGTCGAGGATCCTGCTCTGCTCTGGATCCTCGATGGCTGCTTCTCCGGAGAGCGCTTGCGGCAGCATCGAGTCGAAGTCGACCACGAACGACGATCTTACTGTGTGCTGCGGTTGGCCGTCGAACGATGCCGCAGATAGGATCGCTGTCGTCCGATCGGCGCGGCCGGTCGGCCAGGAGCGGTAGGAGCGAGAGTGGCGCGGCAAGGAGCGGTCGACCCGCACGAGCTTCAGGCCGCGCTGGGCGCGGTGGCCGCATGGCTGCGGGACGAGGCGGCGGCCAAACCGGACCGAGCCGCTGTGGCCTCGGCGGTGCGGCTCACCGCCCGGACGCTCGCGGCGCTCGCCCCCGGCAACTCCGTGGAAGTGCGGGTGGCCCCCTTCGTCGCCGTGCAATGCGTGGCGGGGCCGAGGCACACGCGGGGCACGCCGCCGAACGTCTACGAGACCGACGCTCGGACGTGGCTGCGGCTCGCGGCAGGCCTCCTCGATCCGTCGGACGCGCACGAAGCCCGTCTGGTGTCGGCCTCCGGGCATCGGGCGCGCGAGGTGGAGCGATGGTTCCCGCTCGCGGGGCTCGGCGGCTGACCCGATGTCCGACGAGCTCGGCGCTACTGGGCGCTCAGCGACCGGTACGCGGAGCGTTGGAACCGGCCTGCGGGCGTGAATCGCGCGAGGAGGTCGTCGGGGTCTTCGCCCGCCGCTCGCGCGACGAATCCGCGCCAGCCGTCCGGCTGGTCGAACGCGAGGGCCGGACGGGGGTCGGAGAGCAGCCCGAACGCCGCGCCCGCGACGGCGGGCTGCACCTGGGCGGTGCCGAAGATCAGCTCGCTGGCTTCGGCGTAGTCGGGATCGCCGAGGTAGAGCCGGGTCACCTCGTACGCGGCCTTGATCCGGTCGGCGTAGAACGCCTCGAATTTGGCCGCGAGCCACTCCCCGTCGAACGGGCCGTCGTGTTTGGCGGCCTCCCGCACCAGGAACGCCGCCTGCAAGAGGCCGGTCTGCGCGCCTTGGCCCGCGATCGGGTCGTACGCGACGGCGGAGTCGCCGAGCGCCGCGACCGCGTGCCCGCTCGCGGTGCGGCCGACGCCGTGGCGCACGAGCGGGGTGATGGCCCCCGAGAGCCAGGAGCGCGGGTCGTCCTCGATGGTCCGCAGCGCCTCGGCCTCCGCCAGATCCCAATCCAGATAGTCGCGATGCAGGTCGAGCACGGCCTGGTGGGCCTCGGCGAGGTTGGTCGGCGCCGCGAAGCGCCGCTCCCAGTCGCTGCCCGGTTTGCCCCAGGCGAGGAACGCCCACGACGGGCCCGCGTCTTTGTGGAGGTAGGGGCCCCACCAGGCTTCGCCTTGATCGGTGACGAAGGAGAACGAGCTGTGCTGCCCGCCCGCCGGGCTGCGGTGCGCGAAGACCTCCGGCCCGTGGCCGAGCCCGGTCAGCGTGACCGTGAACACCCGCCGTTGCGGGCGGTCGTACGCGGTGCGGCCGGAGTCGACAGGGAAGAGGCTGGAGAGCCCGTCTCGCCCGGTGGCGACGAGGACGAGGTCGTAGTCGCCCGCGAGCTCGTCCAACCGGGCGGGGTCCGCCTTTTCCACGCGCAGCTCGCCGCCGATGTCGAGGAACGAGGTGATCCGGTCGTCGGCCTTGAGCCGGGTGTCCACGGCGACCGCGACGAATCCGGGGAACTGCGCGTCGAAGGCGAGCTGCTCCGGCCTGTCCGGCTGGGTCCCGTCGACCAGTCGCACGCTCTGCCCCGTGATGACCGGCGCTTTGTCCAAGTAGCTGTCGAGGCCGAGCTCCGCCTCCGCCTCGATGGACTGCCCGAAGAGCGCGGCGGTGCCGGAGGCAGGCACGTCGTCTCGCAGCGAGCGCTGGTCGCGCTCGCTGACGAGCGTGGTGTCGAATCCGGCGCGCTGCAGGCCGTAGGCGGCAGTGGCTCCGGTCTGGCCTGCCCCGATGACAAGGGCGGTGCGGGTGTGCTGAGGCATCCGGAGATCCTCCCATCGGAGCCGCCTCGAAGGAAGGTCTGCGCTCAGCCTGAATTTGGGGGGCTGAAGCTGGACTGCTCCCTATGCCTCTGCGGCGAGCGCGGCGGCGAATCCGACCATCACAGTCCCGGTCGCGGCGTTCACACAACGGCGGGCGCGGGGCTTCGCGAGCGCCCGGCGCGCGGCGTTCGCCGTGAGCGCAACGGCCACCAGGACGGCGGTGCCGACGGTGACCAGGGTGAGGCAGTACACCAGCAGCTTCGCTGCGGGCGCGTCGTTTGAGACGAACTGGGGGAGGACGGCCAGGTTGAACATCAAGACCTTCGGGTTCGTGATGTTGCAGAGGAAGCCCTGACGCACGTTGGACCAGAGCCGCCGCCTCGACGGGCTCGGCTCGGCGGCCTCGTCCGACGGGGCGAGCTCGCCCTTGATCGCGGCGCGGATCGCGCCCGCGCCCATGTACAGCAGATACAGGACTCCGATGACGCGCAGTGCGAGGAAAAGCGGCTGGGAACGGGTCAGCACGGCGGCCAAACCCCACACGACGAGCAGCCCCTGCATGGTCGCCGCCACGACGATGCCCGCGATAGTGGCGAAACCACGGGGCCGTCCGCCCAGCACGGTGGCCTGGATCGTGAGCAGCATGTCCGGGCCGGGGGCAGCGGCGACGAGCGTCGCGAACATCAAAAACCCCAGGTAGTTGTTCATGCGAGAAGATTGTAGGGAAGGGGGTTGCGCGCCGCCACAGGTTATCGCGACGTCTCGGCTATTGCGACGAGGCCCCGAGGGAGAAGCCGTCGACAACGGAGTCCTTGTTCGCCTGTTGGAGGTCGAAGGTGTAGTAGGCGTCCCGGGGGTTGGGGTCCCCGGCGACGGGGATGTAGGCGTGGGAGCCCGCGGAGTCGTAGACGTAGTTGGTTCCCCACGGGTTGCGGACGGTGACCATCGTGTCGCCGTTCGCGGCCTGGCTCACCCCGGTGACCATGTAGGCGTGGTTGTGGCAGAGGCCGTCCTTGAAGTCGTCCTCGATGTTCGGCCCCGACGAGCTCGTGGTGCCCATCTCGACCGGCCGGTGGTTCGCGAGGGCCGTCGCCAGGTCGTTGTAGGTCGCCTGCTGCGCCGTGCGCTCTGTGCCGGAGTGGCCGGTGATGGATTTGAGCCCCGCGTCTGGCGTGCCGCCCGCGATCCCGCCCGAGTAGAACTCGCCGACCCCGGCCTGGACGCTGCCGTAGCGCATCTTGCCGTATGCGGCCTCCATGACGGCGGGCCACACGGGGGCCTTGGGGTTCACCCCGAACGAGCCGTCGGGCTTCGAGTAGACGAATCCGCTGCCGCCCGCCTGGCCGATGTCGTATTTCAGCTCGTCTTGGCTGATGTTGATCGTCCGCTTCGAGGAGGCGAGGGCGGCGCTGTCCGTCGGCGAGGCGAAATCCTGGGGCACGTCGTAGAGGGAGACGTTGAAGCTCTTCGTCTTCGGGTCGTATTGGATGGCGTTCTTGATGACGCCGGGCTCCTGCATGGCGGTGGCGCCCATGGCCGAGGCGAACCAGCAGTCGCCGAAGCCGATGCCGCCTTTCTGGAAGATGTCGTTCTGCGAAGGATCCCCGGACGCCCCGTAGAGGTTCTCGTCCGTGAAGTCCAGGGCGTCGACGGCCTTTTTGTCGATCGTGAGGTCGGGGCCTGCCAGGCTGGTCGTCGGGGTCGCGGCCTTGTCGCCGCCCATGGCTTTCTGGATGGCGGCGGCGAGGCTCTGCTGCAGCTGGGCGTCCTGCGCGACCAGCTGGCCCGCCTTGTCCGCGAGCTGCCGCGCGACGTTCTGGGCGTACAGGCCCTTCGAGGCGGCGCCCGAAGGCTGCACGCTGCCGTCCGCGCCGATGGCGAAACCGTGGGCGGCGGCCTCCTGGACGAGCTGCTGGGCCGAGGCCTTGAGCGCCGCGCTGCTCGTCGCGTAGTCGCCGAGCGGCGCCGCGAGCGCGCGGGCCTGCGCGGCGATGCGGTCCGAGTGGTCGGCGTGGGAGCCTGCGAAGGCTCGGGCTTGGGCGGCCGCGCCGCCGGTCCAGGTCGAGAAGGCGGGACTGCCCGTGACGGAGCCGCTGTACTCGGCGAGGCCCTCGGCGCGCTTGCCGAAGGCTGTCACGCCTGCTGCCAAGTTGGCGAGATCAGAATGCAGAAGGTCGGCAAAAGAAGACATCGTCAGCTCCCAAAAATGCGCGGGCCCGTCAGCCCGTCGGTGTGCGGCGCGTCGGCGCGAGTGGAGATCTCGCCACAGACCTCGTGCTCGCCCCGCCGCGATCATTGCGGTCGAGCTTACGGCCTCGGACGGGATTTCGCCTGGCGAACCGGGTAAATTTCCAGTTACCAAGGCTGTTGGCCCGGCGGCGGCCCGCCGGTGTGGAAGGATGGTCCGCATGGCAGAGATCGTGCTCGACCATGTGGGCAAGCGGTACGCGAACGGCGCAGTCGCCGTCGAGGACGTGGACCTCGCCATCGCGGACGGGGAGTTCGTGGTCCTCGTCGGCCCCTCCGGCTGCGGGAAGTCCACCACGCTGCACATGATCGCGGGGCTCGAGTCGATCTCCTCGGGCGAATTGCGCATCGGCGGCAAGCGGG
The DNA here is from genome assembly GCF_051660745.1 of Segniliparus sp. Lineage (NCBI taxonomy): Bacteria > Bacillati > Actinomycetota > Actinomycetes > Mycobacteriales > Segniliparaceae > Segniliparus > Segniliparus sp. Next base: position 10,197 of record NZ_JBOFQF010000044.1, on the reverse strand, counting down.
TCAACGAGGTCGCCCCGAAGGACCGGGACATCGCGATGGTCTTCCAGTCCTACGCCCTCTACCCGCATATGACCGTGCGGCAGAACATCGCGTTCCCGTTGACGCTGCGCAAGGTCTCGAAGGCGGAGATCGCCGCGAAGGTCGAGGACGTCGCGAAGATCCTCGACCTCGACGCGCTCTTGGACCGGAAGCCCGGCCAGCTCTCCGGCGGGCAGCGCCAACGCGTCGCGATGGGCCGGGCCATCGTCCGCCACCCCAAAGCGTTCCTCATGGACGAGCCGCTCTCCAACCTCGACGCGAAGCTTCGGGTGCAGATGCGGGCCGAGATTCTGCGATTGCGCCAACGGCTGCAGACCACCACGGTCTATGTCACCCACGACCAGACCGAGGCGATGACGCTCGGCGACCGCGTCGTCGTCATGAAGGGCGGGGTGGTGCAGCAGATCGACGCCCCGCAGGACCTCTACGACCGGCCGAAGAACCGGTTCGTCGCCGAGTTCATCGGCTCCCCGTCGATGAACTTCATCCCCGGCGAGCTCACGGCAGACGGGGTGCGAACCCCGTTCGGGCTGGCTGTCCTGCCCGCCGAGGTTTTCGCGAAGACGACCGCGAGCGCGCAGCAAAAAGGGCTGGGCAAGGACGTGCTGCTCGGACTGCGGCCGGAGCACTTCTTTGAGGACGTGCGCGGCGAGGAGGACGTGCGCGGCGAGGAAGGCCGGGCCGGGGCGGCGCGCTTCGAGGCCGGCGTCGACCTCGTCGAGTCGGTCGGCTCGCACCGCTACCTCTATTTCTCCCTCCCGGACGGGGGAGCGGCCCGGACGGGCGACAGCGAGGGCAAACAGCTTGTCGCGCGCGTGCCCGCGCATTCGGCCGCGAAGGCGGGCACGAGCTGCCCGCTGAGCTTCGACCCGGCGAAAGCGCTCGTCTTCGACCCGGTGTCGGGCGACAACCTCTCTCTCTGATTCCCGGGGCCCGCAGGGCGACCTCCGGCGTTGTCGGCTCCTCGTGTCTCCCCCACTCGCAGGGCTCGTGGGAGGTGCCCCCAGGGCTCGTCCCTCGCTCTTTTCCGTACACGCCGCCGCCTGCCGCCTTGGGCCTCATCCCTGCAAGACTCCCCGGGAATGAGCAATCGGGAATAGCCTTTGCCGCTCTTGCGTTTACTTGAACGTTCAAGTATTACTTGAACGTTCAATCTACAACGAAGGAGATCTCATGACAGCGACTATTCCCGGTCTTGCCCAGGGCACGTGGACGATCGACCCCGTGCACTCCGAAGTGACTGCCACCGTCCGGCACCTCGGCGTGGCCAAGGTCCGCGCCAACTTCGCCGAATTCTCCGGCACGATCACCGTCGCGGAGGACGGGACCCCCTCTGTCTCCGCCGACATCGCGGTCGCCTCGATCGACACCAAGAACGAGGCGCGCGACAACCACCTCAAGTCCGCAGACTTCTTCGACGTCGCCACGTATCCGACGGCGACCTTCCGCTCCACGAGCGTCCGCCAGGACGGCGACGGCTACCTGGTCGGCGGGGACTTCACCCTGCACGGCGTGACTCAGCCTGTCGAGCTGCGCCTCGAAGTCGGCGGCGTGGCGCAGAACCCGCAGAGCGGAGCCCCGGTCGCGGGCTTCTCGGCGACCACGACCATCGAGCGCAGCGACTTCGGCGTCAACGCGGCCCAAGGGCTCGTCGGCGAGAAGGTCGCCATCGCGCTTGAGATCGAGGCCTCGCTGGCCTGATCGCGGCGTGCGCGCGACGCGGCAGCCCCGGCCCCCGGCCGGGGCTGTCGCCGTCTCCGGGAGCGGGCAGGCGGGCCCTTCCCGGCTAGTTCAGCTCTTCGAGGCGTTTGACGATGCGGGCCGCGGTGCGCCCGAAATGATGGAACTCCTCCGGGCCGACCGCGTCGAGGACGGCCGACCGCACGCGCTCCACATGGCCGGGCGCGCTGGTTTTGAGCAGCTCGTAGCCCTCGTCTGTGAGCACCGCGTTGGTGTACCGCCCGTCGTGGGGGTCGGCCTCCCGCCGCACGAGCCCGCGCTCCTCGATCCGGGAGATCAGATGCGACAGCCGGGAGAGGGACGAATTTGTGATCATCGCGAGCTCGGAGAGCCTGCGGGTGTGCTCTTCGTTCTCGGACAGCATGGCGAGCACGCTGTATTCGAGATGCGAGAGCCCGCTGTCGCGCGTCAGCTGAGAGTCCAGCACGCCGGGCAGCCGCATCACGAGCGCCACCACCGCGAGCCAAGCCTCCAGATCGGCCGGGCTGAGCCAGCGCGGAGGCTGCTCGTCGGGGGAAACCATGTTCTGATCCTACTGATTCTTCGCCGCGGGCGGCGCGCCTCAGCCCTGTGGCTGATGTGGCGCGTGATGATACTGCGCATGAAGGTCTCTCTCCTTTCCCGCAAGTCCGAGTCGCTGCCCGGCGTCCTGGCCACCGCTCGGGTGGGCCGGGACACCGCCAAACTCCTGCGCAAGGTCAAGGAGGGCGATGTCGTCGTCATCGACGAGCCCGACCTCGACCAGGTCACCGCGGACGCCTTCGTGGAGAAGGGCGTCGCGGCGGTGATCAACGCCGCCCCCTCCATCTCCGGCCGCTACCCGAACATGGGGCCCGAGGTGTTGGTCAGCAACAACATCGCATTGGTGGACACAGTCGGCGACGACGTTTTCAGCAAGGTGCGCGACGGCTCGAAGGTCCGGCTCTACGAGGGCGGCGTCTACAACGGCGAGAAGCTGCTCGCCGAAGGGGTCGAGCGCGACGAGGCGCAGATCGGCGAGCTCATCTCCGGCGCGAAGACGAGCCTGATCAACCACCTCGAGGCGTTCTCCGGCAACACCATCGAGTTCATCAGGGCCGAGAGCCCCCTCCTCATCGACTCGGTCGGCATCCCCGACGTGGACGTGCGGATCGAAGGCCGCCACGTCGTGGTCGTCGCGGACGGCGAGGACCACGAGGAGGACCTCAAGGCGCTGCGTCCGTTCATCCGGGAGTTCCTCCCGGTGCTCATCGGCGTCGGCAAGGGCGCGGAGACGATCGTCCGGCAGAAGCTGCGCCCCGACCTCATCGTGGGCAACCCGGAGCTCATCTCCGCCGAGGCGCTCAAGAGCGGCGCGCAGGTGATCCTGCCCGCCGAGTTCGACGGCACCGCCCCCGGCCTTGAGCGCATCCAGGACCTCGGCATCGGCGCGGTGACATTCCCCGCCTCGCTCGAGCCCGCCGACCTCGCGCTCATCCTCGCGCACCACCACGGCGCGTCGATCCTCGTCACGGCGGGCCACACCGCGTCGCTCGGCGACTTCTTCGACCCGGCGCAGCGCGGCTCGAGCCCGTCGATCTTCCTCACCCGGTTGAAAGTGGGGCAGAAGCTGGTCGACGCGAAAGCGCTCGCCTCGCTCTACGCGACCAAGCACACCGGCGGCCTCGTCGCCTTCCTGGTGATGATGCTGATCGTCGCGGGCGTGGTGCTCTTCATGGCCTTCGGCCAGCAGTTCCACCTTGTTGAGGGCGTCGAGTCGCTGTGGCACTCCGTGGCGCAGTCGATTCAGGGCTGGCTCACGTAGGCGTCTCGCATGGTCTCCTTCCGGAATTTCGCCGCATCGCTGCTCGCCGTCCTGATCGCTGTGATCATTGGGGCGGTGCTGGGCTCGGGCGTCCTCGTCGGCTCGCCCCTTCGGCTGTCCGGCGATTCGCCGAAAGCGATCGGGACGGCAGGCGCGACCGCCCCCGCGGCTCGGACGGGCGAGAAAGCGGCGGCTGGGCAAGGGGAGGTGGACGCGTTCGCCCGAGCGGTCGGCGGCCGTGCGGTGGCGGGGATCCTCACCGGCCAGAGCGTCGTCGTGGTCACGGTTCCGGGGGCAGACCAGGGCGATGTGGACGCGGTGAAGGAGTACCTCGGCAAGGCGGGGGCGCAACTGGCCGGGCACATCGGCGTGACGGACGCGTTCGTGAGCACTGCGAACGAGGAGAAGTTGCGCACTGTCGTGGACAACATCATCCCTGCGGGCGCTCCGCTCGACCCGAAGAACTTCGACCAGCAGAGCCGGGTCGGCGACCTCCTCGGCGCGGTCCTCTCGCAACAGGCGCAGGACAAGGTCAAGCCCGAGGAGCGGGCCAACGCGGTCAACCTGCTCCGTGAGAACGGGTACCTCTCGGTCGCGCAGGAGCCCGCTCCGGCCACAGCGGTTGTGCTTGTGACCGGTGGCGCGCTCCCCGCCGACTCTGGCGACCAAGGGCCTGCGACCGCCAGGTTCGCCAAGGCGCTTCGGGCCCGCCTCGGCGGTGCGGTGCTCGCGGGCCGATCCGGATCGGCGGACGGCTCCGCGCCGGTGGCGCTCGTCCGCGCGGACAAAGGGACGCAGTTGAGCACGATCGACAACGTGGGCAGCCCGGTCGGCCAAATCGCCGCCGCCCTCGCGCTCGTCGAGCAGACGCAGGGCCACGCGGGCCAGTACGGGACTGGCGCGGGCGCGTCCGCCATCGTCCCCGCTGTGGGGTGAACGCCGTGCCGTGGACGCTCCGCGCGCTACGGTCCTGAGCTGCTGTTTTCCCGCGCCACGGAGCTTGGGGCCCGGTATGTCGCGCCGCAGCCCCCAGCCCCTGTTACAGTGAAGATCCGTGACCGGTGCCTTTTCCTCCCCCTCTGCCTCTGCGAGCGGGTCTCGATCTTCAGGCCGGTCTCCGGCGAAATACATCATCGTCACCGGCGGGGTGGCTTCTTCCTTGGGCAAGGGCCTGACCGCGTCGAGCCTCGGGCAATTGCTCACCCGGCGCGGCCTGCGGGTCACGATGACCAAGCTCGACCCGTACCTCAACGTCGACCCTGGCACGATGAACCCGTTCCAGCACGGCGAGGTCTTCGTCACCGAGGACGGCGCGGAGTGCGACCTCGACATCGGGCATTACGAGCGCTTCCTGGACCGCGACCTGCCCGGATTCGCGAACGTCACGACGGGCCAGGTCTACTCGACGGTGATCGCCAAGGAGCGCCGTGGCGAGTACCTCGGCGACACGGTGCAGGTCATCCCGCACATCACCGACGAGATCAAGCGCCGGATCGTCGGCATGTCGCACGGCAAGACGCAGTCGGAGAACCCCGACGTGGTGGTGGTCGAGATCGGCGGCACCGTCGGCGACATCGAGTCCCAGCCCTTCCTCGAGGCGGCGCGGCAGTTGCGCCGCGAGGTGGGCAGGGAGAACGTGTTCTTCCTGCATGTCTCGCTCGTCCCGTACCTCGCGCCGTCCGGCGAGCTCAAGACCAAGCCGACGCAGCACTCCGTGGCCGCGCTGCGGGCCATCGGCATCACTCCGGACGCGTTGGTGCTGCGTTGCGACCGCGAGCTGCCCGAGTCGGTCAAGCACAAGATCGCGATGATGTGCGACGTGGAGTCCGACGGCGTGGTGGCCTGCCCGGACGCGCCGTCGATCTACGACATCCCGAAGGTGATCCACGGCCAGCACCTCGACGCGTTCGTGATCCGCAAGCTCGGCCTGCCGTTCCGCGACGTGGACTGGACCGAATGGGGCCAGCTGCTCGACCGGGTCCACCACCCGAAGAGCGAGGTGGCGATCGCGATCGTCGGCAAGTACATCGACCTGCCCGACGCGTACCTCTCGGTGACCGAGGCGTTGCGCGCGGGCGGTTTCGCGAACCGGTCCAAAGTGCTGGTGCGCTGGGTCGCCTCCGACGACTGCGAGACGGACGAGGGCGCGGCCACGGCGCTCGCCGACGTGGACGGCGTGGTGATCCCCGGCGGGTTCGGCATCCGGGGCATCGAGGGCAAGATCGGGGCGATCCGATACGCCAGGGCGCACGGCCTGCCGCTCTTGGGCCTGTGCCTCGGGCTGCAATGCGTGGTCATCGAGGCGGCCCGTTCCGCGGGCCTGTCGCAGGCGAGCTCGGCGGAGTTCGACCCGGACACCCCGGACCCGGTCATCGCGACGATGGCGGACCAGGTGAAAGCGGTCTCCGGCGAGGCCGACCTCGGCGGCACGATGCGGCTGGGGTCGTACCCGGCGGTGCTCGCCGACGGGTCCCTGGTCGCGAAGGCGTACGGCGCCACCCGCGTCGACGAGCGCCACCGCCACCGCTACGAGGTGAACAACGCCTACCGCGACAAGATCGCCGAGGCGGGCCTGGTGTTCAGCGGGACGTCGCCAGACGGCTCGCTCGTCGAGTTCGTGGAGTACCGCGCCTCGGACCACCCGTTCCTCGTCGCCACGCAGGCGCACCCCGAGCTGAAGTCGAGGCCGACCCGGCCGCACCCGCTCTTCGCGGCGCTCGTCGAGGCGGCGTTGGCGCACCGGTCCGGACCGGTCCAGGCCGAGGCGGGCTCCGATGACTGAGCCCGGCACGCACGATTTCGAGCTGGTGTCCTCCGAGCTCGTGTTCGAGGGCGCCATCATCGCGCTGCGCAAGGACAAGGTCCGGATGCCCGGCGGCAACGTGGCGCCGCGCGAGGTCGTCGAGCACCATGCCGCCGTCGCCGTGGCCGCCGTGGACGCGGAAGGCCGGGTCGCGCTGATCCACCAGTACCGCCATCCGATGGGCCGCAGGCTGTGGGAGCTGCCCGCCGGGCTCATGGACCTCGCGGGCGAGCCCGCGCAGCCCGCCGCCGCGCGGGAGCTGCTGGAGGAGACCGGGTTCACCGCCGCGACATGGTCCGTGCTCGCCGACGTGGCGCTCTCGCCGGGGTTCACCGACGAGGTCGTCCGCGTGTTCCTCGCGACCGGCATCGCGCCAGGGGAGCGCCCGCCCGCGCACGACGAGGAGCTCGACGTAGTCCTGGCGTGGGTCCCGCTGGACGAGGCGGTCGCGCGGGTCTTCTCCGGCGACATCGAGAACGCCACCTCGGCGACGGGGATCCTCGCGGCAAAGCTCGCGCTCAGCGGGGAGGGGACGCCGCGCCCCGGCGACGCCCCGTGGCCGCAGCAGCCCACCGCGTTCGCGCAGCGGAAGGGCCACTGACGAGCGACAAGCTTTCCGAGCAGGTCAAGTCGTACCTCGACCATCTGACTGTCGAACGAGGAGCCTCGAAGCACACGATCTCCTCGTACCGGCGGGACTTGCATCGGTACATGGACTTCCTTCGCGGGCGTTCGGTGTCCGACCTCGGGCATGTGACCAGCGCCCAGGTCGCCGAGTTCCTCGCCTGGTCCCGCGACCCCGAGGGGATGGGCCTCGCCCAGTCCAGCGCCGCACGAGGCCTCTCCGCTGTGCGCGGGCTGCACAAATTCGCGGCGCTCGAAGGAATGACGCAACAAGACGCGGCGCATGGGGTGAAGCCCCCGCAGCCTGGGCGCAGGCTGCCGAAAGCGCTGCCGGTGGACCAGGTGATCGCGATCATCGAGGCTTCGGGGGCGGCGGACTCCGAGGCAGACATCCCTCGGGCGCTGCGCGACCAGGCGCTGTTGGAGCTCATGTACTGCACGGGGTGCCGGGTGAGCGAGGCGGTCGGCCTCAACGTCCCCGACGCGGACTTCCAGGTCCGCTCGGCGCGAGTGCTCGGCAAAGGCGACAAGGAACGGCTCGTGCCGCTCGGCGGCCCTGCCGTGTCGGCACTGGAGGCGTACCTCGTGCGGGGAAGGCCCGCGCTGCTCGCCGCGCGCATCCCCCGCGGATCGGCAAGCCGATCGTATCCGCGGGAGGTACCCCCAGGCAAAGCGACGAACGCGCTGTTCCTCAACGCGAGGGGAGAGCGGTTCTCCCGACAAAGCACATGGGCCTCGCTGCGCAGCGCTGCGGCGAAAGCGGGAGTGAAGGCGGAGATCTCCCCGCACACGCTGCGCCACTCCTGCGCCACCCATCTCCTCGAAGGCGGCGCGGATGTGCGTGTGGTGCAGGAGCTGCTCGGCCATGCGAGCGTCGTGACGACGCAGATCTACACGATGGTCTCCGCGACGACGCTGCGCGAGGTCTATGCGACGGCGCATCCGAGGGCGTAGTTCCTGACGAGCTTGCGGCCCGATCGGCCACGGCCCCTTGCGGTGCGGCTGCTGTCCTGTGTGGACCCGGGCGGGTCGTCGGAGGACGAACGGGACCGGCGCAGGAAGTCCTTCGTCCGGTTGGGGTTGCGGGGCGTGGACAAGACGAGCGCGCTCACCGGCCTGATCGACCCCGAGACGCGGGCCTGTTGGAAGTGGTGTTCTTGAGTACTCTCGTCGCATGATGATCGGATTCGGGGATCCAGCGGATGTCGCTGTGCTTCGCTGGGCTTGGGCCTTGGAGCGAGCGGGCGAGGAGGTGGCGCAGACTGAGCCCGATCAAGCCTTTATCGCTGATGTGGCGAGGTGGATGTCGTCCGATGCCCGCGCCGTCTGGACCGTCCAGACGGATGGCCGTGTGGCGGGCATGGTCTGTCTCACGGAGTTTCGGCGGATGCCGAGCCCTGTTCCGATGGCGAGCGGTTGCTGGGGTTATCTCGGCCATCTCTATGTGCGTGCGGAGTTCCGAGACAGGGGAATGGGCGCGCAGTTGGTGGCGGCAGTGTTGGCGGAGGCGCGGTCTCGGAACTACTCCAAGGTCGTGCTGTCGCCGACCGAGGAGTCCATACCGCTGTATGAGCGCTCTGGGTTCAGGGCGGATCGTGGCCTGATGATGTGGCGGCCGTAACTCACGCCTTCGGGACGGCGCGCTCCAGGATCGGCGCGAGGTCGACTCCTGCGGGGAGCGCCCCGAAAGTCCAGCCGAAGCCGTCCTGCGAGAAACGGCTCGCCGCGAACGCGTCCGCGACGGCCGGGTGCCCGTGGCGGATCAGGAGCGACCCTTGCAGCGCGAGCGCCAGGCCGCCCACGATTCTGCGGGCCCGGTGCTGGATCGTGTCGAAGCCTCCGTCGGAGAACTCGGCTTTGAGGGCCGCGACGGCGCTGTCGTACCGGGCGTCCGCGCCACGCGCCGCGTCGAACTCGGCGAAGAGCAGCGCAACGGACTCCGGCTGCTTGGCCATGGCGCGCAGCGCGTCGAGTGCTGCGACGTTGCCCGAGCCCTCCCAGATCGACAGCAGCGGGACCTCCCGGTAGATGCGGGGCATCCGGGACTCCTCGGCGTAGCCGTTGCCGCCGAGGCATTCCAAGGCTTCCGCCGCATGGGCGGGTCCGCGTTTGCAGATGAAGTACTTGCTGACCGCGAGGCCGATCCGGAGGAGGGTTTTCTTCTGCTCGTCCCCGGCGACGGACTTGTCCACCAGGGCCGCGAGCCAGAGGGCCGTGGTCAGCGAGGCCTCCGCCTCGACTGCGAGATCCGCGAGCACGTTGCGCATCAGCGGCTGGTCCACCAGGTGCGAGCCGAACGCGCTGCGGTACGTGGCGTGGTGTGCGGCTTGCGCGGTCGCGAGGGACATCGCGGTGGAGGTGGCGAGCGTGCAGTCGAGGCGGGTCATATTGACCATCTCGACAATGGTCTTGACCCCCTTGCCCTCCTCGCCGACGAGCCAGGCGGTCGCCTCGTCGTACTCCACCTCGCTCGAAGCGTTGGACTTGTTGCCGAGCTTGTCCTTGAGCCGCTGCACGGACATGTTGTTGCGGCTGCCGTCCGGCAGGATCCTCGGCAAGTAGAAGCAGGACAGCCCGCCCGGCGCGTGCGCGAGGACGAGGAGGAGGTCGGACATCGGCGCGGACGTGAACCATTTGTGGCCGGTGATCCGGTAGCTGCCGTCCGACTGCGGGACTGCCTGCGTGGTGTTCGCGCGCACGTCGGAGCCGCCCTGCTTCTCCGTCATCGACATGCCCGCGATGAGGCCGTCTTTCTGGGCGGCCGGGCGCGAGGAGGGGTCGTAGACCCGCGCGGCGAGCTTCGGCTCGTGCGCCGCGGAGATCTCGGGGTTCGCCCGCAGGGCGGGGACGACGGCGTACGTCATGGAGACAGGGCACAGGTGGCCAGGGTCCGCCTGGCCCCACACGACCATCTTCGCGGCCCGCGCGAGGTGCGCGAAGGGCCTCGGATCCGCCCACGGCGCTCCGTGTATCCCGTTCGTGACGGCGACGTCCATGAGCCGGTGGTAGCTCGGGTCGTACACCACCTCGTCGACCCGGTTGCCGTATCGGTCGTAGTTCTTCAGCTGTGGCGGATGCGCTTCGGCGAGATCGCCCCACTCCTGGGCCTCGGGGCTGCCCGCCAGCTCGCCGAGACGGTGGATCTCGGCCTGCGCGGCCTGCGCGTTCTCACGGTGCAGGGCCTCGCCGAGCACGGGGTGCTCGGCGA
>NZ_JBOFQF010000043.1:0-12126 GCF_051660745.1 Segniliparus sp. | reverse complement strand
CGAAACCTTGTCCACATCCCCACTGATCTTGTCCAAATGCCCCGAAAGCTCGTCACACGCCTTCCCAATCGCCCTCACCGACTCCTCGCTGACCGACACACCAGCCACACGACACCTCCTTCACGATCAAAAAAACAGCAACCCGCTACATCCAGGTTAGACGCAGCGCCGTCCGTCGAAGTTCCATCGAATCGCGAAACCGTCCGCCCGCTCACACCGCCAGCCATTCTCGCACCCCGTTGGACTGCTCCAGGCTCTGGTTCCGCTCGTCGAACTGGGCCGCGATCGCGAACGCCCGCGCCGCCAGCTCGTCCCCGAGCTCCGACACCTCCGTCTCGCCCGCCGGACGGCCGCCGTACGCGGGGCGGCGCACCAGCTCGCCCTTGTGGCCCCCCGCCGCCGCGACCCGGAACGCGACAGCGCACGCGGTCGACAGGCGCATGTCCTCGGACGGGGTCGCGACCCCGTCCAGCCAGTCCAAATGCCGCACCGCCAGCTCGAACGCCCGGTCGGCCTCGCCGACATGCGCGCAGAACTTGATGTGCTCGGAGACCAGGCCCGTCTCGAAACGGTTGTCCTGCACAGCCGGGTACGCGGCGCGGTGCGCGCGCATGCCCTGGTCGGGCCGTCCGATCTTCAGGCACGGCTCCAGGAGCATCGTCATCATCGCCTGCGGCTCCGAGACACAGCGCTTGCCCGAGTCCAGCGCGGCCCTGGCGATGCGCACCGACTCCTCGTAGTCGCGGGCCCAGTTGTGGTACGCCACCCGCGCGGTCGGGTCGCACACCGTGCAGTTGGACAACGCGCCCCTGGTGCTCAGGCCCCAGAGCCGGAACTCCTCGGCCGCCGTGCCCGGATCCCCGATGTGCTGCGCGAACTGGCAGCGGTACTGGTGCACGGGCTGCATCGACTGCCCCGCCTCGCGGAACCGGCGCTCCATCTCGTCGTGCATCGCGCGGCCTTGCGCGAGCGGGATCTGCGGAAACCTGGTGAACCCGTGCGCGATCCATTTGAACGCCCACAGCAGCCGGAACTCGTGCTGGCGCTCGCCCCGCTCGTAGGCCGCGAGGCACCAGGCGAAGGCCGAGAACAGCTTCTCCGGCTCGCCGCCGAAGGTGTACGCCTCGACCAGCCGGACGCGCGTCGCGTGCTCCACCGCGTCCTCGCCTTGGGCCTGCGCTTTGGCCAGCACCAGCTCCATCGCCTCGATCTGGGTCCGACCATGGCCGAGGCCGACGGCCTCCCGCAGCTCGACCAGCAGTTCTTCTTCACCGCTCATCGGAGCCTCCTTCGGCCAAGGCCAGCTCCACCAAGCCGAGGAACGAGCGGTTGAGCAGAGCCGAGTCGGCTCCTCTGAGCGGGTGCTGGCCCAACAGCAACGCGTGGCCGTAGACGCCCTCGAGCACCGGGCGCAAGAGCTTGGGCCGGTCGGCGAGCCCGGCGATCTGCTCCACCAGCGGGTTGCGGAAATTCAGCACGAGCTGCGGGCCTCCCGCCGCAGGTTTCTCGAACACGGACAAAAGCTCCGACCACAACTCGTCCATCTGCGACTGGCCCATCAGCCCTTTGGTCGCCCGCACATCGCTCTGGTGCGCGGCGGCCCGGTCAAGCAGATACAAGGCTGCGACCCCGGCGGGCTCGAAGCTGCGCACCACCACCTCGCAGCCGAGCGGCCCGAGGATCTGGCCCGCGGCCGCGAGGAAGGGCACAAGCGCCCTGGCGAGCTCCGGTTCGAGCTCGTCGAGCCGCGTGGCGAGGTCGCCTGGGCCGATCCTGCGCGCCGAGAACGCGGGGTCGACCCTGGCGTAGCGCTCGACCAGCTCCGCGTCGTAGGCGTAGCCCGCGTTGATCAGAACGATCCCCTGGGCTGCCGCGATCTGGGAGAGCTGGCGGAACTCGTCCAACCGGGGCGTGTACCCGATCGTCCCCTCCCCCTCGGCCAGCTCGGCGAGCGTCATGGGGCCATGGCTGGTCTGCAACGGCCAGAACCGCCCGATGATCCGCAACATCTCGTCGTCGTGGACCGCCAGCGCCTTGACCCCGAGATAGTGCGCGTCCAGGAAGGCACGCAGCCTTGCAGGCTCGGCTGCCGAAAGGCCGATCAGCCAGGACCGCAGACGCGCCCCGAGCGTCTCGCGCACGCTCGCCAGGAGCTCGTCCTCGTAGAGGGCCTCGCGGTTGGCGGTCGGGCGCAGCTCCTCCGCGTTCACGACGCAGCGGACAAAGAACGCCCAATCCGGAAGCAGCCGGTCTGCCTCCTCGGCGAGCAGCATCCGCTTCACGTAGACCCGGTGCCCGCCGGATTGCGCGGGGTTCGCGGTGTGCCCCAAGATGTACGCGACCCCGGTCAAACCCGCCTCCGGGGCTTCGAGCTCCACGAAGTCGAACGGGGTGAACCCCAGGACGTCCTGGGCGTAGCCGACGAGGTCCGCCGCCCGCCGCCCGGTGCTGCGCCCGTCTTTCTCCCACGGCAGCCCGCCTCCTGCGACACGCTCGCCGTTGACGGCGACCGGGTACGGCAGCATCGAGCCGAAAAGCGCCACGACGTCGCGGACAGTGCGCGGGTCGAACCACTCGCCCGCGCCGGGGCGCGCGACGAGCCGGACCGTCGTGCCGACCTCGTCGCGCTGCGCGGGCTCAGTCGAGTACGACCCTTCGGAGCGGCCGACCCACCGCACCGGCGGGCTGCCCGCCGCTTTCGTCGTGACCTCGACCTCGTCGGCGACGAGGAACGCGGAGAGCAGGCCGACGCCGAACTGGCCGAGGAACTCGTGCCTCGCGAAGCCGAAGTCGTCGCGCTTCGAGCTGCGCCCGATGGTGGCGAGGAACTCCCGCACCTGGTCCGCCGCGAGGCCGATCCCGGTGTCGGCGACGGTCAGCGCGCCGCCCGTCGCGTCGATCCGGATCTCGGCCGGCGCGTCCGGGTCCAGCGCGCGGCGGGCCGTGATCGCGTCGACGGCGTTCTGCAACAGCTCCCGCAGGTAGACCCTGGGGCTCGAGTACAAATGGTGGGAGAGCAGGTCGACGACCCCGCGAAGATCGACCTGGAACGTGTCGTCCATCGCGAGCCAGTGTACGGCCCGCTCGTCATGGCCGCCACCAGGGGCGCAGCGGCAGCGCAGCCCCTCCGCGCTCGTCGGTCTTGACCGCGAGGACCTGGTGCAGCTGGATGTTGTTGCGCTCGAAGTTCAATCGCGAACCCGCGAGGTAGAGGCCCCAGACCCGCGCGGTGCCCTCGCCGACCTCGGCGACCGCCTCGTCCCAGCGGTCGGCGAGGTTGCGGCACCAATCACGCAGCGTCATCGCGTAGTGCTCGCGCAGGTTCTCGCTGTGGCGGACCTCGAGCCCGGCGTCCTGGACCTCGACGGTGATCCGCCCGGAGCTCGCGAGCTCCGCGTCAGGGAAGACGTAGCGGTCGATGAACGACCCGGCGCGGTTCACGAGCTTGCTGTCCGGGCGGGTGATGCAGTGGTTGAGCAAGAGGCCGCCGGTCTTGAGCTTGTCGCCGAGGAAGGCGAAGTACGCCGGATAGTTCGCCACGCCGATGTGCTCGGTGAGCCCGATGGAGGAGACCGCGTCGAAGCCCCCTTCGGCCACGTCCCGGTAGTCGCCGTGCCGCACCTCCGCGAGATCCCCGAGGCCTTCGCGCTCGATCGCCTGCTGCGCCCACTGCGCCTGTTGCGCGGAGAGCGTCACCCCGAGCGCTTTGACCCCGCGCTCGGCGGCGTGGCGCACCATGCCGCCCCATCCGCAGCCGACGTCGAGCAGCCGGTCCCCCGGCTTGAGGGCCAGCTTGTCGAACACGAGCTGGTACTTGTGCTCTTGCGCGGCTTCGAGGGACGCGTCGGCTTCGGGATAGCAGGCGCAAGTGTAGGTCATCGACGGGCCGAGCACGTGCTCGTAGAAGGTGTTGGACACGTCGTAGTGGTGGTGGATCGCCTCGGCGTCGCGCGCCTTGGAATGCCGCAGGCCCTCGGCGACCCGCCGCCAGCGCGGGCGCGCCTCCTGCGGCGGCGGCGTGATTGGGGCCAGCGCCCTCGGCCCGAGCGCCGCGACGGTCCTGAGCAATTCCACCGCCGACGGCGGATGGAACCGCAAATTGTCCGCGAGCAGCCGCAGCGCCTCGTACGGGTCGCCTTCGCGCACTCCGGACAAGCGCAGCTCGCCCGAGACATAGGCGCGGGCGAGCCCCAGCTCGCCGGGCGCGGTGAAGAGGTAGCGGGCGCCCCGCTCGCTCGTGAGATGGCAGCCGTAGCGGGCGTCGGGCGGCCCCGCCGAGCTCCCGTCGAAGGCGGTGAACCTCAGGTCCAAAGCCCCGGGGCCGCCTGGCTCGCGCGCGTTCTCCCCGACGCCCTCGTCCGGCAGCATGTAGGAGGCCAGCAGTTGCGCGAGCCCTTCCGCTTTCGTCTTGGACAGTGTCGTAGTCATCGCGCGCTCCTCAGCCACATGCTCATTTGTTCCGGACTGTCTTCTGGTACAGCGTCAAGAATCTGCCCTCCGGGTCGTATCGGGCCTTGAGGTCGCGGTAGCGCTGCCCGCCGTACAGCTTCTCGAACTCCTCGGGCGTGTAGAACGACTCCGAGTACAGCGACTTGTGGCCGGAGAACTCCGCCACGGCCCGTTCGACCAGTCGGTTCGTGCGGCTCGGGTCGCCGGGGCTCTGCGGCACCGCGGACCAGAACCCGATGTTCACCCATGTCCTGCCCGACTCCAACGGGTAGAGCGTCCACGGCTGCGCGGGGTCCGCGCCCGCATGGGGCTCGCGCAAGACGATCGGGCAGAGCCACACCGGCGCGATCCCGGTCTCGCCGAGGAACCACTCCACGAACGGGGCCAGGCGGTCCACCGGCACCTCGACGTCTTGGACGACCCGCTCCAGCGGCAGGCGGCCCGCGCGCCGTTGGAGCCGGTCGGCGATGTGGAACCGGCGGTCGAGGGCGACGAGCTTCCAGTACACGCTCGACCGCCGCCACCGCCTCGGCCACAACCGCCGGACGACGGGGTGCTGCGCCCCGAAGGCCCGCGAGCACCAGAACCAATCCGTGTCCCAGCGCCACAAGTAGTCGTGGATGGCGAGCCGGTCGCGCTCCACCCGGCCTTCCGCCCCGTGCCGGATCGACTGGTAAAAGATCTTCCGGCCGGTGTAGTCGCTGGTCGGCCCCGGCTCCTCGGTCTGCCTGCCGAGCACGAGGTAGGCCTCCTCCGGCGAGAAGACCACCCCGTCGACGTAGTCCACCGCTTCGCGGTCCCAGGCCCGCTCGGCGCAGATCGCGACAATCGCCCCGCTCAGCTCATCGAGATTGGAAAATCGGACCGAGCGCACCGCGACATACCGCGCCACCTGCTCCAACTCGATCTTCAACCGGGTGGCGTAGCCGAGCGTGCCGTAGGAGTTCGGGAAGCCGAAGTACAAATCGCTGTGCTCGCCCTGCGCTATGCCTCCGGGGCCGGCGGGCCCGGGCCGCGCCGTGACGATCTCGCCCGTCGGGGTGAAAATATCGAGTTCCAGAACCGACTCGTGCGGCAGGCCGTTGCGGAACGAGGCCGACTCCACCCCGAGTCCGGTGACCGCGCCGCCGAGCGTGATGGTCTTGAGCTGCGGCACAACAAGCGGCGAGAGGCCGTGCGGCAGGGTCGCGGCGACCAGGTCCTCGTACGTGCACATCCCGCCGACCTCGGCCGTGCGCGCCTGCGGGTCCACATCGAACACCCCGGAGAGGCCGGAGACGTCCAGCCCCGGCGCGGCAGGCTTGGCCCTTAGGCGGAAAAGGTTCGACGTCTGCTTCGCAAGGCGCACTGGCTCCCCGGCGGGGATCCGCCGGTACGAGTCTGCGAGCCGAAGCAAACCGGCCTCATAATCGACGGCCATATCTCCACGGTAGCCACTCCGCGCGCGCTCTGCCAGAGGAATGTGGCAGGCTCGCGCCAAACCCACCGGCTAGGATGGGGCCATGGGACAAGTGAAAGCCGAAAGCAGCCTGGTCATCGCGGCGAGCCCGGAGGCGGCCCTCGCCGCCGTCGCCGACTATCGCGAGGTCCGTCCCGCGATCCTGAGCGAGCACTACCGGGACTACCGGGTCCTGGAGGGCGGCACGGGGTCTGGCACGGTGGCGCAGTGGACGCTGCAGGCGACCAAGTCCCGCTCCCGCGACATCAAGGCCTCGGTCGCGCTGGACGGCTCGACGGTCACCGAGAAGGACGCGAACTCCAGCCTCGTCACCGTGTGGAACGTCGTCCCGTCCGGCAGCGGGGCCTCGCAGGTCACGGTGACGACCACGTGGAACGGGGCTGGCGGGATCGGCGGGATCTTCGAGGGAATCTTCGCGCCCCTCGGCCTGAAGAAGATCCAGGGCGAGGTTCTCGGCAACCTCGCAAAGCGCCTCGCGGCCTAACGCCCGCCCGTCCGAGGGGCGAGCGCGTCGATCAGACGGCTGAGCCCGCCAGGGTCTTCGACATGGGCGAGATGCCCCTGGCCCGGGAATTCGTGGACCTTCGCTTCAGGGGTGCGCCGCCGGACGTCGTCGAACGCAGTCCCGTACGGGGCCGTTCCCCTGTTCCGTCCGCCGACGACCAAATCGACCCGGCCTGCCCGCAGCCCCAAAGCCTGCGGGACCGGGGCTGTGTTGAGCGCGTCGAGCTCGGCGTGCAGCGGCTCGGCGAGCGAGCGCAGGCCCGCCCACACCTCATGATCGGCCCGCAAGGCCTCCACATGCGCTTCGGAGAAGCCGGAGACTTGCCGGTTCACGATCTCGACGCTGCGATCCCAGTCCTTCTGCTCGTCCGCCGCCTTGAGGCCGGCGAGCGCGTCGGCGGCGAACGGGCCCAGCACCGGCTCATAGGCGATCACGTGCCCGAGCGGACGGCAGTTGGCCGCCAGGAGCACGGCCAAGGCGCCGTAGCTCCAACCGAAGACCGTGTCCCAGCCGCCGAGCTCGTCCAGGACCACGCCCAGGTCCTCCACCTCCCTCTGCAACGAATACTCGCTGGTCAAAGGACCCGATGGCGCACGCCCCCGACGATTGACCACCGCCACCGACGGCCAAGCCGCCACACCCGCCGCGACAGCGCGCCATGTGTTCGCGTCGCTCATCACGCCGGGGAAAACGACAATGCCCGCAGCCGCCGGGTCCCCGTACACGTCGACCACGACCCAGCTGCCCTGGCCGACCGGTAGTTTTTTCTGTATCGTTCGCTCCATAACACAAATTATGGAGCGAACGATACAGAATGCAAGCCGACCCTGGCCGCAACCGTGGCCGACCACGCGCCTTCGACCGCGACCAGGCGGTCCTCGCAGCCGCCCGCCTGTTCTGGCGGCGCGGGTATTCCGGCGTCTCGACCAGGGCTTTGACCGAGGCCCTCGGCGTCTCCGCCTCCAGCCTGTACACGGCCTTCGGCAGCAAGGCCGGGCTGTTCGAGGAGGCAGTGCGGACCTACGCGGAGCGGTACCGGGAGATCTACCAGCGCGCCGTGCTGGAGAAGAACGCCGAGGCAGTCGTCGAACGCGTCCTCGTCGACTCGGTCCATGAGTTCACCCAGCCAGCTGCCGCGCACCCCGGATGCCTCGTCAGCAGCGCCGCGATGGCAGACAGCGCGGGCACGCTCGACACCAGCGCCTATATCGCCGAGCTCCACGCCTCGAACGAGCGGACGCTGCTCGCGCGCCTCGAACAGGCGGGCCGGGACGGGGCGCTGGCGGACGGCGCCGACCCCTCGGCGCTGACCGGGCTCGTCCAGGCCGTCTGGCACGGGTTGTCCGCGCAATCCAACCTCGGCTCCGCGCGCGAGGAGCTGCTCGCGACGGCACGGCTCGCCCACACACTGCTCCGCCGCCAGCTCGTGCCCCTGCCGCGTGAAAACCAGGGCGGCTAGGTGTTTGCGGGCCAAGACATTGGCTAGGTGTTTGCGGGCCAAGACATTGCCGACAGCGCGCCGCCCCGCTGGGATGAGCGGTGGCACCGGTTCCAATCACGGCGCTTCTTGCGGTCGACACTCCGATGTGGCCTCTCGCCGGGGAGCCCTCGGCTCGTTTCGGTTGCGAGGAGCGGGATTTTATGGCCTCCGCAGAGGACCGTTAGCGTCGAAATCATGGAATGGAATTTTCGGTCGGCCAGTGATCTGGCGGCCGCGTTACGCGCTGGCGAAGTGTCCTCGGCGGAATTGACCGACGCCGCGATCGCTGGGATTGAGCGAGACGACAAGGCAATCAACGCGATCTGCGTGCCTGACTTCGATCGTGCGCGGGCGGCGGCCCGGCATGCCGACCGGGCACGCGGCCGGGGTGAGGATCGGCCGCTGCTGGGAATTCCGGTGACGGTCAAAGAGTCCTACAACATGGTCGGGCTGCCCACGACCTGGGGCATGCCGCAGTACCGGGACTATCTACCGCCCGAGGACGCAGTACAAGTGTCGCGGCTCAAGGCCGCAGGCGCGGTCGTGCTCGGCAAGACCAATGTGCCCCTAGGACTGCAAGACGTGCAGAGCTTCAACGAGATCTACGGCGCCACCAACAACCCGTGGAATCGCAGCCGCACGTCGGGCGGGTCCTCCGGCGGCTCGGCCGCGGCCCTGGCTTCCGGCTTCGGCGCGCTCTCCATCGGCTCCGACCTCGCCGGTTCGCTGCGCGTCCCCGCGCATTTCTGCGGCGTCTACGCGCACAAGCCGACGCTCGGGCTGGCAGCGATGCGCGGCATGGTCCCGCCGCCCGCGCCGGCATTGCCTGCCGAGGCCGACCTCGCTGTCGTCGGCCCGATGGCGCGCACTGCCCGTGACCTCGCTCTCCTGCTTGGCGTGATGGCAGGACCGGACCCGCTCACGATCGGCGTCGCGCACGAGGTGGCGCTGCCGCCCGCGCGCCACGAGGCGCTCGGCGACTTTCGAGTCTTGGTCCTCGACCAGCATCCACTCCTTGCGACGGGGGCCGCGGTTCGATCGGGCGTCGACCGAGTGGCCGACGCGCTTGCCGACAGCGGCGCCCGCGTCGAGAGGCACAGTCCGCTGCTGCCCGACCTTGCCGAGGCCGCGTCGCTGTACACGCAATTGCTGTTCTCTGGCTCCGTGGCGCGATTTCCCCTCGACACGCACGAGCAGTTGCAGGCCCGCGCAGCCTGCCTGAGCGCGCACGACCACAGCCTCGACGCGGCACGGCTGCGCGGCATGGTCTTGAGCCACCGCGATTGGATCGAGGTGGACAACCGCCGCGAGATCCATCGCCACGGCTGGCGGCAGCTGTTCGGCGAGTTCGACGCCGTCGTGTGCCCGATCACGCCGACTCCCGCGTTCCCGCACGACCACAACCCTGATCTGCTGGAACGCAGGCTCGACATCGACGGGGTCGAGCACCCGTACTTCGACCAGCTCGCCTGGGCCGGTCTGGCCACGATGCCCGGCCTGCCTTCGACAGCTATACCCGCGGGCCGATCCCCCGAGGGCCTGCCGGTCGGAGTGCAGCTCATCGGCCCAATGTTTGAAGACCGCACCACAATACGACTGGCCGAACTGCTCGAACAGCAAATCGGCGGCTTCCAGCCACCAGCCATGCTCGCCCAAGCGGCCCAACGTCGCGGCAGAGCTCTTCCAGGATGAGCCGTCCTGGTCTCCCGGACTGGTCCTTCTGGATCATGCCAAGGACAGCACCTTGCGGACCGTCCGGAGGTTCCGGGTGGTCGTGCTGGACTTATAGCGCTTCTTGCCCATCGCTTTGCCCATCTCGCCGTCGAGCGTCGTGCCCTTCGGGGTCTGCCAGTACAAGACCCCCTCCCCCCTCGCGAGCCGCTCCGGGGCTTCGAGCCGCAGGGCCGACAGCTCGTCCAGCACATCCGGATCGCAGCAGAAGACAACATACGACTGTATGTCGTCGGACTCTTCGAAAGGGAACGCCGCTTCGATCCGGGCCACCTCGGCGAGATCGTAGACCAAGACCCACGCCTCGTAGCCGAAGCCCGCGCGCAGCGCCTCCTCCACCCCCTGTTTCGCCGAAGCGAGCGCCCCCTCATGGTCGAAAAGCAGATTCCCGCTGGCGAGGATTGTTCTCACCCCCGCGAAACCCGCGTCTTCGACCGTTTGCCTCACCTCGGCCATCCGCAAGCTCACGCCGCCCACATTGACTCCCCGCAGAAACGCCGCGCACCTGGTCATGAATCCCAAGTGTACGGACCGCCGAAAACACCGCGCCTGGTATGTTTTTCGCAACGGAAGAGGAGAGTGATGACGGGTGAGCGCAAACATCCCCGATCCCCAGGCAGTGCTGGAACAGCTTGAAGAGATCAAACGCAAATACCTCGAAGCGCAGACCGACGTGGCTTCGGTGCGGGCGACCGGCTTCGACCAGGACCGCCACGTGAGCGTCACCGTGCTCGGCCTTGGCGAAGTCAGCGACATCAAGATCGATCCCTCGGCGGTGAACCCCGCCGACGTCGACGGGCTCCAGCGCAAGATCCTGCAGGCTTTCCGCAGTGCGAACAACCAGGCCCGCGACCTGGCCGCGCAGATCCTCTCCCCCCTCAACATCGACCTTCCGGAGCCCGAGCCGATCGCCACAGCGGCCGAGCCGGAACCCGAGCAGCCTGCCGCGCCGGAGCCGGCCCTTTCCGCCCCGACGCTCTCCGCCTCGTCGCTGTCGGAAGCCGTGCCCTCTTTGTCGCCGGGCATTTCCCTCTCCCCTGCCCTCGCGTCCCCGACGCCGGGGCTCTCCGCATCCGTCCCGGACTTGAGCCTGCCCGACTTGAGCCTGCCGGACTTCCCCGCGACAGCCCCCGAGGCCCCGTCCGCCGCAGCCCCTGCGGAACCGCCCGCCCCGCCCGCGCCCGAGGCGCAGACAGCGGCGGAGGCCGCAGTTCCGGAGCCAGAGCCCGTCGCAGAGCCCGAGCTCGTGGCCGCGCCGCAGCGCCCGTCGCTCGCCAATTATCAGCATCACCGGCCGCGTTGGTGAGCAGCGCAGCTTCGGCGCAGTAGAATCCTGGGGTGTTTGAAGGCCCGGTCCAGGACCTTATCGATGAGTTGAGCCGCCTGCCCGGAGTCGGGCCGAAGGGCGCGCAACGCATCGCGTTCCATCTTGTAGGGTCGCCGAAGTCCGAGATCGAGCGCCTCGGCTCGGCGCTCGCCAAAATCCGCGACGGAGTTCGCTTCTGCGATATCTGCGGCAACATCGCGGCGGAGGAGACCTGCCGGGTCTGCAAGGACTCCCGCAGAGACCTGTCCCGGATCTGCGTGGTCTCCCAGCCGAAAGACGTCGTCGCCATCGAGCGCACCAGGGAATTCCACGGCCGCTACCACGTGCTCGGCGGAGCGCTGAACCCGCTCGCGGGAATCGGCCCCGACCGGCTGCGGGTCAAAGAGCTGCTGACCCGGCTCGGCACGACCGTGGACGGCGTGACCGTCACCGAGATCATCATCGCCACCGACCCCAACACCGAAGGCGAGGCGACCGCCACATACCTCGCCCGGATGCTCGCCAACTTCCCGGACCTGGAGGTGACCCGGCTCGCCTCGGGCCTGCCGATGGGCGGGGATTTGGAGTTCGCCGACGAGATGACGCTGGGCCGAGCACTCGCCGGACGACGCACCCTCACCTAAGCAGCGGGCTCCCCGCGCAAAGCGATTTCCTGGTCGGATTTTCCACGAGAGGGAACCAGACGCTGCTCTGGCGCGTCTAACTCGAATGAGAGCGGCCCATAGGAGGGGAAGTTCTCGTCGCGCGAAGTTCAAGACAACGGAGTCTGAGCCTCAGACAACAAGACGAGCAACCGAGCGACAACCCACTTTGACACCTGTTTGAAGAAAAGGAATCGCATGAAGACCCCTGTCATCGCCGCCCTGGCCATGTCCGTCGGAGCACTCGGCTCCATCGCTCCCGTAGCTGAAGCAACCCCAGCCGCGCACACCAAGCCCGGTCCGCATGGCGGCGGCAACCTGTACTCCGCGACCTGCCACTACCTGTTGCGCCGGGGCGGCGGCACCACGTCCGGGGTCTCCTCCGCGACGCGCGAGTCCGCCGCGGCCGCCCAACAAGACGCGCGTCGGAGCGCGCCCTCCGACGCGCAGATCACCGGCTGCTCGGTGACCCGGCTGGACTAGCTCCGACAGCTGGGCTAGCTCCAAGAAAGAGGCGTGGGGGGGGGGGGGGGG